>NZ_JAEKCN010000016.1:0-135938 GCF_016405455.1 Pseudomonas sp. MF7453 | reverse complement strand
GCTCAATCCGCCCAGATCGATCACGGCAAATGCGCAGGCGGTTGTCATACGCATCGCTGATGGAAACCAACACACCGTTACGAAAGTGATAAAACCGCGACGCTTGGGCCAGCACCAGCTCATCAGGAGCCGAGCCTAAATAGATCGCCGCTTCGGCCAGGCTGTTGGTGATCGCCGGTCGAGTAGAAGTCGGCAAGGGCAGGGTAGTCGAGCGGTTCTCATGATCGGTCCACACCACCGAATCGCCCGACACCGCAAGCCGATGGGCCAGTCCATGACTCCAACCAAACCCCAACCCACAATCCACATCCACCGCACTGGTGCGATACAGCCGCGTCCACGCAAACGGCAAAATCCCATCCAACGCGCCATCGGTGAGGGTCAGCAATTCCTCGCCGGTGACCATCGACACCGGGCAGCCGTTGGTGACGGTCTTGTCCGCTGGTGCCGCCGCATCTCCCTTCGGATTCGACGCCACGGCAGGCGCATCATCGACGTGTTCCTGCCGGACCAATACGGTCTGCCGGGTCTTGCTGCGCACCACCGGCACCGGGTTCGAAACCAGCGTTTCGCCCGCCTTCAACGGCACCACCGGCACTGCCTTGACCGGCACCGCTGCGCTATTGAGCAACACAGGCTTGGCGGCCTCGACATGAGTGTCCAACCGCGGCCCCGAGACTTGCTTGGCCAGCAATTCCAGCAACGCCCGTGCTTGCCCGGACTTGACGCCACTGAGTACCCGAGACCCCAACCGCACCGCGATACCCATCGCCCCCAAGGCATAAATCAGCAGCAGGTTGATCAGCACCTCACCGGTGATTTCTCCCCACAGTTCAGTCATCTGCGGCGGCGGCAACATGCGCATCCAACTGACCAGCGCCGACACATGGATGAACAGCAGCGGCTCATCGCTGAGCACTAACAACCCCTTGGCGATGGAGTCATTACCCAGTGCCAGCAGCTCGTCGAGTTCAGTGTGTGAGAGGTACTGCAGCAGCTTTTCGCTGTTGGGCTTGAGGTTCGCGAGCAGCTCATACAGCTGTGTGACGGTGTCCCAGAGGTCGTAAAGCGCCTTGCCCATTCCGCTGAGAAACGCCGTTTCCAGCAGTCGGCGCCGGTCAAGCGGGCTGATGTCTGTGTGGTTTTTCCACTGGGCCTCGAAGGTGCCGGTCCATTCGTTGCGCAGCCGACTTTCCAACCCTGCGATCACCGACTGGTAGGACGCATACAGCGCCTTGACGTGTTCGCGGGAAACGTTGGGGTAAAAGCTCACCCGGTATTGCTGGTTGCGATCACACTCGGTGATCTCAAGGATGCCGCTCGGGCCGATGGTCTTGTGGATGGGCTCGCCCAACGGGCCGCCGTTTGGATCAACGCGTTGCAACAGCACCGCCGTGTTGCCGATCGGCACGAACCGCGTGCTCTGGAACATATGCACCAGGGTCAACGTACCGTTGGCCTGGCAAGTGGCGACGGTGCTGCCGGGAAACAGGGAGCGATTGATCGGGGCAACGAGCGCTACCTCGTCGCCGACCTTGAACACCTGCTCAAGCGCCAGCGCCGAGAAGCTCCAGAAGCTATCGGCCCAATCGTCAAAGGTATTCAGGCAATCGCGAAAATCACGGAAGACGCTTTCAACGTCGACCGTTTTCACGTCCATTGGTGTCAGGGCGAGCCTGCCAATGGCCGGGTTCAAGTGGCTGTCCCGGGGGGCAAAGCATTAACGGAGCAGTACATCGGCGGTCCCTCGCACTCAATGATCAGGCGAGGGACTTTGCAGCGGTTCGCAGGGCAGAGGAGTAGAGCTTATCCGGCAGTTATGTGGGATGTTTCAGCTAGGGGCCGGCATCCGCTTCGGTTCACCGACGAACCCCGGTTAGACTTACCTGTCGATATCTGCACTGCCCGTCCCGTCGTTAACCAAGGAAGCCTCATGTATCCAAGTCGTCTGCTCTTTTGCCTCATGCCTTTGCTGGTGCTGGCCGGTTGCTCCACCTCCCGTGGCCCGCAGCAGCCCGAACGCAGTGAGGCCGAGGTGAAGGCGCAGATCGTGCGCCTGTTGCCCGCCAAGGTTTCGGACCGCAATGGTTGGGCTCAGGACATCTACACCGCCTTCGACACCCAGAAGATCTACCCCAGCACCGAAAACATCTGCGCCGTGCTGGCGGTGACCGAGCAGGAGTCTACCTATCACGTCGACCCACCCGTGCCAGGCATGGGCAAGATCGCTCAGGACGAAATCCTGCGCCGCGCCGGCAAGGTGCATGTGCCGGCCTTCGTGGTACGCAGTGCCCTGCAATTGCGTTCGCCTACCGGAAAAACCTACGCCGACCGCCTGAATGCCGCACGCACGGAGAAGGACTTGAGCGCGATCTTCGACGACTTCATCAGCATGGTGCCGCTGGGCAATACCTTGTTCGGCGGCTTCAACCCGGTGCACACCGCAGGCCCGATGCAGGTCAGTATCGACTTTGCGCAGAAGCAGGCACGCGGTTATCCCTACACGGTCGACGGTACGATTCGCCGCGAAGTGTTCACCCGTCGCGGTGGCATGTACTTTGGTATCGCCCATTTGCTCGGCTACCCGGTGAGCTATGACCAGCCGCTGTACCGCTTTGCCGACTTCAATGCCGGTTGGTACGCCAGCCGCAATGCCGCGTTCCAGGCTGCAGTCAGTCGTGTTTCAGGCAAAGAGCTGGCGTTGGATGGCGACTTGATCCGCTATGGCTCATTGCTGCCCGGCACCACCGAGCTGGCGGTGCGTTCACTGGGGGCGAAGTTGGATATGCGCAACCCGAGCATCCGCAGTCAACTGGAGCAGGGCGAGCAGTTGGATTTCGAGGACACCACCTTGTACAAGCGCGTTTTCAGCCTGGCCGACCAGGCGGCCGGCAAGCCGCTGCCACGGGCGATCCTGCCGGGTATTGTGCTCAAGAGCCCGAAGATCACCCGCAACCTGACCACGGCCTGGTTTGCCAAGCGCGTGGATGAGCGTTACCAGCGCTGCATGAAGCGCTGATCAACCGCGACGCTTGACGAACCGGCGCCACAAGCCCACCCACAGCCACACCACCGGGAACGCCAGGATCACGAAGGGCAGCACATAGCTGGCACGTTCCAGGGCGTCTGCTGTGCCGTTCACCAGGTTGTCTCCCAGGTTGCTGAACATCCGGGTGAACCTTGACACCTGGTTGGCGCCGTCGGAGGAACGGAAGTTCAAGGTTACGCGGTTGGTGTCGAGGCGGCGTTGCTGGCCGGCGGCAACCTGAGCCAATGCCTGTAACTCATTTTCGATACCGGCTTGCTCCTTGCTAAGAACGATCAAGTCGCTGACGGTGATGTCCTTGCGCTTGGCCAGTTCATCGAGGCGTTGCTGCTGGGCTTGCAGGCGCTCCTGGCGGCGGCGCACATCGGCGACCGCATCGGCCAGGTCTTCAGCGGTCGTGATGCGCTGGCCGAGTTTGCCGCCTTCAGCCGCGAGGGCGACCATGGGTTCCACACCCGTGGGTGCAATCCGCAGGATAATCTGGCCACCCTCGCCGTCTTCGGTAATACCCAGAATATTGCAGGCACCCAGGCGTGCGGTTTCACACGCCTCACGGGTGGCCTGCATACGCGGCGCGAGCAGGGCACCGGGCAGGGCCAGGGTCAGTTCATGCTCATAGGCCAGTTGCGCCCCGGCCTTGCCTTGCTCGCCATTGATGACCGTGGCGCGAGAGTGGTCCTTGGGGGAACAACCGGCCAAGGCCAGGCCGGCGAGCAAGATCAACAGCGGCGCGCGAAGCGGGTGGGAGTTGCCGTCCAGGTGGCGCATGGCGTTTCCTTGAAATGTGCAGAAGAAATTGGCCGAGATTAAAGCGGGTCTGGCCCATTAACGCAAAGCATTGCCCGGGATTTGTCCGGCTGATGGCGTTTGCCACGCTGAGTTTGCAGGTGCAGGTGCAGGTGCAGGAGCGTGTGGTGCTGCGGGCGAGCGCGGTGTTTGCGGTGCCGCACGCTGACAGGCAGTGAGATCAAATGTGGGAGCTGGCTTGCCTGCGATAGCGGTGTGTCAGTTAGCAATGATCTGACTGATAGACCGCTATCGCAGGCAAGCCAGCTCCCACATTTTGACCGAGTTCATTCAGGGGTATCGATAAAAGAAAAGGCCTGGCTTTTCGTGGAGCCGGGCCTTTTCTGTGTTGCTCTTATTGGCATGGGGCTGCTACGCAGCCCAACGGGAGCAAGCTCCCTCGCCACAATAGCGATTCGATTCAGTTGCGTTCGAGCGCCAGGGCGACGCCTTGGCCGCCGCCGATGCACAGCGTCGCCAAACCTTTCTTGGCGTCGCGCTTGATCATTTCATGCAGCAGAGTCACTAGCACGCGGCAGCCTGAGGCGCCAATCGGGTGGCCGATGGCGATCGCACCGCCGTTGACGTTGACCTTGTCCGCGTCCCACTCCAGCTCTTTGCCCACTGCCAAAGATTGCGCAGCGAAAGCTTCGTTGGCCTCGATCAGGTCCAGGTCAGCCAGTTGCCAGCCTGCCTTGTCCAGGCAGCGGCGGGTGGCCGAGACCGGGCCGATGCCCATGATGGCCGGGTCGACGCCCGCGTTGGCGTAGCTGGCGATACGCGCCAGTACGGGCAGGCCGAGAGCCTTGGCTTTGTCGGCGCTCATCAGCATCACGGCCGCAGCGCCGTCGTTCAGGCTGGAGGCGTTGCCGGCGGTGACGCTGCCGTCTTTCTTGAACGCCGGCTTGAGCTTGGCCAGGGAATCGGCGGTGGTACCGGCGCGGGGTTGTTCGTCCACCGCGAAAGCCACCGGGTCGCCTTTGCGCTGAGGAATCAGGATTGGGGTGATCTCATCGGCAAAACGCCCGGCTTCAATGGCTGCGGCGGCTTTTTGCTGGGAGGCTGCGGCGAACGCATCCTGGGCTTCACGGCTGATACCGTACTTGTCCACCAGGTTCTCGGCGGTGATGCCCATGTGGTAGTCGTTGAACGCGTCCCACAGGCCATCGGTGATCATGCTGTCGATCATCTTCGCGTGGCCCATGCGCAAACCGGTGCGCGCGGCGGGTAATACGTAGGGGGCCAGGCTCATGTTTTCCATGCCACCGGCGATGATCACCTCGGCGTCGCCGCAACGGATGGCCTGTGCGCCCAGATGCAAAGCCTTGAGGCCCGAGCCGCAGACCTTGTTCAGGGTCAGGCTGGGCACCGCGTGGGGCAGGCCGGCGAGGATCGAAGCCTGGCGCGCCGGGTTCTGGCCGCTGCCTGCAGTGAGCACCTGGCCGAGGATCACTTCATCGACCTGGGCCGGGTCCAGGTCGGTCTGCTCCAGCAGGCGACGGATCACGGCGGCACCCAGTTCCGGGGCCGGAATGTTCGCCAGCGAACCTTGGAAGCTGCCCACGGCGGTGCGGGTGGCAGCAACAATCACGACGTCTTGCATGGAATCTGTCCTCACTGGAAGTGCATTTCTGGAACGTGGTCCGGGACGATCAGTTTACCGGCGGTCTTGCTCACAATCTCTTCAACACTGACGCCAGGTGCGCGTTCCTTGAGGACAAAAGCGCCATTTTCGATTTCCAGGTACGCCAGGTCCGTCAGTACACGCTTGATGCAGTTGGCGCCGGTCAGCGGCAGGCTGCAGTGGCTGAGCAACTTGGACTCACCGTCCTTGGACGCATGGGTCATGATCACGATGATGTTTTCCGCACCGGCCACCAGGTCCATGGCGCCGCCCATGCCCTTGACCAGCTTGCCGGGGATCATCCACGAAGCGATGTTGCCTTGCACGTCCACTTCGAATGCGCCCAGTACGGTGAGGTCGACATGCCCACCGCGAATCATCGCGAACGACTCGGCGGAGGAGAAGATCGAGGCGCCGATGCGTGCGGTGACGGTCTGCTTGCCGGCGTTGATCATGTCGGCATCAATGGTGTCTTCAGTCGGAAACGGGCCCATGCCGAGCAGGCCGTTTTCCGATTGCAGCATCACTTCCATGCCGTCGGGGATGTAGTTGGCCACCAGGGTCGGAATGCCGATGCCCAGGTTCACGTAGTAACCGTCCTGCATTTCGCGGGCGACGCGTTGAGCCATTTGTTCGCGGGTAAGAGCCATGGTTGTTTCCTCTTATTGTTCTGGACGTGGATTACTTGCGGACGGTGCGCTGTTCGATGCGCTTCTCGAAGGTGCCGCAGATGATCCGGTCGACGTAGATGCCAGGGGTGTGGATCTGCGCCGGGTCCAGTTCGCCCGGTTCGACGATTTCCTCGACTTCGACCACGGTGATCTTGCCCGCGGTGGCGGCCAGTGGGTTGAAGTTCTGGGCGGTGTGGCGGTAGATGACGTTGCCGAAGTGGTCGGCTTTCCAGCCTTTGACGATGGCGAAATCGCCGGTGATCGATTCTTCCATCAAATACGGGCGGCCATTGAATTCGCGGGTCTCCTTGCCTTCGGCAACCGGAGTGCCGACGCCGGTAGCGGTGAAGAAGGCCGGAATGCCGGCCCCGCCTGCGCGCATTTTTTCTGCCAGGGTGCCCTGGGGGGTGAGGACTACTTCGATTTCGCCACTGAGCAGTTGCTTCTCGAACAAGGCGTTTTCACCCACGTAGGAGGCGATCACCTTGCTGATCTGTTTTTCTTCAAGCAACACGCCCAGGCCGAAGCCATCGACGCCGCAGTTGTTGGAAACCACCGTCAGGTCACGGGTGCCTTTGCGCTTGATCTCGGCAATGAGGTTTTCCGGAATGCCGCACAGGCCAAAACCGCCGGAGAGTACGGTCATGCCGTCTTCCAGGCCTGCCAGCGCTTCTTCATAGGACGCCACGCGTTTATCGAAACCTGCCATATGCACCTCTTTTATTGTGTGTGGTCCAGCCAGTGAGTTGAGTGTTGCGCCAGTGGATTGATTTGTTAAGTTGTTTTTTAAGGTTGATTGATTTAGAAAACAGCATAGTCCAACCGCTGTCTGGAGCTGCCTTATGACCGTCAAACAGATGCGTGCCTTTCTCGCCGTTGCGCAAAGCCTGAGTTTTGCGGCTGCCTGTGAGCGCCTGCACCTTTCCCAGTCGGCATTAAGCTTGACCATCAAAGGCTTGGAAGAGGGCTTGGGCGGGCGCCTGTTCAGCCGCAATACCCGTAACGTCGCGCTGACCCCTGAAGGCGAATCGCTGTTGCCCCTGGCGCGACGGTTGATTGCCGACTGGGACAACGCCGAGGACGAACTGCGTCAGCGTTTTACCCTGCAACGGGGGCGCGTGACGGTGGCGGCCATGCCGTCGTTTGCCGGGAACCTGTTGCCGCCGATCCTGAAGATATTCCGCGCGCGTTACCCTCAGGTGAATGTGACAGTGCATGACTTGATCAACGAACAGGTGCTGGAGATGGTGCGCGACCGTCAGGTGGAGTTGGGCGTGGCGTTCGAGCCGTCCGAAGGGTCGTCGTTGGCGTTTACGCCGTTGTACCTGGACCGCTTTATCGCCGTGGTGCCAGGGGATTCGTCGTTGGCTCAGCGTGCCGAAATTGATTGGAAAACCTTGCTGGAGCAGCCGTTTATTACGTTGCAACGGCCCTCTACGGTGCGGGTGATGCTGGAAGAACACCTCGGCGCCTTGCAGATGAAACTACCGGTAGCGTTGGAGAGCCATCAACTGGCGACTGTCGGCAAGATGGTCGCCAGCGGGCTGGGCGTCAGCGCCGTGCCCGCGTTATGCGCTCGGCAGATGGAGGAGGCGGGTGCCCGTTGCATTACCTTGACCGGCCCGGTGATCGAGCGCCCGATTGGGGTGCTGACCAAACCGGGGCATGAGTTGTCGGCGGCGGCGCAAGTGTTGTTCGATATTTTTCGCGATGAGGCGGGGAAGGGCAGGTTTCCAACGTTCTAACGCTATAAAAAATGCGGAAGCTGGCAAGCCAGCTTCCGCATGGATGGAGTAATACTTAGTAGTAACGGTCGATCACTTTAACTTGCGAGCTGTCTTTGAAAGATGCCCAGGCATTGTTGAGTGTATCGAACACCTGCTCGATAAAGTTGCGATCAGCTGCAGCCTTCTTGCCGACATAACCCTGGCCACGACGGTACATCTTCAGGCGCGCCGCCAGTTCACGGTTATTGCGGTCGAACTCGGCTTCTTCGGTATGGGGCGCCAGGCAGTCAATTTGCACTTCGCCCGATTTGCCAATCCACAGGATATGGTCGTCGAGTGTGTCTTTCTGCGCTGCGAACATCTCAGCCAATTCATCGATAGTTGGTTGGTTGTTCAGATTCATGTGTAAGCCCCTTGACCAGTTGGCGATCTATCAATTGATTCGTTAAAACTGCTTAGTTGTCTCCGGTTCCGAAAACCGGGCGTCAGTCACGGTCTGCCGAATACGGGCAGGGTCTTGAACCTGATGCATGTAGTCTTGCTGATGAACTGCTACGCAACGCTTTCATAACGAAGACAAGCAGCGTTTTAGCTCCTTGTACCGGACCCTTTCGGGACTGGTCAGCTTCATCAATCTGCCTTGTGGGCAGTGCACATCCGGAAAAACAGCTCGGCGGTCAGACGAGCCTGTTCAAAACGCTTGTTACCAACGCTCCCGATCCGGGAGACGTCTAGATCATGCAAGGACAAAAAGGTTACGTCAACGATTATGTAGTGATTATTTTTGAGCACTACATAATTTGCTGTGGGGACGGGGAAATGCGAGAAAACGTGACTTGGGCGTCATTTTTTGGCGGTGCAGGTCGGGCGTTTAACCCGCCCTGTAGGAGCGAGCTTGCTCGCGAAAAACCTGAGCCCACCGCAAGGGTGTCAGGTGTTCCGAGTCATCGTTGACGATTTTCGCGAGCAAGCTCGCTCCTACAGAGGGTGGAGTCGGTCGACTAACAATGGCAGCAGTTGCTCGCAGGATGCCTGGATTTTAATCTGCAGCAGCTCATCCCCCCGAGTCTTGCCCAGGTTGATCGCGATCACCGGCTTACCCTGTTCGACCATCGCCTTGCACAGGCGAAACGCCGAATAGGCCATCAGCGACGAGCCCACCACCAGCAGGCCCTCAGCGTGGTCTATCGCGGTCATCGCCTTGAGCGCCGTCGCAGGTGAGACATTCTCGCCAAAGAACACCACGTCAGGTTTGAGCCGTTCGCCATGGCAATGGGGGCAGCGGGGTACCTGAAAGCGCTGTTCAAACGCCGGATCGAGCAACGTGTCGCCATCCGGTGCTTGCACAGCGTGAACCTTCGCCATATGCGGGTTATCGACTTCCATCTGCCGCTGGATCACATCGCGCTCGCTGCGCAGTTGGCAATCCAGGCACAGCACGCGATGCAAGCTGCCATGCAGTTCGATCACGTCATGGCTGCCGGCCTGGTCATGCAGGGTGTCGACGTTTTGCGTGATCAGCCCGCTGATCAGCCCACGCTGTTGCAGCGTCGCCAGGGCCAGGTGCGCCTTGTTCGGCTGCGCAATACGTACCCGCGGCCAACCCAGCATCGCCCGTGCCCAGTAACGACGCCGCGCCTCGGGAGTGGCAAGAAACTCCTGGTACATCATCGGCGCCTTGCCCCGGCGTACACCTTCACCGTCGCGGTAATCCGGTATGCCCGATGAGGTGCTGATGCCCGCACCGGTCAGTACGACAAAGCGCCGGTCGGCCATGGCTCGGTACAGGGTGTCGAGGTGGTCTTCCTGATGTGCCAGGGTGTCGAGCATGGGTTCCACCTATTCGCCGCGGATGTACTGCTCCAACTGTTTGATCAAGGCGGCTTGCTCAGCAATGGCTTCCTTGACCAGGTCACCGATGGACAGCAGGCCCAACAGTTTGCCGTCTTCGACCACCGGCAGGTGGCGCAGGTGACTGTCGGTCATGATGTTCATGCATTCCTCGACGCTCTTATGGGTGTCCACCGTTATCACCGGCGAACTCATGACCTCATGGACCTTGGTGGTGACCGACGACAGGCCCTTGAGCATGATTTTGCGGGCGTAATCGCGTTCGCTGATGATGCCTACCACCACGTCATCCTTGACCACAGGCAAGGCCCCGACGTTTTTCTCCGACATCCGCACCAGCGCTTCAAACACGGTGTGGTCCCATTTGATCGTGTGGACGTCCTGGTTTTTTTGGTCCTTGGCTTTGAGCAATTGTGCGACGGTCTTCATGGCGGCCACTCCGGTGTTGTTGTTGGTAGTCCAGATCCCCTACAGAATCCTAGACCGAACCCGTCGTAGCAAGGTCCAATACGGCGTTAAACCTGTCGAAAAACGTCATTTGCCGGATTTTTACGTGTTTTAGCCTGCTGTTGTCGGTTTCTTTGCCCGCTTTGGACTGGCGGCCGCCTTGCGTGGAGCGCTCTTGCGTTTCTTCTTCCAGGGCGTGGCGCCTCGACCGGCAGGGCTGGCGGGGCCGGTGATGGTCATGCGCATACCGTTACAGCGCGCCACTTGCTTGCTCATCCACGCCGCTTGCTTGGCGACGAATTCTTCCAGGCTCATTTCGCCGCTTTGCACCATGTCCAGCGCTTGTTCCCAGATAGCGGTGGTGCCGGGGTCGGCAATGGCGCGGGGTACCGCGTCGATCAGGCTGAACGCCGCCGGGGTTGCAGACAGGGCCTTGCCGTTTTTCACCAGGTAACCGCGGTCCAGCAAGCCCTGGATGATCCCGGCGCGAGTGGCCTCGGTGCCGATGCCGGTGGTGTCCTTGAGCTTCTGCTTGAGCAGCGGGTCTTGCACCAGTTTGGCGACGTTTTTCATCGCCTTGATCAGGTCGCCCTCGGTAAAGGGTTTGGGCGGTTGGGTCCACAGGTCCTTTAGGTTGACCTTGGCCACGGCATAGTCCCGGCCCTGTACCAGCGTCGGCAAGGCCTGGGGGGCGGGGGCTTCTCGGCCTTTGCTGGGCGCCAGTGCTTCAGGCAATGCGCGTTTCCAGCCCGCTTCGATGATGACTTTGCCCACCGCACGCAACGCCTGCCCGGCACAGTCGAAATCCGCCTGGGTGCGGTCGTATTCATGGTTGGGCAGGAACTGCGCCAGGTAGCGCGCACGTATCAGGGTGTACACCGCACGGTGTTTGCCGGTCAGTTGGCTGACATCCTTGCCGGCCCCGGTGGGGATGATGCCGTGGTGGGCACTGACTTTGGCATCGTTCCAGGCCCGCGAGCGGCGTTGGGGGTCAATGTGCGGCATCAGTTCGTTGACCGCCGCATCTGCACGGCCCAGCGCCGCGAGGATCTTCGGCGCCTCACTGTGCTGGCTCAGCGGCAGGTAGCCGCAATCGCTGCGCGGGTAGGTGATGGCCTTGTGGGTTTCATAAAGGGATTGGGCAATATCCAGAGTTTCCTGGGCGCCCAGGCCTAGCTTTTTCGAACAGATTTCCTGCAATGTGCCGAGGTCGAAGGGCAGGGGGGCTACCTCGCGCATGCGTTCGGTACGCAGTTTAACCAGCCGCGCGGTGTTCGCGTTGCCCATGGCGTTGGCCGCGTCCCGCGCCAGTTGCGGGTTGAGGCAACGGCCCTGGTCATCGCAGGCATCTTCGTTGGCGCGCCACTGGGCGGTGAAGGTCATGCCTTCGTGACGCAAGTCGACATCAATGGCCCAGTACGCCACCGGCACGAAGTCGGCGATGCTGCGATCACGGTCCACCACCAGGCGCAGGGTCGGGGTTTGCACACGGCCTACCGGCAATACGCCCTGATAACCGGATTGGCGCCCCAGCAAGGTAAACAGACGGCTCATGTTCATGCCGATCAGCCAGTCGGCGCGGGAACGGCCCAGGGCGGAGTGGTACAGGCTGAAGGTTTCGGCGCCCGGTTTGAGTGCCGCAAGGGCCTTGCGAATGGAGGCATCGTCGAGTGCCGATAGCCACAGCCGCTGGATCGGCCCGCGATAGCGGCAATGCTCCACCAGTTCACGGGCAATCATTTCGCCCTCACGGTCGGCGTCGGTGGCGATCACCAATTCATGGGCTTCCCCCAGCAAGCGCTTGACGGCCTTGTATTGGCTGGCGGTCTTGGGCTTGACCAGCATCTTCCATTTTTGCGGGACGATCGGCAGATCGGCCAGCACCCAGCGTTTGTATTTGGCGTCGTAGGCGTCGGGCGGGGCGGTTTCCAGCAGGTGGCCGATGCACCAGGTGACGGTAACCCCGTTGCCCACCCAGCAGCCGTCGCCGCGGCGGCTGGCGCCGAGCACGGCCGCGATATCCTTGGCCTGGGAGGGTTTTTCACAGAGGTACAGCCGCATGGTCATCACATCAGATCGGGTTGATGCCTTGCAGGATGCTTAGTCAGAAGGATTTGAGCAACCATTATCTGTATGGATGTACAGCAATTTGTGTGTGCCAGCCCACTGTAGGAGCGAGCTTGCTCGCGAACATCGTTAACGATAACGCGGGGAACCTGTTGCCCCGCGTCGCTCTCAGGTTCTTCGCGAGCAAGCTCGCTCCTACAGGGAAGAGGTATCAGTTGTTGTCGATGTCCACATGTCGGGTTTCTTTAAGGCAGAACAACCCTACGATCAGGCTCACCCCGGTCACCACCACCGGGTACCACAAGCCATAGAAGATATCGCCGGTGTACACCACCAGGGCGAACGATACGGTCGGCAGGAAGCCGCCGAACCAGCCGTTGCCGATATGGTAGGGCAGGGACATCGAGGTGTAGCGAATACGCGTCGGAAACAGCTCCACCATCAACGCCGCCAATGGCCCGTAGCACATGGCCGCGATCAGGATCAGCACAACGATCAGCACCACCACCATGACCTTGTTGACCTGTGCCACGTCCGCCGAAGACGGGTAGCCGGCCAGGGTCACGGCGCCACGCAGTGCCGCTTCATCAAAGCCGTCGATGCGCACATCGCCTACGCTCACCTGCACCGGGCTGCCTGCCGGGGCGGCGGCGCTGCTGTAGGGCAGGCCCTGCTTGACCAGGAAGGTCTTGACCTTGTCGCATGGGCTGTCAAAACGCGCCTTGCCCACCGGGTCGAACTGAAAGGTGCAGGTGGCCGGGTCGGCCATCACGGTGATCGGCGCCTGCCGGCTGGCCTGGTCCATCGCCGGGTTGGTGTAGTGGGCCAGGCCCTTGAAGATCGGGAAGTACAGCGCGGTCGCCAGCAGCAGGCCGAGCATCAGCACTGGCTTGCGCCCGACCTTGTCCGACAGCCAGCCAAACAGGATAAAGAACGGCGCGCCAATCACCACGCTGATGATCAGCAGCATATTGGCCAGTGCCGGGTCCATGCGCAGGAACTGGGTGAGGAAGAACAGCACATAGAACTGCGCCGCGTAAAAGGTCACGGCCTGCCCGCCGTTGATGCTGAACAGGGCGATCAGTACGACCTTGAGGTTTTCCCATTGACCGAACGACTCACGGATCGGCGCCTTGCAGGCCTTGCCTTCCTCTTTCATTTTCAGGAAAGACGGCGACTCATGCAGGCTCATGCGGATCCAGGTCGAGATGCCCAGCAGCACGATGGAAAACAGGAACGGAATGCGCCAGCCCCACACTTCGAACTGATCGCCGGTGAAGTAACGGCAGGCCAGCACCACCAGCAGCGACAGCAGCAGGCCGAGGGTGGCGGTGGATTGAATCCAGCTGGTATGCAGCCCGCGCTTGCCTGGCGGCGCATGTTCGGCCACATAGGTGGCCGCGCCGCCGTACTCGCCGCCCAGGGCCAGGCCCTGCAACATGCGCAGCACGATCAGGATGATCGGTGCGGCGATGCCGATGCTGGCGTAGGTCGGCAGCAGCCCGACGCAGAAGGTCGCCACGCCCATCAAGATGATGGTGACGAGGAAGGTGTACTTGCGCCCGATCATGTCGCCCAGGCGGCCGAACACCAGCGCACCGAATGGCCGCACTACAAAGCCTGCGGCGAAGGCCATCAGGGCAAAGATAAACGCCGTGGTGTCGTTGACCCCGGCAAAGAACTGCTTGCTGATCACCGCCGCCAGCGCGCCGTAGAGGAAAAAGTCATACCACTCGAACACCGTCCCAAGGGAGGAGGCGAAGATGACTTTTCTTGATTCGTTGGCAGTGCTTGCACTGGCCGCCGAGCCCAGGGGTTGAGCATGTTCTGACATTGGGTGTCCCTCACAGTGATTATTTATTGTTGTTCCACTGTCGGCGCCAATCTCGGCGCCGGTGTTTTTCAACTTCATAGTGCGTTAATGATTACGCGGGGTGCCCTGTGGTGCGCGGTGCTGGTGGGTTTTTCGCGAGCAAGCTCGCTCCTGCAGTGTTGGGTGACAGGATTAGCTGCGCGGCCTTCTCCGCGATCATCAGCGTGGGTGAGCAGGTATTACCGGAGGTGATGCGCGGCATGATCGACGCATCGGCAATGCGCAGGCCGGGGATGCCGTGTACGCGCAGTTGGCTGTCGACCACGGCGTCTTTGTCATCGCCCATGCGGCAGGTGCCCACCGGATGGAAAATCGTGGTGCCGATCCGTGCGGCGGCCTCGTGCAGTTGTTCTTCAGTTTGCAGGTCTTGGCCGGGCAGGTATTCCAAGGGTTTGAACTGGCTCAAGGCGGGCGCGGCGACGATGCGTCGGGTCAGGCGGATGGCGTCGGCGGCCACACGCAAGTCCTCGGGGTGGCTGAGATAGTTGGGTTGTATCAGGGGGGCATCCGCCGGGTTGGCCGAGCGAATATCTACGCGTCCGCGGCTTTGCGGGCGCAGGTCGCAGACCGATGCGGTAAACGCCGGGAAGCCGTGCAGCGGTTCGCCAAAACGCTCCAGGGACAGCGGCTGTACATGGTATTCAAGGTTGGCCGAGGTCTGTTCCGGGCCGGATCGGGCAAATGCGCCCAATTGGCTCGGCGCCATCGACAGCGGGCCGCTGCGGTCGTACAGGTAGCGCAGGCCCATGCCCATTTTGCCCCATAGCGTGCCGGCGATCTGGTTGAGGGTGCGAGCGTTTTCCAGTTTGTAGATCAGGCGCAGTTGCAGGTGATCCTGCAGGTTGCCGCCTACGCCTGGCAGTTCATGCACCACATCAATGCCCAACGGCTTGAGCACGTTGGCGGGGCCGATCCCGGACCGCTGCAGAATGCCCGGCGAGCCCACAGCGCCGGCGCACAAAATGATCTCCTTGCGCGCTTTCCAGTTGAGCTGCTGGCCGTGTTGACGTCCGACAACCTGGGAAGCGCGGCCGTTTTCCAGTAGCACGCGGTCGACCTCCACCTCGGTCAACACGGTCAGGTTGGGGCGCTGGCGGATCGGCTTGAGAAACGCCTTTGCCGCATTCCAGCGCACGCCGGCCTTCTGGTTGACCTGGAAGTAGCCGCAACCCTCGTTATCGCCCTGGTTGAAATCATTGATGTTGGCGATGCCGCTCTGGGCTGCCGCCTCACGAAACGCATCGAGGATCGGCCACGACAGGCGCTGCTGCTCGACGCGCCACTCGCCACCGTCGCTATGGAATTGTGAGCCGCCGGCGAAGTGGTTTTCGCTTTGTTTGAACAACGGCAGCACATCGTTCCAGGCCCAGCCCGGGTTACCCTGCGCCGCCCAGCCGTCATAGTCCTGGGCCTGGCCGCGCATGTAGATCATGCCGTTGATGGACGAGCAGCCGCCGAGCACTTTGCCCCGTGGGTAACTCAGGGCGCGACCTTGCAGGCCGGCCTGCGCCTCGGTTTTGAAGCACCAGTCGGTGCGCGGGTTACCGATGCAAAACAGGTAGCCGACGGGGATATGGATCCAGGGGTAATTGTCGCGGCCACCGGCTTCCAGCAGCAGGACGCGGTGGGCCGGGTTGGCGGACAACCGATTGGCCAGCAGGCAACCGGCGGGGCCGGCGCCGACCACGATGTAATCGTATTCAGCAATTGCGATGGTCATCTGGGGCTCGCTTGTTTTTCTTATTGGCCCCATCCTAGTTGTTAGTTTTCGTCTTAAAAATGTTAGTTTTTACCCAGCTGCTGTGCGTTTTTAAACAGCGCGGTCCGGGCCGAGGCAATGGAGGCGATATGTTCGACTGGAATGACCTGCGGTTTTTTCTCGAGTTGCAGCGCAGTGGTCGCCTGCTCACCGCTGCGCAACGCTTGAAAACCACGCATGCCACCGTGGCCCGGCATATCGAGGCCATCGAGAAAAGCCTCGGCACTGCATTGTTCGTGCAACACGCTCAAGGCTATGAACTGACGCCCTCAGGCGAGGCGCTGCTCAAACATGCTGAAGCCATGGAGAACGTCGCACTGCTGGCCGAAGACGAACTCACCCACTCAGCCGCGCCCTTGGGCAAGATCCGCCTGGGGGTGGCCGAAGGCCTGGGTGTGATGTTCCTCGCCGGTCGCATGGGGGGGCTGTTCGAGCGTTACCCGGGGTTGGAAGTGGAACTGGTGGCGGTGCCGCGTTTTGTCAGCATCCTCAACCGCGAAGCGGAGATCAGCATCCACCTGGAACGCCCCAGCGTCGACCAACTGGTGACACGCAAACTCACCGATTACCGCCTGGCGTTGTATGCCAGCCGCGCTTATCTTGCGCGCCACCCGCCGATCGAAAAACGCGAAGACCTCGCCGGCCACGCCTGGATCGATTACGTCGATGACCTGCTGTTCAGCCAGGAACTGAAGTTCCTTCACAGCTTCTGTCGCAACCCCAAGGTGGTGTTCCACAGCACCAGCGTGATCGCCCAGCACCAGGCGGCGCGTTCGGGGTTGGGCATTGCCGTGTTGCCATGCTTTATGGCGGCGGGTGATCCGGATTTGGTGCCGTTGCTGCCGGCGGAGAGTATCCAGCGCAGCTACTGGATCAGCTCGCGTCGCGAGCTGCACAAGTCGGTGCGGTTGCGGGTGTTGTGGGATTATGTGGTGGAGTTGTGCGCGCGCGAGCAGAGTTTGCTACTCGGCGAATCCCGCTGACACACACGGACTAAAAGGTGGGAGCTGGCTTGCTCGCGAAGACGGCCTGCCAGCCGACACTTTTCTACCTGACACCCCACAATCCAATTGTGGGAGCTGGCTTGCCTGCGATGGCGGCCTACCAGCCGACACTTCTCTACCTGATACCCACCATCCAACTGTGGGAGCGGGCTTGCTCGCGAAGGCGGCCTGACAGTCGACACAGTTGGATTGCGTACATATCCATTGCTGCGGTAACGGCCACTTAGGGTTCCGCCCTGACGGCGGCTCACTTTTGAAAAGCCGGAATGCCGGCCCAGACAAAAGTAAGCAAAACGCTCTTGCCCCACCACTCGGCACCTCGCCTGGGCTCGGTGTGCCCGTAATCCGCCAGTGATTTGGGGGGCCGCCGCCACGCGCCATCCATGGCGCGGGGCGGCTAAACCGGCATCCCTGCCGGTTTACCCCCCAAATCCCTGTCGAATTCCTGCCAGCGTGGTTTGACGGGGCGCTTAAGATCAAGATCAAAAGCAGATCAAGAGCAAGAGCGGCTCGCTTCGCATCGTGGTTACCGTTGGCTGCAACAACCTCCAAGGTTGTGTGGATACCTATGCTGCGATGGCGATGTATCAGCCACTCATGTGCAGGCTGACCCGCCGTCTTCGCAGGCAAGCCAGCTCCCACATTTGGATCGCGGTGCGTCAGCTAGATCAGCGTCGGCTGTCAGGCCGTCACGGGAGCAAGCTCCCTCGCCACAGGTCCAGCGTTGTAGCGAAGTTGTGTAGATACCTATGCTGCGATGGCGGTGTATCAGTCACTCATGTGCAAGCTGACCCGCCGCCATCGCAGGCAAGCCAGCTCCCACATTTGGGCTATGGTGTGTGTCAGGGACGGTCTAGAACTTTACTACCTGATGCACCTGCTCGGCACACGCCCGAGCCTCGTCAATCATCTTGCCGAACGCATCACTGGTCACTTCAGCATGGGTCAGCCAGCGTTTTTTCTGGCTCAGGCGATAGTGATAGCGCAGCGAGCCATCCTGTAGTTTTCCGTCCAGGTCCAGGTCGTACCAGGGCGAGCGAACGGTGCAGCCGGGGATGGCTTTTTCCATCTTCCCGCCAGTCAGTGTGTAGGTGTAGTCGTAGGTTTCCGGGTTGCCCAGGTAAAGGTCAGCCTGTTGCCCCTGGCGACGGTAGTTGACGTAACCCTCCCAGCGGTCTTTCAACGACGGGTCGGTGTAGACATAGTCATTGGCCAGTTTTTCCAGGGCGCGCTGATCGTTCATGCGGGCGGTGACGCTGTAGCCGTCATGCACCACAAAGCCTGTGGGTTCGCGGGTGATCTGGCAGTCGCTGATGTCGTTGCCGAAGTTGGCGCAGATGTTCTGGTCGGTGGCGGTGGTGCCTTGCTGGCGGTCGGCGGCGCTCATTTGCATCAGCGGCAGGCGGCTGAAAATGATCGTCGCCTTGACCGCACCATCTCCCTCTTTGCCGTACTGCACCTGTTTGTCCAGGCGTATCGAGACTTCAGGGCGCTCCAGCGGGATGCGCTCTTCGCGCACCTGGCTCTGGGCGTCGTTGACCAGCACCCAGCGGTCCTGGATGTCGGGCATGGTCTGGCCGGGGGCGAAGACCGGATTGGTCGGGTCGAGCCACCACACCTGGCCATTCACTTCGGCACGCACGATGGCGTGGTTAGGCGCCTGGGTGCCCGGAATCAGCAAGGCATCGACCACATCACCACGGCTCACCCACGCGGTCTCGGCTTTGATGCCAACGGCCTTGAGCATGGCGGTCAGCAGCGTCGCCAGGTCTTTGCAGTCGCCGTAGCCATGCTGCTCGATTTCGGCCAGGCTAAATGGCACATAACCACGCTCGCTGGCGCGCCAGTCACCCAGGTAGCGGTAGTGATCATTGATGTGCTGCATCAGCGCGGCCACTTGCTCAGTCGGTGCCAGGCTGCGTGCGGCGGCCACGGCGACGGCGGCTTGCGCCGGCAGGTTGGCACCGAGAATCTGGTTGTAACGCTGGGCGAAATCACCGAAGTAAGCCTGACGTTCCAAGGCGCTACCGACTTCCAGGCGTGGGATGCGCAGCAGGGCGGCAGCCGAGGATTCATTGATGTAATTGAGGTAGATCGGCGCTTTAAGTGCCACGTCCAGGGTCTTGCCGTTGCTCGAAGGGGTGACGTTGAACGCATCGAACATTTCACTGCGCCAGTGGATCGGGCGTTCGGCGGTAAAGCGTGCCTTGAAGCGATCACGGCGGGCCGCACCGGGGCCGAACTTGAGCACGTAATGGAACTGGCTCATCAACGGTTTGGCCGGGTAGTGGTGGCGTACGGTGTAGCGGATCCTGGTGCCCACGCGCAGGTTGGGGAAGGCCAGGGAGGTTTGTTTATCGCGGCTGAAGCCCTGGTCCGGGTTGGGCGCGCTACGCGTGTCGATTTGTGTGGCCGCCAGGGCGACCGGCTTGGCGCCAGGCTGGGTGGACTGGGCGCTGATCACCTCAAAGGTATCGCCTTCGGAGTAATCGAAGTCGATGCGCGAGAGCATTTCGCGGCCGTTAGGCTTGAGGATCGTGTAGCGGTAGGTGGTGGTGCAGTCGGTACTGGCGTCGCGGTTGAAGTGGCAGTGCAATTCGGTGTCGTTGGCCAGTGGAGCTTCGGCGATAGGTTGCAGGGCAGCGCTGACGGAATGGGAAACAAGCCCCAGACTGATGGCAATCAAAGGGCGGTGAAACGAAAAACGGTACATGGGCGCCTCGGGTGACACATTGGAACAACTACCCGGCGGGTAGCGAGAAGGCGCCGGATGATAATGGGTCTCAACGGCAAAAGCCAGGATTGTTCGACAATTTATTCGCCTGAAAGGCCCGTTCTAGAGCCTTTCTTTGATTTAAGTCAGGGTTTTGACAAGTCTTTTTCGGCGACTTTTAAAGAAACCAGCGATATTCCCGCGCATGAATCTCTTGCTGGAAAGCCAAGTGATCCTGGCGCTTGTTCTCGCAATACACATCAACAAACTCCGCGCCCAGCTTGTCGCGCACGACCGGTTGCTGCTGCATGGCGCGCACGGCGTCGAGCATCTCCACCGGGAAATCGTTGCCGCTGTTACGGTCTTCGTTCAGGGGTGTGATGGGCTCGCGCTTGGCCTCAAGCCCATGCTCCAATCCCGCCAGAATTGCTGCCAACACCAGGTAGGGGTTGGCGTCGGCGCTGGCCAGGCGGTGCTCGATTCGCAAATTGCGCGGGTCGGACTCGGGGATGCGCACACATGCATCACGGTCTTCAAAGCCCCAACTGGCGCGGGTGGCGGCGTTGACGGTGCCACCCAGACGGCGCAACGCATTGTGGTTGGGTGCAAAGATCGGCATGCAGTGGGGCAGCAGTTCCAGGCAGCCGGCCACGGCGTGGCGCAGCGGTTGTTGTTGATGGGCGGCAAGCAGGTTATTGCCCGCAGCGTCGTAAAGGCTGACATGCACATGCATGCCGCTGCCGGGAAATTGCAGGTAAGGTTTGGCCATGAAACTGGCGCGGTAACCGTGCTTGAGTGCGACGCCTCGCGTACTGCGGCAGAACAGCGCGGCCCAGTCGGCGGCGCGCAGGCCATCGTCGCAGTGGCCAAAGTTGATCTCGAACTGGCCGGGGCCGATTTCGGCGGTGATCACGGTGATGTCGATGCCCTGTTGCTTGGCGGTTTGCGCCATGTCATCGAGCACTTCACTGAAACGCGAGAGCCGCTCGATATGCAGGTTGGGCTGGTCGTCGGCATCATCGCTGAGCGGGTCGCGGGCAAACTGCGGCAAGCCGTTGTCGAGCTTTTTATCGAACAGGTAAAACTCCAGCTCAAACGCGACCACGGGGTGAATGCCTTTGTGCTGCAAGCGTTCCAGCACCTTGGCCAGCACTTCGCGGGGCTCGAATTCGATCGGCGCTGCGGTGCCGTCCGAGGTGATGAGCATTTGCCCCAAGGGCTGCGATTCCCAGCTCACCGGCTTCAATGTGCCCGGCACCAGACGGCGATTGGCATCCGGGTCGCCATCGTTGAAGCAGTAGTCGCCAATCTTGAACAACCCACCCTGAGCCCCCAGCAACACCGCGTTTTGCGGCAACTTCAACGGGCTGCCGGCAGCGACTTTTTCAAGCATCTCCACCGGGTAGCGCTTGCCGTAGAAATGCCCGGGAATGTCCAGGGCGATCAGGTCGACATAACGCACGTCGGGGTGGTTCTGGCGAAAGGTCCGTACTTCGGCCAGCAACGTTGCAGATGGGCTTTTCACGGGTGCAGCTCCTAGTTGTAAACCCACAGGACGCGGGCGGGCAGGTCGGTCAGGTTGGCGTAGCGGCAGTGAGCGAAACTGGCCAGGTGGAAACTGTCGCCAGCGTGGAGGGTGACCGCATCGGGTTCACCCTCAACCCACAGCGTCAGCTCGCCCTCCAGCACAAAACCGGCCTGCTCGGCGCGGTCGCTCATGCTTTGCTCGCCGCTGTTGGCACCGGGAGCCAACAGGCTGTCGAGCATCGAGAACGCACCATTCATGCTTGGCGACACCAGGATGTCGGTAATGCCATTGGCGTAATACACCGTGCGCCGCTCGTTGGGGCGGGTCACCCACTCCACCGCCTTGGGTTTGGACAGGCTGTAGAAATACGTGGTGGGCACGTCAAGGGCGTGGCTGATGGCGGTCAGGTCGGCGACGGTGGGTTGCGACAACCCACGTTCCACTTGAGACAGAAAGCCCACCGAGCGCTCGATCTTTTGCGCCAATTGCGCCAGGGTGAGTTTCTTGTGCTTGCGCAGGTCGTGGATCAGGGTCGCAAGGGTGGCGAGTTCTTGTTGCTGGTTCATGAAATTTAATTCGAGTAATTTCATGAAAAATTACACGATTATTTTCACGCTCGCAAACCCTATGCACAAACCCTTGTGGTGAGGGAGCAATCTCTGGCCTACAGGGAAAAACTGAGTGGGGTGAATGATTGCGCGCCGCCGCGGTCGGAACCTGGGTACGCACCATTAATTGAAGGAGCACCCATGAAGTCGAAAACCTTAGCCGCTTGCCTGCTGGTTGCCGCCAGCTTTTCCACCGCCAGCGCTGTCGTGCAGGCCGGCGATACCCCTCAGGAAACCGTGCAACCTTCAAACATCAACGCCCGTGACTTGAAAGAAGGTGACCGCGCCCCGGACATCTTGATGCGCGAGGAATCAGCGATTAAAGACTGGAAAAAACACGGCCTCAAACAGCCCGAAGATGAGAGCCAATGGGCGCGTGTAGGTGACAAATACGTCCTGCTCAAGACCACCAACGGCACCATCCTCGAGATTACGCCGGTCAAGAAATAATCCTGCCGGGCCACCTGCTCGTTTCATGTTTCTTGCGTTAAGGTAACCGACCGCAATGGTCGCGTTACCTTAACAAAAAGAGAGCAGGATGCTTGCCACAATAAGAACCTACCCCCGCACCGTAAACCTGCTGCTGTGCGCCACGTTACTGCTGACGTTGGCCAAGGCCATCACCTTTCCCTACCTGGTGATCTACCTCACCAGCCATTTCGCTCTGGACATTACCCAGGTTGGCCTGGTGATCGGCAGTTCGCTGATCGTCGGCTCACTGCTCAGTGTGTACGGTGGTTTCCTGGTCGATCGCGTCAACAGCTATCGGCTGTTGCTCGCGTTGAGCCTGGTGTTTGTACTGGGGTTTATCGGCACGCTGTTGGCGCAGGATATTTGGGCGTTCTATGGCTGCCTGATTCTGATCAACCTGGCCTATGCGGTCATCGACATTGCGGTGAAAGCCGGCTTCGCCAGCCTGTTGCCCGAAGACGCACGCAGTGAAGTGTTTTCCATCAAATACACCCTCACCAATATCGGTTATGCCGTGGGACCGGCCTTCGGCGCGATGGTGGCCAAGCTGGACATCAGCCTGCCGTTTATCCTGTCGGCGCTGCTGGGGCTGGGGTTTTTCCTGCTGTATTGGCGGTGGGGCGACCGCACCTTGGCCACTGTGGATGCCACGCAAAAACCGGTGCCGTTTCTGGCCGTCGCCCGCGTGCTGCTGCAAGATCGCCGTCTGGTCTGTTTCACCCTCGGCGGTTTGCTCAGTGCGGTGGTGTTCGGTCAGTTCACGGCCTACCTGTCTCAATACCTGGTAACCACCACCACCGCCGAATACACCTACACCGTGATCAGTGCAGTGCTGACCACCAACGCCGTGCTGGTGATTGCCTTGCAGTATCTGATTGGTCGGCGCATTTCGCATCGCTATCTCAGCCAATGGCTGATCGCGGGCTTGAGCATGTTCATGCTGGGGTTGATCGGTTTCGCGCTGTCCACCAGCGTGTTGTGGTGGGTATTGGCAATGGCGGTGTTTACGGTTGGGGAAATTATCGTGTTCCCGGCCGAATACATGTTTATCGACCGAATCGCCCCGGACCACCTGCGGGGCATGTATTACGGGGCGCAGAACCTGTCCAATCTGGGGGCCGCGCTGGGGCCGGTGCTGTGTGGGCTGGTGTTGGCCAGCCTGCCGGCCCACTATATGTTCTACATGCTGGGCGCGTTTATCGTTGGCGGCGGGGTGTTCTATTTCATGGGAGCGGCGTTGAAGGCAGATCATCCAGTGTGAGCTTGCCGACGTTGTTGCTTTGCAGCTCGTAGCGCAACTCATCCACCATCTTCGCCACTTCCTGCGGGGTTTGCAGGCGTTTGGTGCTGATACCCGTGACCACCAGGTCGACTCGGCCGGTCTCGGCGTCGAAGACCTTGAGGGTCAAGGAAGCGTCCCGGCACAGGGTGAATTCGCACGTGAGCGGTGAAAGGCCTTCTTCGATGCAGTTGCGCAGTTGAGAGAGGGTAAACATGCGGGTTCCTTCAAGGCATAAATACGATCCCTTGAAGGTTATTGCGTGCCCCCTCGCGCCATAAGGCGAATTCGCACTAGATGAACTAGTGCATTTGCGCGGGTCAGGGCTTGTTCTTGAGGCGCAGTTCACCGGCAAACAGCCCGCGTTCACGGGCCCAAACGATGGCCGCGCTGCGGCTGTGCACCCCCAGCTTGGAATACACCGTGGCCACATGATTGCGCACGGTATTGGGCGCCAGCTTCAGGCGCGAGGCGATCTCCTTGTCCGCCAGGCCCTCGCAGATCAGGCCCAATACATCACGCTCACGAGCGGTCAGGTCGGTGAAGGAAACATTCGGCAGGTTGGGGCTGTTGACGCTCTTGGCATTGGCCAGTTTCTCGATCAGGGTCTGGCTGAACCAGGACGCGTCCTGCATGACTTCCTCGATGGCCGCCACCAGTTCCAGCTCCGAGCGTTTGCGTTCGGTGATGTTCATCAGCACCATCAGGTAGCAGGGCACGTCCTGAATGATCACAGTATCGGCGGACACCACACAGTCGATCACCTCGTTGCCTTTCTTGCGCACCTTGAGGTCCTGGCCTTCAAGGTTGCCGGCTTTTTCCAGGGTGGCGAACAACTGCGCGCCGGCCTGGGGGCTGTCGATAAAATTGATGTCTTCGATGGATTTGCCGATCAGTTCTTCGCTGATGTAGCCGGTGATGGTCATGAAGGCTTCGTTGATATCCACCACCTGGCGGTTGTCGGCGCTGCACACCAGGGTGGGTACCGGCGTAAGGCGAAAGGATTTGGCGAAGCGTTCTTCACTCTGGCGCAAGGCGATTTCGGCTTTGCGCCGTGGCTCAAGGTCGGTGAAGGAAAACAACATGCAGTCTTCCTCGTTCATGTCCAACGGTTGGCCGGCGACGATCACCAGTTTGCTGCCACCTTCGGGCAATCTCAGTTCGGCCTGCATCTGCGGAATAGTTGCGCCTTCGCCCAGGCGCTGGATCGCCAGGTCTTTGCGCTCGGCCTGTTCCAGCACATCCAGCTCATACACGGATTTGCCGATGACCTGGTCGCGGTTGTAGCCGGTCATCTCCAGGAAACCCTGGTTGACCTTGATGTAGCGCAGGTCACTGAGGCGACAGATCACCGCCGGTGCCGGATTGGCATTGAAGGTTTTCTCGAAGCGTTGCTCGGCGCTCGCCCATTCGGTGGCGTCGGTGAGGATCAGCACCAGCAGCTCCGGCTCCCCCTGTGCATCGGACAGTACCAGGCTGCGCAGGCGGTGCACCCAGCAGCGACTTTCATCGGCGGCGGGGGTAACTTCCACCACCACATCGCTGAACTCCTCGCCCGCGGCCACGCGGCTCAAGGGGTAGCTGTCCAGCTGTAACGGATGATTATTGCGATAGCGCAAGGCGAAACGCTCGGCATAGGCCTCGGTATTGGCACCCAGTTCCTTAACGGTGCTGACCCCGTGCATGGTCAAGGCTGCGTCGTTGGCCCACAGGATAGTTTGATCGACCTCGGCCAGAATCACGCCGTCGGACAACCCGGAAATGATCTGCTGCAACTGGCGGCGGTTGGTTTCTTTGGCAAGAACATCCTGGGTCATAACGTCTCCGAGGGGGGTAAGGCTTGGGTGCATTCGAGTACGACATCCCGGCTTCAGGATAGTGCAGAGAATTTGCCTTGGGGGAAGTACTAATGCACCAGCCCGCCTGGTGCAAATGGGCCAGGACTGAACGTATGTCGTTTCGCCACACTCACACTCAACAAGGCGCATTGCCTTGCTCCCACATTTGAAAAGGACCTTTGTATGACCACTGTCTATGAAACCAATCGATCGCTGTTTCGCGTGTCATGGAGCTCGGTATTGGCCGGTAGTGCAATCGCACTGGTCACCTACCTGGTGTTGAGTGTATTGGGTACGGCAATCGGCGCCAGCGCCGTTGACCCGATGGAAGCCGGCAACCCATTGAGCGGCTTCGGCACGGGTGCAGGTATCTGGCTGTTTGTGTCGACATTGGTCGCCATTGCGCTGGGCGCATTTGTGGCCGGTCGCACGGCGCCGGATCGCGGCGGGCTGCACGGGGTGCTGACCTGGACCTTGACCACCTTGCTGACCACCTGGCTATTGGCAGGCTTGGCTTCCAGCGTTGTCGGCACCGCCGGTAACGTCGTGGGTAAAGGCTTGTCTGCTGCGGGCAGTGGCATTGCCGCCGCAGCGCCGGGCATTGGCAACAGTATCAAGCAGCAGTTGAACGAGCAGGGGATCGAGCTGGACTGGAACAGCCTGCAAGGCCAACTCGATACCTTGCTCAAGCAAAGTGGCAAGGCTGAATTGGACCCTGCCAACGTCGAGCAGAAAGCCGACCAGGCCGCAGCCGATGGCAAACAATCGGCTACCGATGCAGCGACCAACCCTGCCCAGGCCGGTGATGAGCTCAAGCAGTGGTTCGAGCGGGTAAAAGCGTCCGGCGAGCCAGCCCTGAATGCAGCGGATAAAGAGGCCCTGGTCAACATCGTCGCGGCCCGTACCGGCAAGAGCAAAGAGGAAGCCACCCAGATCGTCGACAACTATGCCCAGGCTTATCAGCAAGCCATGCAAAAGGTCGATGAGCTGAAAAAACAGGCTGAACAAAAAGCCCGTGAAGCCGGTGAAGTGGCGGCCAAGCAATTGTCCCGCGCTGCCTGGAGCACCCTGGCCATGTTGCTGTTGGGCGCGGCCTTGAGCTTCTTTGTCGGCCGTATCGCGCTGACTACTCGTCGCGTGCCTTTGGCTTAAAACTGTCTGCGGCAAGGACGCCGCCTGCGTGAACGGGTAAAATGCTGGCCTTTTACCCGTATCTCGCAAAGGTGCCCCTTGAGCGCAGGCAAAGCCGTTGGACTGTTACTACTCACTTCTATGTTGGCGGCGTGCGGCACCTCGCCGCCACGCACGCCCAACGACCTGTGCGGTATCTTTCGCGAAAAAGATGACTGGTACGACGCTGCCAAGGTCACGCAAAAGCGCTGGGGCGTACCGATCCAGGTGCCGTTTGCGATCATGTATCAGGAGTCGGGCTTTCGCTACGACGCCAAGACCCCGCGTAAATACCTGTTGTGGATCATCCCCTGGGGCCGAGTGTCCACCGCTTCGGGCTACGCCCAGGCCAAGGATGAAGTGTGGAACGACTACCGCAAGGCCACCGGCCGCAGTGGTGCTGATCGCGAAGACTTCGACGACGCCATCGACTTTATCGGCTGGTACATGGACAAGACCTACACCATCAACGGCGTCTACAAATACGACGCCTACGGCCAATACCTGAACTACCACGAAGGCTGGGGCGGCTACCGTCAGCGTACCTACGCCAGCAAAGCCTGGCTGCCGCCGGTAGCGAGCAAGGTACAAGCGCGCTCACAGATGTATGCGCGGCAATATGCCGGGTGTAAGGATGAATTGGGGCGCGGCTTCTGGAGCCGGTTCTGGCATTGGTTGTAGAAACCGGGTCTGCTCGCAAATCAAAATGTGGGAGGGGGCGTGCCTTAAACGTCCAGGCGCAGTGTAGGAGCGAGCTTGCTCGCGAGAAACCCATAGGCGCCGCGTTTATTCAGGAACCACGCGTTATCGTTGAGGTTTTTCGCGAGCAAGCTCGCTCCTACAGAGGGCTTGAGGCAAGCCCCTCCCACTTTTTTTGCGTCAGCGCGGCTGTATGCATTCCAGCGAGCGGTCCACCATCACGCTGGCCATCTCCACCAGGTGCATGACCGAAATCACCAGGGTGCGCGAAGTGCCATCCAACTGCTCACCCGCCGTCTGCGCGGCAACGGCTGCGCAACGCAACACGCTGCTGGCATGGGCCAGGGCGTCTTCGAAGCTGAGATCGGGTGTTGTGGCAAAAAATTGCAGTTCTGCGGCGGGTGGTGCGGGGACAAGTTTGTCCATTTTGAAGCTCCTCTAGTCGGTGAGAAGCCGTCACCATCGCTGCTAAACGATTGAAGGTGGCGGCCATACGCAGGTTAGCAGACCGGTGACTAGGAACCCGGTGCACCCGAGGGTGCCCTGCGCACGGCCACCATGAAGCGCGGGCCGAAAAAAGCGCCCAGCAAAAGGTGGCGCTTGGCGCCTAGTCATATCGGCGGGCTGCTAAACCCGGTCACTGAATTGGCAGTGACCGACGAAGACTAGCCACGCAATGTGGGCGGCGCAAGCGGTTGGGATTCTCTCGGAAACGTCCTTCAAGTTAAAGGGAAATGTCATTGTTCCGACTGTTCCTACACTTGCCAAACCCGGCCGAATCTGGGAAAACCCCAGCCTTTCACCCCTCAATGAGAACCCTATGAGTCACGATGAACTGCAGATTACAGACATCCGCCTGGGCACCGGCAAAACCGCGGTCAAGGGCGCGCTGATCACCACCCAGTACACCGGCACCCTGGAAGATGGCACGGTGTTCGATTCGTCGTGGGAGCGGGGCAAATCGTTCCAGTGCGTGATCGGCACTGGCCGCGTGATCAAGGGTTGGGACCAGGGCTTGATGGGCATGCAGGTTGGCGGCGTGCGCACCTTGTATGTACCGGCGCACCTGGCCTATGGCGAGCGCTCAATGGGCGCGCATATCAAGCCCAACAGCAATTTGCGTTTCGAGATTGAATTGCTGGAAGTGCTGACGCGGGATGATTGAAACGTTGATTTGCAAGGAGGCGGTATGGAGATGATCCAGGCGATACGCGAGAGCTGGGGATGGGTTGGTATTGACCCTATCGAAGTCGTAGGTCTCACGGCTTTTGGTAATTTGATGATCAAGGACGGGCAGGCGCGTTACTGGCGGTTATGTCCGGAGGCCCTCTCTTGCGAAATCATCGCCCAGACGCGTGAAGCACTGGATGAGGTCTCCAAGGATCAGGCGTTTCTGCGCGACTGGTATTTGCAACCGATGGTGGAGCAGGCCGAGAAGGTGTTGGGCCGGTTGGCACCGGGTAAGGTCTATCATTTCGTGATTTCGCCGGTGTTGGGTGGTGAATATGACATGGGCAATGTGCGTTGTATTGATCACGTCGAGCAGATTCGGTTTTGCGGTGCTTTGGCGCTAGAGATTAAGGAGTTGCCAGACGGCGCCAAAGTGCGGCTCAACGTCGTTGATTAAGGAGTATGCATCGCTGGCCCAAGTGGGCTTGTCTGGGAATGCAATGTGTCAGGCGATGAATTGGTAGCTGAAACACCGTCCTCGGGGGCAAGCCCCCTCCCACATTTGCTTGGCGGTGTGGTTGACAAAGGGATTCCTGAACCCATCCTGAAGAATTTTCGTATTCTCCATGCGCGCACTTTCCTACGGTTTACTCGGCCAACATCGGGGCGTAAGCTTCGCGCGTTTTCATTAATAGCGGAGACCCTCAGTGGGTACTTGTTCGAGTGACAGTCGTCGGCCGGTTTCGGTAACCGGCATCTACTTGGCAAGGTAACGCGCATTTTTCCGATGCCGTTGTCTCGCCTCACAAAGCGAGAAGCGGTATCCCGGCAGTCGCCCGTCCTGGCGCCTGCCTGAACCCCTCTCATCGACGCTGACCAGCACCGGGGTAACGCCTGGAGGCTACGGACGCGCCTGCCTTTTACGGCGGGCGGGCCAGGTTCGGCTGTGCCTGTGGGACGGGCGCGGTGTGGACGGGCAGTACCTGCACGGCGGTTTTCCTCGCGCAGGAGTTACACCATGAACCTTACGCTGCTTAAAGAGTTCTTCGCCGGCTTCCTGCGGACCCGGCACATCGCTCGGCATTTTCGCCGCCTGGCGATGCTTGAGACCGTGACCGACGCCAGTGTCAGCCGCGAAGTACCGCCCAGCCTGGCGCACACCCTGGTGGCGTCGGCCAACGGCAGCGCCGTGCAGTTGCTGGGCGTGCTGGGCAGCCACGCCGAGGGCCTGAGCACTCAGGAAGCCGACGCCCTGCGCGTGCAATACGGCCTTAACGAAGTCGAGCACGAACAGCCGCTGCCGTGGTGGGTGCATCTGTGGCACTGCTACAAGAACCCGTTCAACTTGCTGCTGACCTTGCTGGCGGTGATCTCCTGGCTGACCGAAGACATGAAGGCCGCCACGGTGATTTTTGCCATGGTGGTGCTCTCGACTCTGCTGCGCTTCTGGCAGGAGGCCAAGTCGAACAAGGCCGCCGACGCCTTGAAGGCCATGGTGAGCAACACCTCCACGGTGCTGCGCCGCGACGCTGCCAAACGCATTGAGCTGCCCATCAAGCAACTGGTGCCGGGCGACCTGATTGTGTTGTCGGCCGGTGACATGATCCCCGCCGACTGCCGCGTGCTCAGCGCCAAGGACTTGTTCGTCAGCCAGGCGGCGATGACCGGTGAATCCATGCCGGTGGAGAAGTTCGCCCATCAGCAGGACGCCCATACCCGTAACCCGCTGGAACTGGAGAACATCCTGTTCATGGGCACCAATGTGGTGTCGGGCGCTGCCACGGCGGTGATTCTGGCCACCGGCAACAGCACCTATTTCGGTGCTCTGGCACAGCGCGTCACCGCCACTGATCGCGCCACCACCTCGTTCCAGCATGGCGTCAACAAAGTCAGTTGGTTGCTGATTCGCTTTATGTTCGTGATGGCGCCGCTGGTGCTGTTCATCAACGGTTTCACCAAGGGCGATTGGACCGAGGCGCTGCTCTTTGCGTTGTCGATTGCCGTGGGCCTGACTCCGGAAATGCTGCCGATGATCGTCACTTCGACGTTGGCCAAGGGCGCGGTGTTTTTGTCGCGCAAGAAGGTCATCGTCAAGCGCCTGGACGCGATCCAGAACTTCGGCGCCATGGACGTGCTGTGCACCGACAAGACCGGCACGCTCACCCAGGACAGGATTTTTCTGGCGCGCCATGTGGACGTGTGGGGCCAGGAGTCCGAAGACGTACTGGAAATGGCCTACCTCAACAGCTACTACCAGACCGGCCTGAAAAACCTGCTGGATGTGGCGGTGCTGGAACACGTGGAAATCCATCGCGAGCTCAAAGTCGGCACCGCGTTCCACAAGGTCGATGAGATCCCCTTCGACTTCAACCGCCGCCGCATGTCGGTGGTGGTGGCTGAGCGGGACCAGCCGCACCTGCTGATCTGCAAGGGGGCGGTGGAAGAGATTTTGTCGGTGTGCACCAGCGTGCGCCATGGTGACGTCAATGAAGCATTGAGCGAAGAGCTGCTGGCGCGCATTCGCCAAGTGACCGCCGCCTTCAACGAGGAAGGGCTGCGTGTGGTGGCGGTAGCTGCCCAGCCGATGCCGGCGGGGCGTGACACCTACAGCCTGGCGGATGAAAACAACCTGACGTTGATCGGTTACGTGGCGTTTCTCGATCCACCCAAGGAAAGCACTGCTCCGGCCCTCAAGGCATTGAAGGCCCATGGCGTGGCGGTGAAAGTCTTGACCGGCGACAACGAGCTGGTCACAGCGAAGATCTGCCGCGAAGTGGGCCTTGCGCAACAGGGCTTGCTGATGGGCAACGATATCGAAGCCATGACCGACGCTGAGCTGGCCCAGGCGGTGGAAACCACCAATGTGTTTGCCAAACTTACGCCCAGCCACAAGGAACGCATCGTACGCCTGCTCAAGGCTAACGGGCACGTCGTGGGATTTATGGGTGACGGTATCAACGACGCACCGGCGCTGCGCACGGCGGATATCGGTATTTCGGTGGACAGTGCCGTGGACATCGCCAAGGAAGCGGCCGATATCATTCTGTTGGAAAAGAGCCTGATGATCCTGGAGGAGGGCGTGCTGGAAGGTCGGCGTACCTTCGCCAACATGCTCAAGTACATCAAGATGACCGCCAGTTCCAACTTCGGCAACGTGTTCTCGGTACTGGTGGCCAGTGCGTTCATCCCGTTTTTGCCGATGCTGCCGATGCACCTGCTGGTGCAGAACCTGCTGTATGACATCTCACAGATTGCCATTCCGTTCGATAACGTCGATGACGAAATGCTCGCCACGCCGCAACGCTGGCAGCCGGGGGAAGTGGGACGCTTCATGTTGTTCTTCGGGCCGATCAGTTCGATCTTCGACATCACCACGTTCGCACTCATGTGGTATGTGTTCGATGCCAATACCCCGGACCACCAGACCCTGTTCCAGTCTGGCTGGTTCGTGGTGGGGCTGCTGACCCAGACCTTGATCGTGCACATGATCCGTACGCCAAAAATCCCGTTCCTGCAAAGCCGTGCGGCGCTGCCGTTGATGCTGATGACGGGCGTGATCATGGCTGTGGGGATCTTTCTGCCGATGGGGCCGCTTGCGCACTACTTCAAACTGCAGGCGCTGCCGTCGCTGTACTTCGTATTCCTGCCGGTGATTTTGCTGGCGTACATGGCGCTGACCCAGGCGGTGAAGGGCTACTACATCCGCAAGTTTGGCTGGCAGTAATACGTTTTATGCAACACCGCAAAAACCTGTGGGAGCCGGGCTTGCCCGCGATGACGGTGTATTAGTCGCCTGATTCATTAGCTGACGCGCCGCTATCGCAGGCAGCTGCCACAGGGACCTGCGGTGCTTCCAATTTGCCGCTGCATTCATGGAGATCTTTTTATGCAGGCAATCAACAACATCAACCTCAACTCCCTGATCGACACCGTGGTCAGCCTCAGCGCGGCGTTTATTCTGGGGGGCTTGATCGGCTTCGAGCGCCAGTACCGCCAGCGCACCGCGGGCTTGCGCACCAACGTGCTGGTGGCGGTGGGCGCGGCGATTTTCGTCGACATGGCCAACCGCCTCGGCGGTGCCGAAGGCGCTGTGCGTGTAGTTGCTTACGTGGTGTCGGGCATCGGCTTCCTGGGCGCCGGTGTGATCATGCGTGAGGAAGGCAATGTGCGTGGCCTCAATACGGCGGCCACCCTGTGGGCTTCGGCGGCGGTGGGCGCCTGTGCCGGTGCCGACCTGATCCTTGAGGCATTGCTGGGCACGCTGTTTGTGCTGGCGGCCAATACCTTGCTGCGACCGATCGTCAACAACATCAACCGTCAGCCGCTGGACGTGGTCTCGGCAGAGGTCACCAACATCCTTTACGTAATTGCACGGCGCAGTCAGCAACAGGCGGTGATGGTCTTGTTGGAAGCCGAGCTGGCACGCTCTAACTACCCGGCCAGCGATGTCGACGTGCGGCCATTTGGCAGCGAAGAAGTGGAGATTGAGGCCACCCTGGTCGCAACCTCGGTCGATGGCGATGAGCTGGATGCGCTGGTGGCGCGCATCTCCACGTCAACCCTGGTGGTACAGGCTTTCTGGAGCCCGAGTACCACCGACTGATCCCTCTGGGCGCGCCAGGATTGGCTAAGCTTAGTCGTGGAAAAATCCTACATGTAGTCAGGAATATCCCTTCAATTGAAACATCTTGCCGTTGCTAAGGTTGGGCACATGCGGCTGTTGGGTCGTTGAGGCTGGCGGCCGTGGTTATGCTGAGTTAATTGAAGGGGCCAGACATCGCCTGGTTATCGCCCTGAGGGTGTGCAGTGCCGTTCGTCGGAACTGTCATTTCTCACAGGTACCCAGTCCCGGTGTGATGTGTAAGGGTATTTTGTCCACATAGGGAAGTTTTATGAGCAAAGCATTAATTGTGGATGACCATCCGTTCATCCGCGCGACGGTCACGCACCTCATGAAAGCTGAAGGGTTTACTGAAATCTACCAGGCAGGAGATGGGGCAGATGCAATGCAATTGGCGAGGGAGCAACGTCCCGAGCTGATTATTCTCGACCTTGCGCTGCCAAAGCTGGGTGGGTTGGAGGTTATCAGCCGAGTCAAGGCGCTGGCCCTGCCGTGCAAGATTCTGGTGCTTACCTCCTACATGGCGGTGTTCTTTTCTACCCGCTGTATGCGTGCCGGCGCCATGGGGTTTGTTGCCAAGACTGGAGAGTTGGACGAGTTGATCAAGGCCATCAGGGCGATCAGGTCGGGCTACAGCTGTTTCCCCAGTTTGCCGACCAGCTCGGTTCGCCGTGATGACCTGCAAGAAACGGAACGACAGATGATCGAGTGCTTGTCGGACCGTGAATTGACCGTCCTGCAGATGCTGGCCCTGGGGCTGGGCAATAAGGAGGTGGCCGAGAAAATGCTGCTGAGCCACAAGACCATCAGCACCTACAAGACTCGACTCAAGGAGAAGTTACGTATGTCTTCGGTAGTGCATTTGTCCAAGTTTGCCCAGCGCAACCATTTGATCTGAGCGACAAATGATCACCACTGCGTTGACCAGGTTCGTCGCGATCCTGTGGATGAGCCTGTTACCCCTGATCGCGGTGGCCTTTGAAGAGCCCCAGTCGTTGCAACTGTTGGGGCACTCCCACCTCGACCTCCCCAAAGTCGAGATGACCGAGGCCGATTGGCGCTGGCTACGCGAGCGGCGCACATTGGTCATGGGCATTTCTGCCCCCGATTACGTCCCGTTTGACCTGACCAATAACAACGACGAACTCGAAGGTATCACCGCCGACTTTGCCGCGCTGATTGGCCAGGCTCTGCATATTTCCATCGAGGTCCGGCGCTACGAAACTCGCGATGATGTGGTCCACGCCCTGAAGCAGGGGGCCGTGGATTTTCTCGGTTCCGCCAATGGTTATGAGGCTGCCGACACGCAATTGCAGTTGTCTCGCTCCTACGCCAACGATCAACCGACCCTGGTGACGCGCAGCGGTGACAGCCAGGCGTTGAGTGATGACCTGGCAGGCAAGCGGGTGGCAATGCTGTATCACTATATGCAGCCAAACGCCGTCCGGGCATTTTACCCCCGTGCACAGTTGGAGCTTTTTGCCTCGACCTTCGAAGCCATTGGCGCGGTGGCGTTTGGACGCGCCGATGTTTACCTGGGCGATGCCATCAGCAGCAATTACCTGATCAATCGCAACCACCTGAACAATGTACGCATGGCCGATTTTTCCGCTCTGGAGGTCAACCCGTTTGCGTTTGCCGTCACCCGGGACAATACGCGGCTGTTGCAGATCATCAATGCGGCGCTGGAGGCCATTCCTGCCAGTGAGCAGATGGAGATCCTGCGCCGCTGGAGCGGTGGCAACCTGGGCATCGTGGGCATTGACCGGCTGCACTTGAGTGCCAATGAACAACGCTGGGTGCAGAGAAACCCACGGGTCAGAGTCGCGGTGCTCAACGACTTTCTGCCACTGTCTTTTATCGGTGACCAGGGTCAATTCGAAGGGCTGAGTGCCGAGGTGCTGTCGCGCATCAGCTTGCGCACTGGTTTGAAGTTCGATGTGGTGCCGGGCAGTTCGTTGCCGCGCCAGGTCAATATAGTCAGTGCAGGCACGGCGGATATGCTGGCGGTGGTCACCCCCAGTATGGAGCGTGCCGACAAAGTGCGCTTTACCCGGCCCTACCTGACCAACCCGTTTGTGCTGGTGACCCGCGACAGCCCCGACAGCCCGCTCACGCTGGAGGATATGGTCGGCAAACGCCTGGCTATGGTGACCGGCAATGGCTTGCATGACGAGATAACGCAAAACTTCCCAGGGGTTGCGTTTATCGACGTGGAAAACCCGCAGCAAGCCATGGCGCTGGTGGCCAATGGCGACGCCGATGGCGCCGTGAACTCGCTGATCAGTGCGCGCTATCTGATCAGCCGGCATTACCGTGACCGCTTGCGTATCACCAGTACGGTCGGCACTGAACCGGCACGCGTGACCTTCGGGGTCAACCGCAGTCAGTTGGAGCTGTATTCGATCCTGGACAAGGCGCTGCTGAGCATCACACCGCAGGAAATGGATGAGTTGATTGGCCAATGGCGCAGCGAAGTCATCATCGAGGACAGCTACTGGCTGCGTTATCGCAACGTGATCATTCAGGGCTTCGGGTTGGCCGCACTGTTGTTGGTGGTCACGCTGGGATGGGTCATCTACTTGCGTAGCCTGATTCGTAAGCGTGTGCAGGCCGAGCGGGCGCTCAGCGATCAGATGCGGTTCATGAGCGTATTGATCGACGGCACCCCGCACCCGATTTATGTGCGCGACCGCCAGGGTCGGTTGATGGCCTGCAACAACGCGTACCTCGATGTGTTTGGCTACAAGCTTGAAGACGTGATCGGCAAGACGGTGATGGAAACCGACGTCAACAACCCTCCGCAGGCCCAGTCGTTTCATGAGGATTATTTGCGCTTGATGGCCGCAGGAGAGCCGCAGATTCATGACCGGATACTCAAGGTGCCCAATGGTGATGTGCTGACCATTTACCAATGGATGCTGCCGTACCGCGACGGCGATGAAAAGGTGGTGGGCATGATTGCCGGTTGGGTGGACGTCAGCGAGCGTCATCGCTTACTGGGCCAATTGCAGGAAGCCAAGGACGATGCCGACGCCGCCAACCGCGCCAAGACCACCTTCCTGGCGACCATGAGTCACGAAATCCGCACGCCGATGAACGCCGTGATCGGCATGATCGAACTGGCCTTGAAAAATGCCGAACAGGGGCGGGCCGACCGCGATGCCTTGGAAGTGGCATCGGTGGCTTCGCGCGGCATGTTGGAACTGATCGGCGACATTCTTGATATCGCGCGGATCGAGTCCGGGCACCTGTCACTGAGCCTGGAGCCGGCCAACCTGCGCGAGCTGCTGGCGTCGGTGGCGCGCGTGTTCGAGGGATTGGCGCGAGCCAAGGGCGTGGCGCTGCAAATTGAGTTTGAGCCCTTGATTGACCGGACGGTGCTGGTCGACCCGCTGCGCTTCAAACAGGTGGTGTCGAACCTGTTGAGCAATGCCATCAAGTTTACCGCCAACGGCCAGGTCAGCCTCGGCGCGCAGGCGGTGATCGAGGGCGACCGGTTGAATGTGCAGCTATGGGTGCAAGACACCGGCATCGGGATCAGCGTCAAAGATCAGCAGCGGTTATTCAGCCTGTTTATCCAGGGCAGCAATAACCAGCAGTCGGCCCGCAGCGGTTCTGGCCTGGGGTTGGTGATCAGCCGCAGTTTGTGCGAAATGATGGGCGGTCAGTTGCACCTGAGCAGCGTGCTGGGGCAGGGCACCCGGGTGGAGGTGACATTGCCCCTGGCCCTGACGGACAGCCTGCCGGCCCATGCAGCACCCACGGCTGATGCGGCGCCACAGGGCCGCGCGCTGCGCATCCTGGTGGTGGATGACTACCCGGCCAACCGCTTGCTGCTGGCGCGTCAGTTGAGCTTCCTGGGCCACCAGATCACCACGGCCGAAGATGGCGTCCAGGGGTTTGAGCAGTGGCGGGCGGGACAATTCGACGGTGTGATCACCGATTGCAACATGCCGTTCAAGAATGGCTACCAGTTGGCGCGGGAGATTCGCGCGCAAGAGCGTGAGCGGGGTGAGGCACCTTGCCTGTTATTGGGGTTCACCGCCAACGCTCAGCCGGAGGAAACCGAGCGCTGTCGGCAAGCCGGTATGGACGGCTGCCTGTTCAAACCCACCGGGCTGGACGACCTGCGTTCGGCATTGGCTTCGCGCTCGGCCGAGTTGGGCCCGCCACAAATAGCGGCGTTCGACTTGAGCACCCTGGTCGCATTGACGGGGGATGATCGCCCCGCGCTTATTGAGTTGCTGGTGCCGTTGCTCGACAGCCTGGAAACGGACCGTGCCTTGCTCTCACAGCTGTCAAGCCAAGCCGACTTTGCCAGGCTGCACGACCTGGCCCATCGTGCCAAGGGCGGCGCACGCATGGTCAAGGCGCAGGAGTTGATCGCGTGTTGTGAAGCATTGGAGGCGGTGTGTGAACAGCGGGACCTTCTAGCATTGGGCCCCGCGGTTGATGGCGTCAGTGAGGCGATCGCTACTTTGCAGCATGGCTTGGAGGCTTATTGCAATCAGCCTTGACGGCGGTTGATCGCCATTCAGGTGATTTGGGAAAACTCTTACGTTAACGGGGAAAACGCCTGATTTTGTCGTCGGCATATGTCTGGACAATGGGCGATGCTCACTGCCGAGCACTGCCTGCCCCAGGGGTTTGCCATGCCAAACAAAGCACTGACTATCCTGATTGCCGATGAACAGCATCTGCAACGCCTGTACATCGAGAAAATGCTCAACCAGTTGGGGTATTACCGGATTGTGCCGGTGCAAACGCTTGAAGAAGTCCAGATTCTGACCTCCATTCCAGCCGAGCCCTTCGATGTGCTCATCATCAATGCCGGGTTGCTGGCCCACGCCTGTGGGGCCCAGCACTCGGTGCACCATGTGTTGGTGTACGAGCACATCGACCTGGGCGAGCCTGGCGGCGCAACGTCAGCAGTGCGGGTGCGTCTGCCGGGCGTGCCGGACAATGTCAGCCTCGAACACTTTATGGATATCGTCGACCCATCCGAGGCAGCACACGGCTTGCGGGTGCTGCCGTGGTTACGGGAGCTGTCCCGGGTGCCGCGGGTAGCAGGGGCCTAGGCGTCATCCCGGTCAATCAAGAACAAGCCCTGCAGGGGGGCAAGGATTGCCATGGAGCTTGCGGGCCAGTTCGCGCGCTACCTGGCCGCTGCCGACGCCGGGCACCAAATGAGTAAACGCGACATCAATCATTCGGTTCTCACGCACCGCGCGTAATGTCGACAAGACCGGATCGGTGGTCAACAACTGGCGTTTACGGCTGGCGGGCGACCACAGGGCATCGGCCAATAATAGGATGTCGGGGTCCTTTATCAGCAAGGTTTCGCGGCTCACGGTGACCCGTGAAAGAGGGATGTCTGCCAGCACGTTACGGGCCCCGGATGCGGCCAGTAGCGCAGTGACAAACCCCCGCTGGCCTTCACTGTCGAGGCCGTTGACCTCGCTGTCCAGGTAAAACACCGACACGGTTCTGGTCGCGTCTGCCATTTTCCGGGCCTGCAGCAGGTCGGCGTCCAGTGCGTCGATCAATGTCTGGGCACGCCGGCTTTTGTGCAACAGGTCGCCGAGGGTGCGCAGGTCCTGACGAATATGTCGGAAGTAATCAAGGGTGTGCCCGGCGCAAGCGGACTCCAGCAGGTAAGACGCAACGCCGTTATCTGCCAGGCCGGTGCGTGAGGTCACGCCGTCACCAAACGCGCTGGCGAACCCACCTACCACCAAGTCTGGCTTTTGTGCATACAGCATTTCGCCGGACGGGTATTTGCCTGCAATCACCGGCACCTCGAAATACTTGCCCCGTCGATGGGCCTTGCCGTCATCGTCGAGGTAGGCCACGCCGACCAGTGACGGCCCTGCATCCAGGGCCAGCAACAGGTCGGCTGCGTGCTGATTGAGCGCGACGATGCGTGAGGGAGGCGAGTGCGGCAGTGTCCAGGTCTGGGCGCAATTGCGGTAACTGTCCGCCAGTACCGGCGCCGCACAGAGCAGGGCGCCCACACATAACCAGGGCGATTTCATGAGTGCCCCGTGATCAACAGATCATCGACGACCTCACCACTTATCAGGTGCCTATCCACCAGGCGTATTACATCGGCCTTGCTATGCACGCCATACCAGCAGCGCTGGGGGTAGACCGTGAGCACCGGGCCGAGGTTGCAGGGGAACTGGCAATGAGTGCGAGTCAAGAGCACGCCGCCGGTCACTTCGATGCGATGAAGTTCCAGCAATCGGCGGCGCAGGCTTTTCCACAGTTGCAAGGCGCCGCGTTGGGTGCAGCGTGGCCCGGTGCACAGCAACACATGGTAGGCGTGGTCGGGGATATGCGACCAGTCTGGATGGGTATCCACCCCTTCGATTTGCGTGATGTCTTTCATCAGAAACGATACGTATAACGCACCTCTGAGGTGAACGGACGGCCCAGGTTGTCGACGTTATTGGAGCGGCTGGTGACGTAGTCGCGGTCGAACAGGTTTTCCACCAACAGGCTCACGCGGTGCTGGTGCGTTGAGTCCAGATAGCGATAGGCATCGGCGTCTACCACTGAATAATGACCGTACTCGACCTGCCTGGAGCTAGCGATATCGCGGATATAACGGATGGCTGCACCTGCACCCCACAAGCGGCTTTGCGATTCAAAACCGATGCGTGAGCGGGCGAAAAAGCTCGGGATGTCGTTGATGGTCACTCCGGCACGCGACTGGGTAAGGTTGCGAGTCATATCCGCCTGCACGCTCCATTGTTGATTGAGCGCCAGCCTGGCGTCGGCCTCGAAGCCGCGCATCTTGACTTGGCCCTGGCCGTTGACCCACAGCCTATCGTTCAGTGTGATCAGGTCAGTGATCTCACGTTTGAATAACGTCACGCTTGCGTTGAAATCGCGTCCAGCGAGTGATCCCCTGTAGTCGACACCCAACTCGGCGTTGCGGCTTTTCTCAGGCTTGAGGTGGCGGTTACCTTTTTCGTCGGTTTCATTGACGAACAGTTGTTCGGCGTTGGGCAGCTTGTAGGCCGTGCCATATTGACCGCGCAGCGCCCAATTCTCGTTGAGGTCATAGAGCGAGGTGAGCATACCGACGGTGGCGCTGTCGCCCCCGCTCATGGCTTCGTGGCGCACACCAAGGCTGGGGTGCCAATCGGGCAGGGCGTCGATCTGCGGGCGCAGTTGGGTGTACAGCGCGTGGGCCTGGGCCTTGTTGTTGTCGATTACCAGCACATCGTCCTGGCCCTTGAACCATTGGTTATCACTGCCGACGATCCACACATGCCCGCCCGGCAATTGGGCCTTGCCCTCGGCCTGCACGCCCCAATCGGTGAAACCCCAATAGTCGTTATGATTGATCACCTGGGTGCCACCTGCGTCAAGGTTGTTGATGCGGGTATAGCGGGTGTCCCAATCGTTGATATGGCCCTTGACGAAATAGCTCAGGCGTTCGTTGATATTTTGCTCGAAGGTCGCTGTGGCGATCTGCTGAACACGGTCGTTGGTGGTCTTGTGGGATGCCACCGGGCGAGCGAAATCCAGGTTGGCATCGGCGTATTGGTAGAACAGTTCCAGGCGTGAATGGTCGCCAAAGGATTGAATCGCCTTGGTGCCGAAGGTGGTGACCTCGTAGGCGCGCTTCTTGTTGCTGACGTTTTTCATATCGCGGTTGCGAAACGGCTGGTAGCCCTCGGACGCATTACGGCTGACGTACGCCAATAGGCCCATGTCGCCCCAACCGTTGTTGAAGAGTTTTTCGACCCGGGCGTCGCCGGTGGTGCCACCGAAGGTATCGACCCCCAGGTTCACTTCGCCGGAAGCACTGGGCGTCTGCGGGCTGCGGGTGACGATATTGATCACGCCGGACACGGCCTGGGTGCCGAACAGTAAACTCTGGCCACCCTTGAGCACTTCGATGCGCTCGATGGCATTGGCTGGCAGGGTGTCGATGTAAAGACCGCCGTACAAGCGGTTATTCAGGCGCACACCGTCAAGCAGGATCAACGTGTCATCGTTGCGTCCACCAAGCAGGGAATAGGTGCCGTAGTCGAACGGGCCGTTTTTCGGCGCGACGTACAGCCCGGGAATGAACATTTGCATGACCCGGGACACGTCGGCGGCAGGGCCGGCTCGCTCGATCTGGGCGCGGCTGACCACGTCGATTTTGCTGCCGTACCGGGCCATGGCCGCGACGGTGGTGGACTCCACCGAAGGCGCCGAGACGAGTTGCGCATTGAGTATCAGGGCATTGTCGTCAGCCAGCAGCAATGGGCTGAACAGGCAACCGACCAAGGGAGTGAATGAACGTCGAATCATAGTCTTCTCGAAAGTATCTTCGCAGAAGCACGCAAGAGAAGGCATCGAGCACACGCCAATACCGGCCCATGCCCGCCCACCGCAGGAGTTTGCCAAACAGAAATTTCAGGCCGGTCTCCGGGCTCATGCGTATGGACCCCTTCACCTTCCCATAGCGCAATGGCCACAGTGGTGTGTCGAAGGGATCACGCATATACCGTTGCGGGGGCAGCACCGGACTTGCTCGGCAAGAGCGTACCGGTTTCCCGTTTCACCCCGAGCACGGCGGCAGGGGGCACCTGAAACAGGCGGGCATCTGAACACTCGCACGAGCGCTCGTCAACTTTCCCGCCCAGCCCAGCCAGCGATCAGTCGGTTTTACTGTGTTCGCGCAACCGTTCGGCCGCGCTGCGCAACAACTGCTCGGTCCCGCTCCATCCCAGGCAACCATCGGTCACCGACACGCCGTATTTCATCGACGTGCTCAGCGGCTGGCAGCCTTCGAACAAGTGGCTCTCAAGCATCATGCCGATCAGCGAGGTATCGCCCTGTAAGCGCTGCTCCAATACGTCATTGAACACCGCCGGTTGGCGCAGCGGGTCCTTGCCGCTGTTGGCGTGGCTGCAATCGACCATGATCCGCGCTGCCACCTTGGCTTTGACCAGGTCATGTTTCACCTGGGCCACGCTCTGCGCATCGTAGTTTGGCCCACGGTGACCGCCGCGCAGCACCAAGTGCGTGTCGGGGTTGCCCGGTGTTTGAATGATGGCGGGATGGCCCTGGCTATCGACCCCGAAATGGCGGTGGGGGTGGGACGCCGAGCGCATCGCATCACAGGCAATCGCGACGCCGCCGTCGGTGCCGTTCTTGAAGCCCACGGGCAGGCCCAGGCCGCTGGCCATCTCGCGGTGGATCTGCGATTCAGTGGTGCGCGCGCCAATGGCAACCCAACTGAGCAGGTCATCGAAGTAGCCTGCTGCCATGGGTTGCAGCAGTTCGGTGGCGACCGGCAGGCCCAGGCGCAGCATTTCACGCATCAGTTCACGGGACAGGGCCAGGCCGGTGGCCATGTCATCGCTGCCGTCCAGGTGCGGGTCGTAGGCCAGGCCTTTCCAACCGATGGTAGTGCGCGGTTTTTCGACGTAGGCGCGGATCACCAGCAGCATCTGGTCGCTGACTTCGAGCGCAAGTTTCTTCAGGTTGCGTGCGTATTCCATGGCCGATTCCGGATCGTGGATCGAGCACGGGCCGACAATCACCAGTAAGCGCGAATCCTGGCCAGTGAGAATGGCACGCACGGCCTGGCGATGGGCGTGGATCTGTTCATTGAGGAACGGGCTGAGGGGCAGTTGGTGCTTCAGCTCAAGGGAGCTGGGCAAGCGCTGGGTCAGGGTTTCATTGGCGCTGTTGAGGGTGCAGACGGGCAAAGCGGCGACGGAGGAGTTCATATTCAAGGCTTCCTGGGCAAGCGGCGGGTTGTTCCCGCGCGCTTGGCCTACTGGGGTGTTCGACAATTGGCCGTACTGGCAAGGTGTGTTGGTTTGCCACCAATAGGTGACCGATCGGAGGCGGCAGGCTGTCCCGAACGGAGCTGGCTAAATCGCCATGCAGTGCAAGTGTCGAAGCGGTAATAGTTGGCGTAGTTCATGGTGTGATTCCTTTAAGTGTTCTTGAGCAAACAAAATAGTTAGCGGCTGAAAAAACAAAACCCCCGGTCGGGGAGCCGACCGGGGGTTTAGATTTCTCTGGTAGGCGACCCCTTGAGTAGTGGGCGCCGATTTCAGGTATCAGGCGCGCCAGTGGCTAAACCAATACCCAAAATAAAAGCCGGCCAGTGCGCTCGAACCGTTCACACGGGTAGCCGACACCGAGCGCAAGGCGCTGGCAGCAGGGCAAACCTGAGTGTGGGTGAGTTGCAACATGGTGGCTCTCCAAATGATGGGGGGAGCTTACTAGAGGCGCACGGGTGGATTCAATCAGTAATTTCTATTGCTTGAGGGTACTTACGACTATGGGGCGAGTGTCGCTATGCTGGTCACTCTTAAACAATGATTGCCAGGACGCGACCATGACTGCCTTGACCCTTGCTGCGGCGCAAACCCTTTCCATTGCCGGCGACGTCGCGGCCAACATCTCAAGGCACTTGGTGTTTATGCAGGTTGCGGCAGAGCAGGGCGTGCAATTGCTGGTGTTTCCGGAGCTGTCTTTGACCGGTTACGAACCCACGCTGGCCGCCGACCTGGCTATTGCTCCCGACGCCCCATTGCTGGCACCCCTGCGCGAAATGGCGCGTGAGTTGCAACTGACGGCGGTGGTAGGGATGCCGATTCGCCTGGCCTCGCAAACGCAGGTCATGATTGGCGCTCTGGTACTGGGTGCCGACGGCTCGGTGGCCGTCTATACCAAGCAGCATTTGCATCCAGGCGAAGAAGTGGCGTTTGCAGCCGGGCAGGGCGGTGCGGCACTGGCGTGGGGTGATGATCGAATTGCCCTGGCGGTTTGCGCTGACTTTTCCCACGCCAGTCATCCGCGCCAGGCGGCGCAAGCGGGTGCCAATGTGTACGCAGCCGGCGTGCTGATCAGCGAAGGCGGTTACGCCAAAGACAGCGCGCTGCTGCAGGGTTATGCCGCCGAACATCGTCTGCTGGTGCTGATGGCTAACCACGGTGGCCCGTCGGGTGGCTGGGCGTGTGCAGGCCGCAGTGCGATCTGGGGCGCGGATGGCCGCCTGCTTGCAGCGGTGCCCGGCGTCGGCGAGGCGCTGGTGATTGCCCGCCGCGATGGCGAGCATTGGCTGGGTCACGTGGTGGCGGTGTAAATGGCCTTTTACCTGCGCGCAGCCACAGAAAAGGATCTGCCGTTTGCACGAGCCCTGACCCACCAGGCGATGAACCGCTACTACGTGCAAAACCGGCTGATTTGGTCCAATGACGGCTTCGACACCGCCTGGGCCGGTCGGGAAAACTGGCTGGTTTGCCGAGGCGATGAAACGTTGGGGTTTGTCAGCCTGAGTCGCGACCATGGCGCGCTGTACATCCGCGAGTTGCATATGCTCGAAGAACATCGCGGGCAGGGCGCAGGCAGTTGGGTGCTGGAGCACATGGCGCTGAAGGCGCAAGCGCTGGGGCTATTGCGGTTGACCGTATTCAAGACCAATCCGGCCAAAAAGCTCTATCAGCGCATCGGGTTCAGCATTGTCGGCGAAGAGGACGGCTTCTGGCGGATGGAGCGTGTCTGTCGCGCATGTTAAGTCATGCGCAAAGTTCTAATAAGCGCATACTGATTCAGGAGCCGACTTCCTGATCGTCGTTTTGGCCATCTGCCTCAGCGAGGATGATCCCCTCTTTCATGCCCAGCAGGACCGCTACCTTATGGGCCTCACCACGCCGTCCCTTTTTGCGCCCAGCGAGCACTTGATAGGTGGTTGCCGGATCAACGCCATGTTCACGGGCGAACGCCTGCACTGACTTTCCTTGATGTTCCAGCCAGGCCTTGGCTTGTGCAGCAGTACGGATTCCGGGCATAGTTCAAAACCGTTCAAGTTCGTTTAACAAAGAGATGAGTGTGTCACCTCTTGGGGTGTGCCAAATAGGGTCATACATCCAAATGAGTGGAATCGGTTCGCGTTTAAGGCAAGAAAGAGAGCGACTTGGCCTGTCGCAAAAAGTTTTTGGTGAAATCGGAGGCGTCGAAGCTAACGCTCAAGGCAAGTATGAAAGCGGCGGGCGTGCGCCCAAGGCTGATTACCTGTCACGTGTCGCCGAGAGAGGCGTGGACATCCTGTACGTGCTGACCGGCACTGCCACGCCGATCCAGCTGGAAAATCTCAGCCAGCTTGAAGAAAAGGTCCTGGTGGATTACCGGGCGATGTTCAAGGAAGACCAGGATGCAATTCGCCGCCTGACGTCGACCCTGGCCGAACATTCCCAATCCCTGAATGGAAAAACCAAGCCTGCGCCCCAGGATTCCTGACCTTTTGCCCAATAAATCCGGTCGTCCGCCACCCGGTGGACGACTATCGGGCAGGCAAACTCCATATATATGACGCTTGCGGCTAGGTCTGCGCCCAGCTTTTTTGCTAAGGTGTTCAGCAATCTATAAGACCATATCGCGAGGTGTCTGCTTGATTAGGGTGCTAGTAGTCGATGACCATGATCTCGTTCGTACAGGCATTACACGAATGCTGGCTGACATCGACGGCCTGCAAGTAGTCGGCCAGGCTGAGTCAGGGGAGGAGTCTCTGATCAAGGCTCGGGAATTGAAGCCCGATGTGGTGTTGATGGACGTCAAGATGCCCGGGATCGGCGGTCTTGGTGCCACGACCAAGCTGTTGCGCAGCCATCCGGACATCAAGGTCGTAGTGGTGACGGTGTGCGAGGAAGACCCGTTTCCGACGCGGCTCCTGCAGGCCGGTGCCGCGGGCTACCTGACCAAGGGCGCGGGCCTGGCGGAGATGGTGCAGGCCATTCGACTGGTCTTCGCCGGCCAGCGTTACATCAGCCCTCAGATCGCCCAACAGTTGGCGATCAAATCTTTCCAGCCCACCAGCGATTCGCCGTTTGACACGCTGTCGGAGCGGGAAATCCAGATCGCGTTGATGATCGTCGGTTGCCAGAAGGTGCAGTCGATCTCCGACAAGCTGTGCCTGTCGCCCAAAACCGTCAATACCTACCGCTATCGCATCTTCGAGAAGCTCGCCATCAGCAGTGATGTTGAATTGACCCTGCTCGCGGTGCGCCACGGCATGGTGGACGCCAGCGCCTGACATGACTACGCCGTTTGATCCAAGTGCCTTTCTATCGACCTGCAGTGGCCGCCCCGGCGTGTACCGCATGTTCGACAGCGAGGCGCGCCTGCTGTACGTGGGCAAAGCCAAGAACCTGAAGAACCGTCTGGCGAGCTATTTTCGCAAGACCGGCCTTGCGCCGAAAACCGCCGCCCTGGTGGCGCGTATCGCCCAGGTTGAAACTACCATTACCGCCAATGAAACCGAGGCGCTGCTGCTTGAGCAGACGCTGATCAAGGAATGGCGACCGCCCTACAACATCCTGCTGCGTGACGATAAATCCTATCCCTATGTGTATTTGTCGGACGGCGATTTCCCCCGGCTGAGCATTCATCGCGGGGCTAAAAAGCTCAAGGGCAAGTATTTCGGGCCTTATCCCAGTGCCGGTGCAATTCGTGAAAGCCTGAGCCTGCTGCAAAAAACCTTTTTTGTACGCCAGTGCGAAGACAGCTTTTACAAGAACCGCACGCGGCCGTGCCTGCAATACCAGATCAAGCGCTGCAAGGCGCCCTGTGTGGGCCTGGTCGAGCCGGCGGAGTACGCCGAGGATGTGCGCCATTCCGTAATGTTCCTCGAAGGGCGCAGCAACGCGCTCACCGATGAGCTGTCCGGGGCGATGGAGCAGGCGGCCAGCACTCTGGATTTCGAAAAGGCTGCAGAACTGCGTGACCAGATTTCCTTGCTGCGCCGGGTCCAGGACCAGCAAAGCATGGAAGGCGGCACCGGCGACGTTGACGTGATCGCCGCGTTCGTCAATCCGGGTGGCGCCTGTGTGCACCTGATCAGCGTGCGCGCTGGCCGGGTGTTGGGCAGCAAGAACTTTTTCCCGCAGACCGGTATCGACGAAGACGTGTCAGAAGTGATGGCTGCGTTTCTTGGCCAGTACTACGTCAGCAGCCCTGAGCGCGACCTGCCGTCTGAACTGATCGTCAACGTGGTGCATGAAGACTTCCCCACTTTGATCGAGGCCATCCACGAGCTGCGCGGCCGCGAGCTGGACATCAGCCACCGCGTACGCGGCACCCGTGCCCGCTGGCAGCAACTGGCCGTGACCAACGCCGAACAGGCCCTGAGCGCGCGCCTGGCCAATCGACAGCACGTTGCCGCACGCTTCGACGCTCTGGCTGAGGTACTCAACCTGGATGAGCCGCCCCAGCGCCTGGAGTGCTACGACATCAGCCACTCCAGCGGTGAGGCCACGGTGGCCTCCTGCGTGGTATTCGGGCCGGAAGGGCCGATCAAGTCCGACTACCGGCGCTACAACATCGAAGGCGTTACCGCAGGCGATGACTACGCCGCTATGCACCAGGCGCTCACGCGGCGTTTCAGCAAGTTGAAGGACGGGGAGGGCAAGCTGCCCGATATCCTGCTGGTAGACGGCGGCAAGGGCCAGTTATCCATGGCGCGAGACGTGCTCAACGAGCTGGCCGTGCCTGACCTGATCCTGCTCGGCGTCGCCAAGGGCACCACGCGCAAGGCCGGTTTCGAGACGTTGTACTTAAATGATGCCGCCCATGAATTCACCTTGAAAGGCGACTCGCCCGCGCTGCACCTGATTCAACAAATCCGCGACGAAGCCCACCGTTTCGCCATTACCGGCCATCGCGCGCGCCGTGGCAAAACCCGGCGAACTTCAACCCTGGAAGGGGTGGCAGGGGTTGGCCCGACGCGGCGTCGCGACTTGCTTAAACATTTTGGTGGCTTGCAGGAGCTCTCCCGTGCCAGCATTGACGAAATAGCCAAAGCACCCGGTATCAGTAAAAAGCTCGCTGAATTGATTTATGCCAATCTGCACAGCGAATAGAATGCCTTCTCACCTCGTAGCCAGTTGTGCCGATGAATATCCCTAATCTGATCACCGTTCTACGCGTCCTGCTTATCCCGATTTTCATTTTGTTGTTCTATTTGCCGTATGAATGGAGCTACGTCGCGTCCAGTTCGGTATTTGCCTTCGCAGCCGCCACCGACTGGCTCGACGGGTACCTGGCCCGCCGCCTGGAACAGAGCACGCCCTTCGGCGCGTTCCTCGACCCCGTGGCCGACAAACTCATGGTGGCCGTCGCCCTGGTCCTGCTGGTGCAGGAACACGGCAACCTGTGGCTGACCCTGCCGGCCGCCGTCATCATCGGCCGCGAGATCGTCGTCTCGGCCCTGCGCGAGTGGATGGCCGAAATCGGCGCCCGCGCCCACGTGGCCGTATCGAACATGGGCAAATGGAAAACCGCCGCGCAGATGCTCGCGCTGGTCATCCTGCTGGCCAACCCGTCGGACTTCTCGTTCTGGGTCCTCACGGGCTACGCCTTGCTGCTGGTCGCCGCAGGCCTGACCCTGTGGTCCATGCTGCAATATCTGCGTGCGGCCTGGCCCCATCTGCGAACCACCGTTGAAAAGAAATAAAACTTTTTTGAATCAAGGGGTTGACGGGTGCTGAGGATTCTATAGAATGCGCATCACCAAGCGGGAATAGCTCAGTTGGTAGAGCACGACCTTGCCAAGGTCGGGGTCGCGAGTTCGAGTCTCGTTTCCCGCTCCAAGCATTAATGAAAAAGCCACTCTAACGAGTGGCTTTTTTTTGCCTGCGATTTGGGGGATGGGCGCTTTGGGATCTTTCGTTGCTCTGCGTGATGTCGGATGACGTTATCACTTGAAACGCGTTAGCCGAGACGGTGTTCACATCATTAACCGGTTGAAACTAATATCTGCGCATCGTGAAATGAACCGCCGGTTCAGTTCAGATATGAGCGGTTTCAAGTGGATAAATACTGACCGCAGGTTCGCTGTTATAAAACCGTTAAACTCCCTGCGATGTAACCTCCCCGACGCGCCGCGTCAATCATTCCAAGGAGGTGGGAAGTATTGAATTTATATAATAATCTAAGTTTGTAAGCGCTTGCAGTCTTATGACTGATCATCAAGAGCTTGGCGATCTCTTGGTTGTTATAGCCCTTTGCCAGAAGCTCCAAGATATCGGTTTCGCGCCTTGTGAGTTTTAGTGGCTTTGATATACGTGATGAATAAGTATGCTTAATCGCTTGTGCCATTCTTTGTGTGACATATGGGAAGTAGTTCTTGCCTCTTAGCAGCGCTTTTATAGCGCTTTGTATTTCACTCAGTTCAGCAGTTTTTGAGACAAAGCCCGAGGCGCCGGCTTTTAAACAGCGGATTAAATAATTCTCCGCATCATAGGCAGTGAGCGCGAGTATTTTGCTTGAGCACTTACCCAGGGTCAGTAAAGAGATAACGTCCAACCCATGCATTTCTGGCAGGTCGAGTTCCAGTATGAGCAGGTTCGGCTCAAGCCTGTTCACCATATGCAGGGTTTCCTGGCCATTCCCAGTTTCGGCGACGACGGTGTGGCCGTTTTGTTCCAGTAGCCTCTTGATCGAATAACGCATCAAGGCATGGTTGTCGGCGATTACAATGGTGCTCATCCGTAAAGTCCCTTTCCGGGTAACGTTACCTGCTGCTTACACAGGGCCAAGCCCATCGCAAATAATGCCCGCCTTATGCGATGAACGCACCACTAAGTTAAATACGGTTTTGAAAGTGCTGGCGAAAAACTTTCGTCAAAGCGAAATGTCCTTAGTCCTTGTGCGAATAATCTATAAAAAAATCGCATGTGCATCCTGTATCTTTGTTCTGGCCTTCCGATATTGATGTCGGTAGGTATGTGGTGAGGTGGTTGCACCATTGTGGGTTGCACCTGCTAGTTGCGTGATCGCGAACTTAAATTAATAAGGATATGATATGAAAAATGTTTCATTGAGACGTCTGGTTGCATCCAGTTTTCTTTGTGCATTAGTTGCGCCTTCTCTTTCCTACGCGGCGGATGGAGTTGTGAACTTTTCGGGAAGCATCACAGATGTGACCTGTGACATTAATGGCCAGGCGCCAGGCGAGGGTAACGTGACCAATGTAGAGCTTGGTCGGATCGCACCAGGAACATTTGCCGCGATTGGCAACGCATCGCCGTTTGTGCCGTTCAAACTGCAATTGTCGGGTGCGCAATGCACAAACGACGCCAAGGTTTCGATCGATTTCGATCAAGTTGAGAACATCGATTCGGTCACCGGTAATCTCAAGTTGATTGGCAGTGCGCCGGCAACAGGCGTGCAGATTCAAGTATTCAACGATACGGCCAATGGCAAGAAAATCCAGCTGGGCCAAAGGGAAACAACGCCCCAGGTGGCAGTGGTCAAAGGCAATACTGCGACCTTGTCCTACAAGGCGTCTTACGTATCGACCGCGCCTGCTGTCACTCCGGGTTCTGGCATTTCGTTCGTGCGCTACACGCTGGCCTATCAATAATCGCTGACGATGCAGGAGGTGGTTCATGGCGCCGATAACGCGTACGTTTTCTCTCGCCTTCGGCGCTGTGTTCCTTGGGCTGTTTGTGCAGGCGTCCCAGGCAGCCATTGTGGTGCAAGGCACTCGAGTGATTTTCCCCGCCAATGTGGATGATGTGACGGTCAGGTTGGAGAATTCCAGTAGTGAGCCGGTACTGGTGCAAAGCTGGGTGGATGATGGGCATGCAGAAATGGCCCCTGAGGATGTTCAGGTTCCCTTTGTTGTCGCGCCTGCGGTCAGCCGGATTGACCCCAGTGGTGGAGCGGTGTTGAGGATCAGTCGTACTCAATCCATCGCTGTCGCCGACCGCGAATCGCTGTTCTGGCTCAATGTGCTGGAAAACCCGCCACGCAGGGCGTCGGATGATGCGGTGTTGCAGTTTGCCTTCAGGACGCGACTCAAGCTGCTTTACCGTCCGACTGCGCTTGCATCGGGCGTAGACGCTGCTCCCGAGCAGCTCAAATGGACGGTTGTGGCGACGCCCAAAAGCACGGGTGCTACGAACCTGGAGGTGGCGAATCCGACGCCGTATTACGTGTCCTTCGGCCATGTCGAAGTTGACTGCGATGGCCAGGCGTTTCCCGTCAAAACCGGGATGGTTGCACCGTTCGGCAAGACAGTGCTCACAACCTCAACCCGCTTTAACTGCCACGCTAGTGGGCCAAAAGTGCGTTACGAAGCCATCAATGACTATGGCGCAAGGCGGATGTTCGAGCAGCCCGTAGGCAAATAACGCCACAGGCCTCGCGCTTCTTTCCGGTTCCGGCGCACAGCCGTGGCATGGGACTGACTATGTTTTTACCTGTTCGATTTTGACCGAGAGCATTCGGTGGTCTGGCTATGCCATGGGCGAATGAAAGTCGTCCTTGGGCACTGTTTTTATTCATTGCCGTCCTGTTGGGAGGGCAACTTCAGGCATGGGCTCAGGATGTGCCAACGGCAACGCCTGTCACGCCCAGCCAGCTTGATGAGCCGATCATTTTCGATTCACAGATGTTAATGCAAGGAGCGTCCGGCATGGCCATTGATACCACCCGTTTTGAACAGCCGGCACGTAATGTTCCGGGGACTTATCGCTTGGATATCCTGGTCAATGGTCAATGGCGTGCGACTCAGGAGGTCGAGTTACGGACGGTCGCCGGGCTGGTGGATGCACAACCATGCTATAGCGCCGAACTACTCACGCGTGTTGGCATAGACCTTAAGCGTAGTCGCAGAGGACGTGGCAGCGATCAACAGAGCGCGGTCGTCCCGCAAGGGCTGACCTGCGACAAGCTTGAACGTTTCGTGCCGGGCGCTGCCATCAGTGTTGACCTGCCCGAACAGAAACTGCACATCACCGTTGCGCAGTACTACCTGCAACGGCCCGCCACCAGCACCTATGTCGACCCGTCCAGTTGGGACAGTGGCGTAACAGCCGGCTTGCTGAACTACGACGCCAACCTGTTCAGCGTTCAGAGCCAAGGGCGCCGCGACACGCATGCCTATTCAGGGTTGAACATGGGCCTGAACCTGGGCGGTGTCAGGCTGCGGCATAACGCCAGCCTGACCTGGTCACCCACATTGGGTGGGCGTTACCAGCGCGGTTACGCCTATGGTCAGGTCGACCTCACGGACTGGAAGTCGCAGTTGCTGGTCGGCGAGAGCACGACCAGTGGTGAGCTGTTCGATGCCGTGTCGTTTCGCGGCGTCCAGCTCGAAAGCGACGACCGCATGTTGCCTGATACGCAGCGATACTACGCCCCGGTGGTACGTGGCACCGCGACCTCCAATGCCAAGGTTTCGATCTATCAGCGTGGCTACTTGGTCTATGAAACAACCGTAGCGCCGGGCTCCTTCGAAATCGCCGACCTGCAAGCAGCGAGTTTTGGTGGCGACCTGCGGGTAACAGTCACTGAGGCCGATGGTCGCGAACATGGGTTCGTCGTGCCATTTGCCACAACCGTGCAGTTACTCCGCCCGGGCTCTACGCGATACAGCCTGGTGGCCGGTCAATTGGTAGATCCCGGCTTGCACGGCCGACCGCCAGTTGTCTTGCAAGGCACCCTGCAACGCGGCCTGGACAACAACCTGACCGGTTATGGCGGCACCGCACTGACCCCCGGCTATGTATCCGGCCTGGCAGGCATGGCGCTTAATACCCGGTTCGGCGGTTTCGCCGCCGACCTCACCGCAGCCAGCACCGAACTCCCCGCAGGGCAGACCCAGCAGGGTTCCAGTTTGCGCCTGTCATACAGCAAGAACCTGCCCAATAGCCGTACGAATTTCTCGTTGCTCGCCTATCGCTATTCAACGTCCGGTTACTTGGGGCTTCACGATGCGGTTGCGCTAAAGGATCGGATGCGCAACGAGTCAGGGCGCACCTCAGACTTTGCCCGCGTACGCGCGCGGTTCGACGCCAACATCAGCCAGGGGCTGGGCGCCGATGGAGGCAGCGTCTATCTCAACAGTTCCTCAAGCCAGTACTGGCAGCATGGGGGGCGGACCCTCAGTTTCTCCATGGGCTACAGCAATCAGTGGCGTGGCAATTTCTACTCGATTGCGGCTCAGCGTAGCCATAGCGCCTCGCCGGGCGGGCTGCGATATGCAGGGGATCAAGACGACACGCAGCTCACCTTCACGCTGTCGATTCCCTTGGGCCCCGATGGTCATGGCGGTGCGGTGATCAACAGTTATGCCAGCCATGACCGTCGCTCAGGCCGGCAGATGTCTACCGGTATATCCGGCGGCTTCAATGAGCGCGGCGATACCTCTTATGCCGTTTCGGTCGCCCATGCCGACCGGCAGCGCGGTGCCTCCAGCAATGCCAGCGTCAACTACCGCCTGCCCCAAGGCGCGTTCGGTGCAAGTCTTTCCCAGGGGCCGGATTATCACCAGCAGTCACTCAGTGCATCGGGCGCCGTGGTCCTGCACCCGGGTGGCGTGACGCTTGCGCAAACCCTTGGAGAAACGGTAGGTGTGGTCAAGGCGCTTGACGCCGAAGGTGCGAGGGTCGGTTACGCAGGGTCGAGCGTTGGTAAAGATGGCTACGCGATCATCTCTAGCCTGAGCCCTTATCAACTCAACCAGGTTGATGTCGACCCGCAAGGCGTACCCAATGATGTAGAGCTACAGGTCAGTTCACGCAGTGTCGCCCCCCGTGCCGGCGCCGTGGTGATGCTCGATTTCCCGACGCGTAGATCCCGCCCATTGTTGATCGACAGCCGACGCGGTAATGGCCGGCGCCTGCCGTTCGCTGCCTCAGCCATTGATGTGCAGAGCGGCCAAGTCATTGGTGCGGTGGGGCAGGGCAGCCGGCTGGTGGTACGCAGTGACAAGAGTCGCGGCTCGATTCGTGTGGAGTGGGGCAGCGATGCCGACCAGCAATGCCAAGTGGATTATGCGCTGCCCGAGCGCCACGCCCGTGAAGGCAGCGCGTTCGAGCTGCTCAATCTGGTGTGTCACGACATAGACGCCCGGCCTGCAGGCAAGGAGCGTGTGTTGTGAGGTCGCTTTATGCCGTGTGCCTGCTGATTTGGGCCCATGCCAGTAGCAGCCAGGCAGCGTTGACGGTGACGGGAACTCGTTTCGTCTACGCAGCCGATGCACGGGCACTGACGGTACGAATCAGTAATGGCGGCGAAGCGCCGATCCTCGCCCAGAGCTGGTTGGATCGGGGCCAGATCAATCAAGACCCCTCAGGCCTGTCCGTGCCGTTCGTGGTCAGCCGTCCGTTGTTGCGCTTGGACCCTGGGCAGCGCAGCGCACTTGAAGTCCGCTACACCGGCGAAGCGCTGCCCGCCGACCGCGAGTCGCTGTTTTGGCTGAACTTCCTTGAAGTGCCACCGTTGCCGCCACGCAGTACACATCTGCTGCGGCTTTCGTATCGGTTGCGCATGAAGCTGCTGTTCAGGCCGGCGGGGCTGGCGGGGAGCGCGGAAGAGGCGGGCCGACAGTTGACCTGGCGCGCACACCGCAAGGCCCTTGAGGCCTGCAATAAGGCACCTTTTTTTGTCTCGCTCACGGGGCTGCACCTGGAACCGGGAACCGCTGACAGCGCCACGATTGCGCCATTTACCTGCGCGGATTTCCCTCTTGCAGGGGCGTCGGCGACACCTTCTTTTATCCATTACCAATTTGTTGCAGACAGGGGAGAAATGATCGATGCACGGGCGCCGGTTCACCATGATTAACGGTTTCGCGACGAGGCCTTTGCTCGCCGTCGGTGTCGCGCTGGCGCTCTCTGGCGTGCCCTCGGCGTGGGCACAAGTGCCCAGTGCGGGCCAGGTGATGCGTGACATCGAATCCCTGGCACCGGCACCCCTGCCTTCTGCGCCGGTACAGGTCGATATGCCCCCGCCTTCAGCACCGTCTCAGGCAACGCCTGGCGGCGGTATGCAGTTGCAAGTGAAAGGTTTTGTGATCGACGGCAACCAGGCCTTCAATCGCGAGCAACTGCTTGAACTGCTGGCCGACTTGCCGGGCCAGTCATTGGACCTCGCCGGGCTACGCGCCGCTGCACAACGGATTACACAGTATTACCAGGGCCACGGGTATGCACTGGCGCGGGCTTTTTTGCCCGCCCAGGACATTGATCAAGGCATCGTGCGTATCCAGGTGCTGGAGGGGCATTACGGGCGCATCGAGTTGAACAATCGCTCCCGCGTGATCGATGCTGTGTTGCAGCAACCGTTGTCGGCATTGCGTCCGGGTGAGGCGGTCTACGACGCAGACCTGGAGCAAAGCCTGTTATTGCTCAGTGATCTTCCAGGCGTTGCGGTGAAAGGCACATTGCGCCCAGGCTCACTGCCCGGTAGCACCGACCTGGTGGTCGATGCCGAGCCTGGCCCCTGGTACGCCGGCACCCTGGAAGCCGACAACTACGGCGACCGCTACACCGGCGAATATCGCCTTGGCGCCAGCCTGGTTTTAAACAACCCGCTGCGCCTGGGTGATGCCCTCAACATGCGCCTGCTGCAAAGCGATCAGCACCAACGTTACTACCGCTTCGGCTACAGCCTACCCGTGGGCCCGTGGTCGACCACCCTTGGCACCTCTTATTCGCGCATGAGCTACCAACTGGGCAAGGACGTAGAAGTGCTCGAAGCAAAAGGCCAAGCCACCGTGCGCAGCCTCTTCGCTTTGCAACCCTTGATTCGCAGCCGCACCTTCAACCTCAGCGCGCAATTGCAGTTCGACGACAAGCAACTGCAAGACGATATCGACCTGTTCGACCTGCGCAGCCCCAAGCATGTGGAGTTGTGGACCCTGGGCATCAACGCCAGTGGCCAGGATCGCTGGCTGGGCGGTGGGCAAAGTTTTGTCTCGCTCAGCTACAGCGCGGGGCGCCTGGGTATCGGCGAAGCCATCGACCGCACCATGGATAGGCTCAGCGCCGGCGCCGCGGGACATTTCACACGCGCCAATCTGAGCCTCGGCCGCTTGCAGTACCTGAGCCCGCGCTGGCAGCTGTACAGCCAATTGAATGCGCAGTGGGCGGGTAACAACCTCGACAGCTCCGAGAAGTTTGGCCTTGGTGGCCCCAATGGTGTTCGTGCCTACGCGTTGGGTGCTGGCAGTGGTGACCAGGGCTGGCAGGCCAGCACCGAGCTGCGCTATCTGGCCGCGCCGGGCGTGCAATTGAGCGGCTTCGCCGACCGGGGCGTGATCACGGTCAGCAAGCGGCCCTGGACCGCGCAAAGCAATCAGCGATCACTCACGGCCGCAGGGGTTAGCGCCAGTTGGCGCGGCGCCGGGCAACAGCTTAGCGTCACCGCAGCATGGCCCATCCACGGGACTGAGCAGAACGACGCACCGCATCAGGATCCGCGCGTGTGGTTCAGCGCCATTCAGTATTTCTAAGCACATTTGTGCCTGGAAGCAGTACCGCCTTGCAACGCTATGCAAGGCGTCATTAAGGAAGAGGAAATTCATGTGAACAAGGTTTACTCACTGGTCTGGAACCACGCGATGAACTGCTGGAAGGTTGCTCACGAAGGGGCTCGTCGGCACTGCAAAACCGGCGCCAAATGTTCGGCCATCGGCGCGTTGGCGTTGTTGGGCGCTTCACCGGCATTTGCCTTGCCGCTAGGCGGTACGGTGGTCTCCGGCAAGGCCGATATTTTGGGGTACGAAACCAACTCGCAAATGTCGATCAACCAGCACAGCGATAAGTTGATCACCAACTGGGCGGACTTCAGCGTTCCCGTCGGGCAAAAGGTGGTGTTCAACCAACCGAGCGCCACTTCCGTTGCGCTCAACCGAGTGATCGGCACCAACGCCAGTAGCATCAAGGGCCAGATGGACGCCAATGGGCGTGTGTTCCTGGTCAACCCTAACGGGATCGTGGTCGGTCAAGGTGCGCAGATCAACGTCGGCAGCCTGATTGCTAGCACCAAGGACATCAAGGACGCAGACTTCCTGGCGGGCAAGTACACCTTCAGCGGCAACTCCAATGCCGAGATTATCAACAACGGTACGATTAATGCTGCACAGGGCGGTAGCATCGCTTTACTTGGTAACCAGGTGCGCAACGATGGCGTTATCCAGGCCCAGATGGGCCACGTTGCGTTGGGTGCGGGGAATGATTTTACGGTCAATTTCGACGGTAACCAATTGCTCAACCTCCAGGTCAACGGCGACTCGATCAATGCTCTGGCGCAAAACGGCGGCTTGCTCAGGGCCGACGGTGGCCAGGTGCTGATGACCGGTAAAAGCGCCAGTGCGATGTTGCATGCAGTGGTGAATAACCAAGGCGCCATCGAAGCCAAAACCTTGAACGGCAAAGCCGGCCGCATCACGCTGGACGGTGGTGATGTGGGCACGGTAAAGGTCGGTGGGTCGTTGCAGGCTCACGCCCAGAATACCTACGGTAGTGGTGGTGTGATCGAGGCCAAGGGCGCCAAGGTCGAAACGCAGTTGGGCACTCAGCTCAACACATTGGCCAGTAACGGCCAGACCGGCACGTTTAAGGTCAGCGCCAAGAATATCCAGATTCAGCCGACCGCCGCATCAGCAGGCGAGACGGCCTACGCCGACACCCTGTCGCGCAATCTGGCCAGCACCAACATCGAGCTGGCCAGTACCGAAGGCGATCTTAACCTAGCCGGGCAAGTCACGTGGAACAGTGCCAATGGTCTGGCCTTGAGCTCGGCCGGTAACGTCAACCTCGACGGTAACGTGACGGCAAGTGGCATTGGCTCACGTCTTATGGTCAACGCCGGTGGCGATATCAATCTCAATAGCAAAGTTGGGCTGACCGGGCTCTCCAGCGGCCTCACTCTCAACCATGTTGGCAAATCGATATTGGGCAATGGCGGGCAACTGACCTTGTCCGGCGCAGGGGCGGCTTACACCTCGAACGGCAACCAATACACGGTTATCCAGAACCTGGCGCAGCTGCAGAACATCAACGCCAACCTCAACGGATACTACGTGCTGGGTAACAGCATCAATGGCCGTGCGGGGCGTTTCAAGGCGATTGGTGACGGTGCCGGGTTCAACGGGATTTTTGACGGGTTGGGTAACACGGTGACTAACTTGTGGATCTCAAGCACTGGCAGCCACAGCGGGCTATTCGCGATTTCCTCAGGCGCGATCAGCAACCTGACGCTGGACAGCGCCACGATTAACAATGGCGGGCCGCAAGCATATGGCTTCGCTGCAATCGGTGGCTTGGTCGGTCTGAATGTTGGCTCATTGACTAACGTGACTACCAGCAAGGTCACGGTATTAGCGGGCACCAGTGGTGAGAACAGTGTTGGTGGGCTGGTAGGGCAAAACTTAGGCGGTACCATCAAGAACGCTGTTTCCGGTGGGCGTGTGACCGGTAACACCTACACGCATGCTGTCGGCGGTATAGTCGGCGAAAATATTACTACCGCCGTCGGGCTGGCAACGCTGGACCATGTAGTTTCCAACGCCTGGGTGGGTGGCGGAATGCAGCGCGATACCACTGGCGGTATAGGTGGGCTGGCGGGTATCAATCAGGGCGGCTATATCATTGACTCCAGCAGTACAGGATCGACCATCAGCACTGGAGCGGGTGTCAATGTCGGTGGCTTGGTTGGGTTCAACGCTAACGGTGTGCTGGAGCGCACCACCTCGTCTGGCGAGGTAAGCGGCGCTGGCGCCGGGACTGTGGGCGGCCTGGTGGGGTATAACAGTTACAGCGATATCACCCAGTCGACGTCGACCAGCAAAGTGACAGGTTACGGTGCAACGGGTACCGGTGGCCTGGTTGGGATCAGCCAAAACAGCCGCCTCAAAGAAGTCAAAGCGGGCGGTAATGTCCTGGATCGCCTTGGCGCGAACGTCGGCGGGTTAGTGGGGAGTAACACCGCCGGTAGTATCGATACCGCTGAAGCACTGGGAACAGTAACGGGCGGTAGCAACGCTCGCGTTGGCGGTCTGGTGGGGAATAACTACCAAGGTGCCATCAGCCACTCCGTGGCCCGAGGCAATGTTAGTGGCGCTATTTCAAGCAAAGTAGGCGGCCTGGTAGGGGCAAATGATGGCGCACTGCAATCGGTCGAGGCCAGTGGTATGGTTGTTGGTGGAGAGAGCAGTCATGTGGGTGGCCTAGTGGGCACTCAGGGCGGCAATTTCTCCGGCTACATTGAGTCAGCCAAGGCCAGCGGCGCCGTTCAAGGTGGCCCACGCGCCAGCGTAGGTGGCTTGGTGGGCATGAACCAAAGTCAAATCACCAACTCCTCGGCGACAGGTGGGGTCAGTGGTGGCGTCGGCGCTACGTTGGGCGGTCTGATCGGGGCGAATTTCGGCACGGTTCGCCATTCTGTTGCCTCAGGCAAAATCACTACGATGGCACCCACCTACCGCCAGGTATTTGGTGGACTGGTTGGGTCAAATTCCGGCGATATGGCATTTAATGGGGTTTACGGAGAGGCAGCGTTGGTGCCGTCGTATGGCGTCAATTTTGGCTCATTTCGTTGATCGTTAACCTTTCTTCCTCTCTATGAAGTAGCAACAGACTGCAGGGCGCTGACTAGGCCATGCAGTCTGTTGGCTTCTACAGGGCGATTGATATGAATTTATTCAACGTATGGCGGTTGTGCTTGATGCTCCTGCGGGGCGCAGCCTGCCTGCTGATGTTGTGGGTTGCAATCGAGGCCAGGGCCGCCGTCAACAGCGTGGCAACCTTTTGCACGTTCACCAATGGCACGGGCAGGCCTTGGGTTCAAGTCACTCCGCTAACCAGTACCACGCCGGTAGGCTCGGTTTTATGGGAGCGCGGGGTGGGGCTCAATATCAACTATGCGTATACCGGACCTGCCGGTACTGCTCATGAACTGGTCTCAGCAGGCCACTGGGGGCCGGGCACACCCCTGTCGGATGGGGTTGCCCCTACTAACATTGACGGTATCGGTCTGAAAGTAGGCGTAGGGTCGTCGGACGGTCAATACCGAACGCTGCTGCAAACGCCGCTGCCCGTCGCGGTTGAAAAGGAGCCTGTGCAATATGATTCCGCCGCCTCTCAAGCGCGTGGTTCAGCGCTGACAACCAACTATGTGCAACAGTTGATCCTTACAGTTGCGCCCAGCCAGTTACCTGCCGGGAAACTGATCGTCGACCGGGTCGCTGGCAGTTCTCAACTCACGCTCTACGCTGTAGATTTGCTCAAAGGCCAAGTGGGTTTTGGCAGTAGCGTGGAAATACCCCTGGATAACAGGCCCAGCGGCGTCTGCCGCGTACCCTATTTGTTAATGGGACCGGCCATTATCAACATGGGGGATGGCGGTGGGCCGATCGAAGTCCCCAATACCTGCAATGTGCAAACCTATCAGACGATACCTGTAAAACTGGGGCGTATAAGCCTGAATGAGTTCCCGCAGGTTGGCTCGACCTCCAGACCAACGCACTTTGCCATCGAGTTGAGCGATTGCGCGGTCAATGCCAAGCCGGAGATTACCTTCAATGACAAGTACGGGCCGCCTGCGGACCCGACTGTGTTGACGCTTGAGCCAACCGCGGCCAGTGCACAGGGTTTCGGGATTGTCATGACGAATGAACTTACCCGGCAAGCGGTGCGTTACGACGGGGTCAGTTATGCAATGAAGCGGGCCGGAGAGGGGGCGAAAATACCCTTGAGTGCTCAGTATGTTCGGGTGGGTAGTGGTGAGGTATTGAAAGCTGGCGCCGCTAATGGAGTGGCAGAGTTTACGTTCACGTTTCCTTGATGAACGGATATTCTTATCATTACGACGAATGAGCGGGTCATGGGGAAGAGTAACTAAAGATAGCTCATGACGAACGTCATTTCGCTATTCGCTGTGCCAGGGGCAATGCCAGAGCCATTGGATATTTTCAAGTAGCGCGCATTGAGAGGGATGGTATAGCTTCCGCCGTTGATCGAGTAATTATCGAGGGTTTTAGCTTTGTTCAGAATGATCGGATTCAAGTTGCTGTCCATGACTTGTAAGCCGATACCTTTTGCCGTCGAGCGTTGGTTGAGATTGATGATGCCTTGATTTACGTTAAATGCGGGCGCAGATGAAGTCGGGACGAGTGAATAAGTGACTTTGTTTATACCGCCTGGGCAGCTGTCAACTTTGATGCTGAATGGAATAATTTTATCCGAAGGGGAACCGTCTTTTGGGAAATCATCAAGCTTATATTGTCCCATCTTGACGTTGATATCTGCTGTGCTGCAAGAAGGGGTGTATACGACGCTGCTATTGGATAGTCTTATTGTTGAAACTTTAAGTGTTCCTGCTGATAAGCTTACTATTTCGCCCGCAGGAATAAGAAAGCCACTTACGGGTTCGCCTGTTTTGATGATGCGTAGCTGCATTTTTGTATCGCTGAGCCGATAATCCTGGCGAGGAAGTGTTAGATAGCCGTGGCCTTTCACTTCGTCGTTACCGTAAATCAAGATAATTGATAGTCCAGAATTTTTTATAGGATGGATGGACGAGGTAGTTGAGTTAGTGCCTAAGTGGTTTACTGCCCCCCAAGGGACTTCGGTGGCGCAGGTGAATTTGTTTGAGTCACTATTGGTATATATAGAGGACTCAAATACGATTGCATTCATGGGTGTGTCTCGAGGAATGCTAAGTGAAGGAGGTATGCTGGTTGCAAACGTGTCTGCGTGGTTGCCTGAACTGTAGGAGCAGTCTGCTGATACGCTTTGTGCAAAAAAAATAAGAGAAGCGTATATTTTTTTAGTTGCTAGGTTGTCGGCCTTTATTAGCGATGTCCAAAAGAGTTGTGTGCGTGATTTTACGTTTTCAGTCTTTGAAGATTTTTTGGGGGTGATAAGTGTGAAAAGATACAGCATCACTGCGTTGAAGAAGTTGTCCGTGAGCGTCGAGTATTTTGAGGATCGCAATAACATATGAAGTCCAGCTAGATCAGTCTGAGGGTTGATGATCGAGATTAGTATACCGACTCTAATACCGAAATCAGATAAATCGTACTTGCCATCTGATATTTCGGCGAGCACCAAGGATTAATCGGATTCGCCGCCCATGACCTTTCTGAGCCTCACCTGTGGTTGAAGTGCGTTGCGAAACGAAGCGTGCATTCTCAAGTGTTTTGACGCGTTTGGTCCATTGAGCGGCATGCAGTCGGGGCTGATCATGCCGGAGATCGCCACTGGCATTGGCGCCGGTATCCTGAGTACGGTGCCCGGCGCCACGATCACGCGTTACGATGGGTTGAGTTATGCAATGAAGCGGACCGGGTGGGGAAGGATTACCATTGAATGCTCAGTATGTTCGGTTGGATAGGGGTGAGGTATTGAAAGTGGGTTCAGCCAACGGAGCGGCAGAGTTTAGGTTCACGTTTCCCTGATGCACGGTAGTTTGTATTGTGGTGACGAATGAGCGAGTGACTGAGAGTTAACTACTAAAGATAGCTCATGACGAACGTCATTTCGGTATTCGCCGTACCAGGGGAAATGCTGGGCCCATCGGGTATTTTCAAATAGCGTGCATTGAAAGGGATGGTGAAGTTATCTCCGCCTGCTGAGTATTCGCTGAATAGCTTAGCTTGATCAAGAATAAGGGGCGTCAGATTGTCATCTAAGATTTGCAGGCCTATACCCTTTGCGGTCGAGTTCTGGTTGAGCTTGATGATGCCTTGGGTTGTGTTCCAGGCGGGCGAAGATGAAATCGGAACGAGTGAATACATGACTTTGTTTATGCCGGCAGGGCAGTTGTAAATATTGATGCTGAACGGCACTGTTCTTTTTGAGGGGGAGCCGTCTGTCGGGAAGTCATCAAGCTTATATTGTCCCATCTTGACGTTAATGTCTCGTGTCTTGCAAGAAGGTGCGGTGATGGTTGTGCTTTTAGATAGCATGAACTTTGCAATGTGAAGCGTTCCGGCAGTGTAGGTCGCTATGAGGCCCGCTGGAATGACGTGGCCGCTCGGTGTGTCACCTGTTTTAATAAAGCGTAGACGCATTGGTACGTTGCTGTCGGTGTAGTTTTTGTCGTCAAGTATTTTACCAATTCCCAGGGTAGGAAAGTTACGGTAATACATAATAAATGATAGTCCAGAGTCACCTATGGGGTGTGTCCGAAGTCGATGAAGTAATTCCTAGATTGTTTATCGCTCCAACGGACATGCCCCCGGTGCAATCGAAGCTGTTTTTCGGTCCAGTGGTGTATGAGGCTTCAAATATCGTTGCACCTATTGGGGTGTCTCTGGGAATATTAAGTGAGGCAGGTAGGGTGGCTGTAAATGTGTCTCCGGACGAACCCTGTGTGTGGATGCAGTCCGCAGATACGCTACCTGCCCATAAAAATACAAGAAGTGTATATGTTTTGATTGCGGAGTGGCGGGTTTTCATGGCGTGGTGGTCAATGTCTGTTGGGATGAATATTGTTGGTTTTCAGATTGTGATGTTGGGTTTTATAGAGGGTGGGAGGTGATTTAAAACTTCATTATTCCATTAAGCTGATTTTCGGTATCCTGCAGTAATTGAATGCTGGCTGCTAAGGTTTTCTCCCGCTCTATCAATGTTGATTCTCGGCTGGTCAATAACTGTTCTCGCTGTTCCAGCTGCAGTTTCAGTTCTTCCATATGCACATGTTTTTCGAGCAATATTTGCTTGTGGTTGGTCACGCTGGCTATCAGTGATTTAAGGCTCGCTTCAATGTCATCTGAAGTAACCTGCTTATCAATGGTTTTCACCAACCCTTCCGTTGGATCACTCTGGGTGGGTATCGTAAGCTCCGTCGAAATAACGGTTTGCTCCGGTGGTAAGGGCTGGGTATTAGAGAGTGCCTGCGGATCGTAGTGCAGCAGGCACATGAGCCATGCGTCACTGATTTTCAAGTTGTAATGGGTATTTGCAGCGCTGCATAAAATGTCTGTATCAGTCAGATCTATCAGTTTATAGGTTTCGACGGTCTGCCTTGCATCGGGCGAGCAGGCATCGCGGAAAATATCCTTGAGTACTTGAGCGGCTGCTGTAAGCGTCTCGGATGGGGCGTCGCACATACTCAGTGTGAGGTTGTCACCTTCGAGCGATGTCAGGTAAATCTTGACCAGTTCATCACTCGCTTTTTCATTGAGGCTATAAACCAGAAACCTCCGCTCGACAGGAGGCGCGGTAAAACAACACAGCACCACTGCGTTGAGAAGTTGTCCATGTGCGTCAGGTATTTCGAGGGTTCGCAATAGCATGTGAATTCCAGCTATATCAGATAGAGGGATGGATAATCGAGACCAGAATAGCCAGCTGACTCTGATGTTGTTGTCAGATAAGTCGCGCTTGCTCGCAGAGGTTTCGACGTGTGCCAAGGACCGGTCGGATTCACCGCCCATGATCTTTCGGGGCTCTCACCCTGTGGTTAAAGTGCATCGCGAAATGAAGCGTGCACTCTCGAGCGCTTTAACGCGTTTGCGCAGGTAATTCGATAGTCATGATTGATATAGCCCATTTAACCAAACGGTTCGGCAAAACCCTTGCAGTGGACGATGTGTCTTTCAGTGCAAGGTGCGGAGAGGTGTTGGGAATGCTGGGCCCCAATGGGGCTGGCAAGTCCACTACTTTACGTATGCTCACCGGTTTCATATCGCCCACCTCGGGTACCGCCAACCTCTGTGGTTTTGATATCCGGCGCCAGCCGCGCCATGCTCAGCGCTTGATAGGTTACGTTACAGAAACAGCCGCCTGCTATAACGAAATGTCAGTCGTCCATTTTTTGGGCTTTATTGCTGAAGTGCGCGGCTACCGCGGGCGCGAAAAGAAATCGCGGGTCACAGCCATGCTTGAGCAATTCGAGTTGATGGAGGTCCGCGGCCAGACGATTGATACCCTCTCCAAGGGCTTCCAGCGCCGTGTTGGCTTGGCACAGGCGATTGTGCATGACCCCAAGATATTGATCCTCGATGAACCCACAGATGGTCTCGATCCGAATCAGAAATACCGGGTACGTGAGCAGATCAAGGATTTGGCCCGTGACAAAATCGTGATCATTTCCACGCATATCCTGGAAGAGGTTGCGGCGTTGTGCTGCCGGGTGCTGGTGATGGATAAAGGTCGTTTGCTGGCCGATAGCACTCCGCTTGAGCTGGAAAGCCGCTCGCGTTATCACCAGGCAGTGACGTTGTATGCCACGCGACCTCTGGATGTGATGACGCTGGGCTTGCTGCCAGGCGTCGCAGGGATCGAGGCGGGGCCTGAACCCCACAGCGTTCGGGTGTTGGCACGTACTGGAGCGGTGATATTGCCGGCTATCAACTCGCTGATTGTGAGCCGCGGTTGGGATGTGCCCCGCCAGGAGGTCGAACGCGGCTCGCTGGGTGAAGTTTTCCGGCTGCTGACCCGGGAGCAACGCGCATGAGGACATTATGGCCGGTGTTCAAGCGCGAACTGCGCAGTTACTTCATCACGCCTAGTGCCTACTTGTTCACCTTGTTGTTGCTGATACTCAGCGGCATCAGCACCTTTTATCTGGGTGACTTTTACCAGCGCAACCAAGCTGACCTGGCACCGCTTTTCGACTACCTGCCATGGCTATACGCGCTGCTGCTGCCGACCTTGGCGATGCGCATGTGGTCCATCGAGCGGCAGACGGGCTCGATCGAGTTGTTGATGTGCCTGGCGGTGGGCACCGCCGAAGCAGTTGTCGCGAAGTTTCTTGCGGCCTGGATGGTCAGTGCAATTGCGCTGGCGTTGACGTTTCCGCTGGTGATCACGGTCAACTACCTGGGGGCGCCGGATAACGGCGTTATCCTCTGCGGTTATCTGGCCAGTTGGCTACTGGCGGGCAGTTGCCTGGCAATCGGTGGGTGCCTGTCGGCACTGACCAGGAACCCGTTGGTTGCCTACCTTGGCGCGATGGCATTGTGTCTGGCGTTCCTGGCCTGTGGCTTTGCGGTGGTGTTGGATGCCTTGCGTGGCTGGGCAAGCTTGCCTTGGCTGGACGGCGTGGCTTCGCTGAGTTTGCTCACGCATTTTGAGGGACTTTGCCGAGGTGTGGTCGACCCGCAGGACCTGCTGTACTTTTTCAGCCAAATCGTTGGCTGGCTCGCCGCTACCGTTATTGCGGTTGAACTGAAGAAGGCGGTGTGAGGCTATGTCGTTCAACTTGGTGATACGTAGCTGTGTGCGCTTGGCGTTAATCGTCGTCGGTTTCGTGGCGGTCAATTTTGACTTGGCACCCCGTCTGGCGTCGATGCGGGTGGACCTTACCGAGCAGCAGCTTTATACCCTCAGCCCGGGCTCGCGCCAGATCATTCAGGCCTTGAAGGAACCTACGGACCTGTACTTCTATTTTTCCAGCCAGGCCGCCAGGGATCTGATGGTTATGCGCAGTTATGCGGTGCGTATTGACGCACTGCTGCGTGAATATGAGCGTGTGTCGAATGGTCGGTTACGGGTTCACATCGTTGATCCGGCGCCTTTTTCAGTGGACGAAGCCCGCGCAGTGGAGCTTGGCCTGCAATCCGCGCCCATCGGTAAGGCGGGGGCTGCGGTCTTTTTCGGCTTGGCCATAGTCGATGCCCAGGCGCGCCACGCAAGCATCGGTTTTTTTGCGTTGGAACAGCAAACGTTTCTTGAGTACGACATCAGCCGCACATTACAAACGTTGGCTCAAGCTGAGCGGCCTGTGATCGGCTTGATGTCCTCGTTGCCGTTGGCGGGTGGCTTCGACGTTCAGTCAGGGCGAACCCGGCAACCTTGGCGGATCATGCAGGAGATCGACAACGCATTTGATGTGCGTGAAGTGGCGCCCGATGTAGACACTATCGACAGCAAACTCAAGGTCCTGATGCTGGTTCACCCCAAGCCGGAAAGCGAAGCCCTGGCCCGCGTCGTCGACACCCACGTGCACAACCTGCGTCGCAAGCTGGAAACCCATGGCATCACCGGCGTACTGGTCACGGTGCGCTCCATCGGCTATCGGTTCAGGTAAATCAGATGCTCAAGCAACCGCGGGTCAACGAAAAACCCATGTGGCGCTGGATCGGCCTGCGCATGAGCCTGCTGGCGATCGGCGCGGTGGTGGTGATCTCGGTGTGCATGTGGATCAACGTCACACTGTCGGACTGGTATTTTGTGCAGCATCTGCCGCCGGGGCCGCGTGAGGAGCTGCTGGCGTTGCGCGCCGAGCCAGAGCTCAATGAGGCACGCTTGCGTCAAGTGGTTGCCCAGTACTATCCGCTGGACTATTTCCAGCCGGCTATCGCCAATCGCGACTGGCTGATACTGATCGGCCTGGTGCTGGCCGCGATCCCTATCATCATTGGCTTCGGCCTGTGGTTTTCGCGGCCCTTGTCCAGCCAGTTCTCGGCGATTGCCCAGGGCGCCCGGCGAGTCGCCGGCGGTGATTTCCTGACGCGCCTGCCGGTGCACCGCGACGCGCCCGACGAGCTGCAACGGCTGGTCAGCGACTTCAACAGCATGACCACGCAACTGGAGCGCTATGAGCGCGATGTGCGTGAATCCAGCGCGGTCATTGCCCACGAACTGCGCACACCCTTGAACGCCGCCATGGGTCGCGTGCAGGGTATGCTCGATGAGGTATTCCCCAGCGATGCCACACAGTTGGGCATGGTCAAGCGTCAGCTCGATCAACTCAGAAAACTGGTGGATGACTTGCACCTGTTGTCGATGGCTCGTGCTGGCCGGCTGGTGCTGGAGTGCAGCGAGTTTTCTCTGGCGGCCCTGGTGGCGGAGCGGCTTGCGTGGTTCCAGCCGCAATTGGACGAGGCCGGCGTACGTACGCAGGTCAGTATTACCGATGGGGTTCGTCTCCAGGCTGATCGCGATCGTCTGGGCCAGGTGCTCAACATTCTGCTGGATAACCTGCTGCGCTATGCGGCCGGGGGAGGCCAGCTGAATATTACGGCGCGCCGGGTTCACGGTTTGGTGGTGATTGAGGTCGGTGACCGAGGGCCGGGTATCGAAGCGCAACACCTGGACAGCGTGTTTGATCGTTTCTGGCGGGCAGAGCGCTCCCGAGCGCGTTACTCGGGTGGCAGCGGGCTAGGCTTGTCCATCGCCCGCGCGATCTGCCAGGCCCATGGCGGGGCCATTACTGCAAGCAACCTGGCGGAGGGTGGGACGCTGATCAGGGCGCAGTTTCCGGTGTAATTGTTTCCCTGCGTGCTCGCACGCCGAGGGGAATGCGCTACTGCGTGGCGGCCAACGCAGACTGCTTGTATGCTTGCGCCCAGAAACCGGTGGCCTCTGTAAGTGCCGACGTTCGAATGATGGCTGGACTGGAAACCGGACTTCCTTAAGGTGCTGACGTGAAGCGCGATACCCGCCTTGTGATGCTTTTATTGTTGGTGATTGGTTGTTCCCTGACCTCGTTGACGATCTGGAAGGTTCTGTCTTCGCGTGAGCGCGCGCTGGCGGAGGTGGATGTGCATGGTTTGAACCTGACCCAGGCGCTCAATACCTATACCGAAGGTATCGTCCGGCAGAGCGCGCTGTTGTTGCTGGGCCTGGTTGAGCGCCTGGAAACCGAAGGCAGCGGCCCGGCGCAAATCGAGCGTATCCATGCGCTGATCACCCGCCAGCAGCCGCTGATGCCGCAGCTCAGCGGCATCACGGTGTATGACCGTCAGGGTGGCTGGCTGATGTCTTCCAACCGGCGGATCCCAGAGGGCGCCAACAGCAGCGATCGCGCCTATTTCATTCATCATCGCGACGACCCGAGCCCTGAGCCGTTCATAGGCCCACCGATTCAGAGCCGGGCCAATCAGGAATGGGTGGTCACCGTCAGCCGCCGTTTCAATGATGCATCGGGCAATTTTGCCGGGGTGGTAGCGGTGACGCTGGGGGTGGAAAACTTTCTGCGCGTGTTCGGCAAGCTCGATGTTGGCCAGGAGGGGGCTATCGGCTTGTCCTACACCGACGGCACGTTGCTGGTGCGCTATCCATTCCGAGAACAGGACATGGGGCGCAATTTCTCCAAGTCGCCTATCTATGCCAAGTATGTCGATCAACCTTTCGGCACCACCGCGCACACGTCCAGCCTGGATGGCGTTGAGCGGCTGTATGCCTTTCGTAAAAGCGAAACCCTGCCGCTGATTACCACCGTCGCGCTGGGCAAGCATGAAGCCCTTGCGGCGTGGCGCATTGAGGCGGCGCTGTCAGCGGTCGTGGTGGTGGGGTTGCTGGGGCTGACCGGTTTGATTGGCTGGTTCCTGATCCTGGATATTCGCCGGCGAACCGAAGCGGAAGAGGCCCTGCGCGTCGCCCAGCAACAGTTGCTCGATTCCAATCGCCAATTGGCGTTTCTGGCGATGAAGGATGCGTTGACCGGCCTGGCGAACCGCCGTTGTTTCGATGAAACGCTGGCTCTGGAAGCGCGCCGGGCGCAGCGCGAGGGCACGTCGCTGGCATTGCTGATGATCGATATCGACCATTTCAAGCGCTACAACGATGCCTTCGGCCATGTGGTCGGCGACACCTGCTTGCAGAGGGTCAGCAGGCTATTGGAACGGTGCGCGCGGCGGCCGTCAGACCTGGTGGCGCGTTATGGCGGGGAGGAAATGGCGATCATCATGCCCGGCACCGACAGCGAAGGCGCAGTGGTGGTAGCGCAACGGATCCTTGAGTCGCTGCAGCACGAAAACATCACGCACCCAGGCAGCCCGTTCGGTTACGTCAGTGTGAGTATCGGCATTGCGACCGGTACGGGTTCGCGCCTGAAGCCGGCGCTCGGATTGATCGAGGCGGCTGATCAGGCGCTTTACTCAGCCAAGGCTGCGGGACGCAACGGATTTTCCCTGCACACCAATGGTCAGGCATAGGTAGCCTCTGACCTACATCGCCGTTGTAGGAGCGAGCTTGCTCGCGAAAAACTCCCAGGCGCCGCGTTCAATCAGGAAACACGCGTTATCGTTGACGTTTTTCGCGAGCAAGCTCGCTCCTACAAGGATGCTCACATCCCCAGCGTCGGAATCATCAGGTCACCACACTCCATGAGTTGGCCTGCCGTCACTTCCAACTGCGCGGTGGGTTTGGCCGCATAGCCAGCGATGAAGCCGGCGCTTAGCAGTAAAAGGCACAGGAAGGCTTTTCTCAGAATCACGCGCGTAGTTCTCAAATTTGGTCGCAAGGGAGATGCACAGATTGTGTATTCAAGAAAAGGTTCCTGAACAAGGCGTCACACCGTTAGCTGATCGCCAATAGGCAAGCGCCGCTTGGCAGCTGCACCTTGGCTTTTAGTCCCAGTCCTATTTGTTTCTTTTTTGCCGCTGATAAGCTTTTTCCCTGAAGAAACAGTCTCGGGAAATTCCTTGTCATGATCCTAAATGTCGCCGTGCCCAACGAGTTCAGCGCGTTACGTGTAATCACGTTGGCATCCGATGCGGCGTGCGCACATCGGCTTGCATCCGCCTTGAGCGGCTTGGGCGTGCTGCCTCTGGCCAACGTCGAATCTCTGGACGCGCTGCAAGCGTGGCTGGAGGATTCTCCGGTCGACGTCATCGTGTGTGAAATTCGCCCTGAATGCGGCGATGGCCTGATGTTGCCGAGCGTGCTCAAGGCGCGTCACGAGTCAGGGAAACTGGCTCAGTTTCCAGGCATTTTCTGGATGGGCGAAACCACGCTGGGCACGCCGGGTGGGGCCATAGACAGTGCGCGTACGTTTGCGCATGAAAAGCCGGGCAAGCCACTCTGGATCAAGTACATGGGTGGGGTCGCCGTCAGCGCTCTGGAGTCCCACGCCCGTTTGGCGAGGGCGGCGGGGATTTTCGTTGAGATCGTGCGTGAAGGCGGCACCCTGGACTTGGGTGATGCCCTGCGCGCCACGGTACTGACCCGTGTGCAACCCGACCCCTCCTTACGCAAAAATACCTTCGATGCCCTGGCCGAAGATGAAGTGATCCATGCGTTGACGACCGGCGATGGGCTGCGCTTTGTGTTTCAACCGCAGTTCGAGTTGCTCAGCCGGCGCATTGTTGGCGCCGAAGCGTTGGTGCGCTGGAAGCACCCGCGCTTTGGTGAAGTACCGCCTTCGGTACTCATGCCTTTGGTCAACCGCCTGGGCCTGGATTTGCTGTTGTTCAGCCTGGTGGAGATGTGGACGATCAAGGTCATGCTGTCGCTCAAGCGCGCGAACATCCAGATTCCCATTGCCGTAAATGCTTCGGCCAAGACGATTTGTACGCCCAACTTCGCCGGTCGTCTGGCAGCCAGAATGCGGCAGGCAGAGCTGCCCAATCGCCTGCTCAAGATCGAGCTGACCGAAGACGTCTCCGAACCCAATGAGTTGTACCTGTCGGCCTCGTTGACCGCTATTCGGGCCAAGGGCTTTCAGGTGTCGATGGACGATTTCGGGACCGGGGCGGCGACCTTCGCCCTGCTGGCAAACCTGTCGTTTGATGAGATGAAAATCGATGGCTCGTTCGTCCGGGGAGTCGAACAGCATTCCTCGTCACGCAATGTCATCGCCGGCATCGTCAACTGGGCGCGACTGCTCAACTTGAGCCTGGTGGCGGAGGGGATCGAGGATGAGTCGACCATCCCGTTGCTGCACCGTTTGGGCTGCCGAATTGGACAAGGCTACGCCTTGGCGCGGCCGATGGAAATCGATGCCTTCCTGAACTTTGTGACCCAACAGAACAGCGCCACTACATCGGCTGGCTGAGTCATCTCTGGCGCCGCGTTGGTGAGTGCATCGTACGCTTTTAAGAGCATTCCGATATTCATCCGAGTGCAATTGCATTAAGTTTCGCATCGTCTGATTTTTCAATTGTTCAGTGCTGTTGAACGTCCTGCTGCCGAGGCATAGTCGCTCGGCTGGCGAACGTTGCGCTTGAGAAGTCGAGAACTAATTAACCATCGATAAAGTTGCTCTTCTCGTCTTTTTGCTCGTTATAAAGAGTGTTCCTTGATCTATGAAACGTTTACATATTGCTTTGCTGGATGATCATGCAATTGTACGACATGGCTTAGTCAGTCGACTGGTACAGGAACCGGACTTTGAAGTGGTCGGCGTGTATAGCCGTAGCCGTGATCTGATGGCAGGGCTGGTGACCGAACCGGCTGAGATATTGCTGCTCGATTTTGTGCTCGGCCCCTGCGAGCTGGATGGTATTTCATTGATTCGCGCGCTGCGCGTGAAGTTTCCAACCTGCCGGATCCTGATCTTTTCGACGCACCACGATGCGGCGACGGCAATTCTGGCTTTACGGGTGGGCGCACGCGGGTTTCTGGGCAAGGGCGAAGACATGGAGCAGTTGATCTGCGCAGTCCGCCTGGTGGCCTCGGGCGCGGTGTACTTGAGCCCGGACATGGCCTACCGCGTGGCGGAAGCCACCGCTGTGAGCTACGACGGTGAGGGCAAAGGCCGGGATGAAGCCCTGCGCTTTGTCAGCCTTTCTGCGCGCGAGCAGGAGGTGATCCGGTGTTACCTGGCCGGCATGACCATCACGGAAATCGCCGAAAAATTCCACCGCAGTATCAAAACCATCAGTTCGCAAAAAGCCGCCGCATTTCGCAAGTTGGGGGTGATGTCGAACAATGAGTTATTCAGGATCAGGCATATTATCGAAGGGGTTTGAGCGGCACGAATTCATCTGCTGTGCGCGTGTCATTTTGCGGTTATTGCATATACTCATGTGCGTATTAGACGTTGTATCGATGAGTTATCCCTGTATTTCGACGGTGCGGTGCGCGCCGGACCGAGAGGGTACGATCACGATGAAAACCATACGCATTGCGTTATTGGATGACCACGCGGTCGTTCGACATGGCCTTGCCAATACGTTGGCAGCCGAGGCGAACTTTGAAGTGGTTGGCATTTATGAAAAAAGCCGCGACTTAATTGTAGGCCTTGTTACGGCGCCGGCAGATTTATTACTTCTGGATTTCTCCCTTAATCCCAATGAGTTGGACGGTGTATCACTGATCCGCGCTTTACGCGTCAAATTTCCCAACTGCCATATTCTGATCTTGTCCAGTCATCATGATCCGGCGACAGTGGGCCTGGCTATGCGGGTGGGGGCTCGTGGTTTCGTGGGTAAGGGCGAAGACATGAGCCAGTTGGTGAAGGCGATTCGCAAAGTCGCAGCGGGTGCGGTGTATTTGAACACCGACATGACGTATCGCCTGGCGGAAACGGTCACAGGTGAGAAAGGTGCAAGCCCCGCGCAGGAGCGGGACGCGTTGGCGTTGGCGGAGCTGACCAGCCGTGAGCAGGAAGTCATTCGCTGTTATCTGGCAGGCATGACCGTGAGTGAAATTGCCGAGAAATTCAATCGCAGCATCAAAACCATCAGCACGCAAAAAACCTCTGCATTCCGCAAGCTCGGGGTGACGTCCAACAATGAGCTGTTCAAGCTTAACAAGATCATCGGCACACCATGAAAACGGGGCTGTGCGCCGTGGCGTTATGGAGCTTGCTGATAATGCTGGTGCCTGGTGTAAGGGCCGGTCCGGTCGAGCTGAGTGCAGAGCAAAAGCAATGGATCCAGACGCATCCGGTATTACGGGTCGGGGTGGTTGAGGATCTGATTCCTTTCGAATACATGGACGCGGGGGTATTGCACGGGCGGTCATCGGAGTATTTGCAAGTTGTCACAGCCGCGACGGGCCTTCAGTTCACTTACCTGCCCGGGAAGACACCGGCAGAGCGCGAAGACATGTTGCTGGGGGGACAGGTGGACCTGCTGTCCTCCTATTTGCGCTTCCGGTCTGAACCCACCACCAAGGAGCTTCAAACGCTGACTTACGAATCGACCTCACCGATCATTGTCACGCGTGTTGATAGCCCCGACGTCTTCGATATTGACCAATTGCAGGGCAAGACCGTAGCGATACCGGATGTGACGTACTACGAGCAAATATTCCGCCGAAGGGGGGTGAAGGCAAATCTCAAAAAAAGCGCTTCGGCCCTGGAGATACTGACCCGCGTTGAAAACGGCAGCGCCGACGCGGCAATCGCGTCAGCCATGTTTCTAACGCCTTATCTGTACCAGCGGTTCCAGGGCATTCTGGAAGTATCCGGTGTGCTCGGCAGCCAGGTGCTGGATGTGAGCATCGCGACCCGTACAGACCAGGTCATGCTGTATTCAATCCTTGAAAAGGTGTTCGCCTCCATCAGCGTCGAGCAACGCAACACGCTGTATGGGCGTTGGTACCAGGACCTGAACCTTAATATCCCTTCATTGCCGAGTATCGCCGCCCATTATTCGCATGTGCTGATCCTTGGCACGCTGGTGTTGGTCAGCCTGTGCGCTCTGGTGTATCGCGGCCAGCGCCAGCGGCACCTGGCCGTACTTGGTGAGCAGGAAAAAACCATGTTCCTGGCCGTGATGGGGCATGAAATCCGCTCACCGATGAACGCCGTGCTGGCAGCGATGGAGTTGCTTGGGCACACCCGGCTCAACCAGCAGCAGCGCCATTTGGCCAATTTGGCCAACAGTGGCGTCAACGCCCTGGCGCGCCTGCTCGATGATGTGCTGGACAGGCCCGGCTCGGTCGCCAAACTGCCCGGGCTGGCCTTTGAGGCAATCGACGTGTCGGCATTGGTTCAAGGCGTAGTTGGCCTGCATCGACTGCGTGCGCGAGAAAAAAACCTGAGCTTGAACAGCCATATTCAGGCGCAACTGCCCCTGTTGCTGCTCGACAGCTCCCGGCTCACGCAGATCTTCCATAACCTGATTTCCAATGCCATCAAGTTTACCGACACGGGCAGTATCGACATTGATGTGGCGTTGGCGACTTTACCGGACGGCAGCCCGCAATTGCAGATTGAAGTTCGCGACAGTGGCGTCGGCATTTCAGAGGCAATGCAGGCCGCCCTGTTTCAGCCCTATGCCCAGGCCCGCGAGTCTTCCAGGCGCACAGGGGGTACCGGGTTGGGCCTGATGATTTGTCGACAGTTGGTGGATTTGATGCACGGAACATTGACGCTGACCAGCGAGCAGGGCACGGGCACCACAGTGACTATCCACTTACCGGTGAGCATCGGCGAGCAAGCACCTGTCTTGCTGGCGCAAGCTGCCCCCTCAACCCAGCCAACCACCAGCGGGCTGCAGATTCTGGTGGTGGAAGATACTTATGCCAACCAGGAGGTATTGCGCGCGCAGATCAGCGCGTTTGACTGTCAGCCAGTGATTGCTGCCGACGCTGCGCAAGCCTGGCTCCTGTTCAGGGAAACCGTCTATGACCTGGTGCTGATGGACTGCGATTTGCCCGATGAGGATGGCTATGGGCTGGTGCGCAGATTACGTGCCCTGGAAATACAATTGGGGCGCGCACGCAGCCCGATTATCGCCATCTCTGCCCTGACCGGCGACCGTCATCTGCAACGCTGTATCGAGGCGGGCATGGACGCGACGTTGAGCAAGCCCATACGCCTTGGGCAGTTATCCGAGGTCATTGAGCGCTGGTGTGGGGTCAAGCTGGCTGCGCCGAGCACCAGCTTGATGGCGCCTTTGCTGGATCTAGCCTCAATCAACCGTGAAATGGCCGGCGACCTGGCAAACCTGGTCAAAGCCGTCGCCCTGTGTGATCGCGGATCGGCGCAGCACGTGGCTCATCGATTGCACGGCGCGGCGTTGATCATGGAATGGTCGGCACTGGCGCAGGCCGCTGAATACATGGAGCGTCTGCTGTATGGCGAACATGAGTGGGGCGCGGTGCACGCCCAGGCCTTGCAACCGTTGCTGCAGCATTGGGCCGCTTTGAGCGGCGATACAGTGCTCGACGTCCTGCAGGCGACACGTGTGCAACGGACGGCACGCTGATGCGGCGCCTGCTGCTGGTACTGGCGTTAGTGTGCCTTGCGGCGTCGGTTGGCGTGTACGCCAGTTCGCCACCCATGACGTTGACACAACAGGAGGTGGCCTGGATCGCTGCCAATCCGGTGCTGCGTGTGGGTGTGTTCGAGGACCTGCTGCCTTTCGAATACATGAGCGGCGGCCAACTGCGCGGCATGTCGGCCAAATACCTGAAGCTGATCGGCCTGCGTACCGGCCTGCATTTCCAACCGGTGCTGACCACCACGCGCAGCGCACGCAAGGATATGCTGATCAGCGGTGAGGTCGACATCTTGTCCACTCGACGCCGCTCCGACGACCCGGCCCAGGATCGTGGGATGCTTTACACCCTGCCTTACAACACCAGTTCGACGATCCTTGTCAGTCGTTTCGGCGATCAGCCCCTGGCAGGTCTGCAACAGCTTGCTCACAAACGGTTAGTCATGTTGGGACGCGAAGTCTATGGCGCATTCCTGCGCCACGAGGCCCCGGGAGTCACGATCATCACCGCGCAGAACGCCGTAGACATGATGGCGATGGTCAAGGACGGCAAGGCAGACGCCGCCATCGCTTCGGAGTGGTTGTTGATCCCGTATCTTTCCCGCCAGTACCAGGGCGTATTGCAGATATCCGGCGTGGTGCCCCAATTGCACACGGGTGTCAGCATGGCGGTGCGCGACAGCGATGAAATCTTGCTGTCGATCCTGGAGAAAGCATTGGCCTCGATCACCGGCGATGAGCGCAAGGCGATCTTCGACGCCTGGTTTGCCGACATGAACCTGGATATCCCGACCATCAGGTCCATCGCTGTACATTACGCGGGTGAGTTGTGGCTGTTACTGGCCATTGTGCTGTTACTTGTCATCCTGGTGTGGCAAAGCCGGTTGCAGCGACGGCGCGCGGTGCAGCGCGAGCGCGAGAAAGCGATGTTCCTGGCGGTCATGAGCCATGAAATCCGCTCGCCGATGAACGCAGTGCTGGCGGCGGTTGAGCTGCTTGAGCACACACCGCTGGACGAACAACAGCGGCACTTCACGGGCTTGGCCAATACCGGCGCCAACACCTTGCTGCGCCTGGTAGACGATGTGCTGGATATCTCCAAAATGGAGGCCGGGCAATTGCGGCTCAACCTTGAGCCGGTGGACCTGTGGTCACTGCTGCAACAGCAGGTGGATGATTACCGAGGCTATGCCGAGGAAAAGAGGCTGACGTTGACATTGACCGGTCAACGTCCCGTTGTTTCAGCACTGCTTGATGACCAGCGAGTGACCCAGGTGCTGCGTAATCTGATTTCCAACGCCATCAAGTTCACCGAGCACGGCGGGGTTGAGGTGCAACTGCTGCTGCCCGACGCACAGCCGGGGGCAACTTCGCAGGCGTTGATACGCGTGGTCGACACCGGCATTGGTTTGTCCGACCAGGCGCAAGCTGCGCTGTTTCGGCCTTATGCCCGCGCCAGGCAGTCATTCAAGCGCAGCGGCGGCAGCGGTTTGGGGCTGGTGATCTGTCGCCGGTTGCTGAAGCTGATGCAGGGCGAGCTGACGTTGAGCAGCGTGCCGGGGAGCGGCACCCAAGTCGAAGTGAGGTTGCCCGTCGAGTGGGCTGGCGCGCTTGAGTCGCCAGTGCAGGCGGCAGATCCTGTTGCAGCGCCTATAGAGGTTTCATTCTGGGTGCTGGTGTTGGAGGGTGAGTATGCCGATCAGCAAGCAGTGAAAGCCCTGCTTCAAGGTTTTGGCCTGGGTGTACTGCTGGCGGTCGATGATGACGAGGCGCTGGCGCTCTTCAGTGAGCACCGGGTTGCTCTGGTACTGATCGATGAGCACCAGGCGTTCAACCTGAGCGGCCCTTTGCGCGACGTGGAGCACCAACAACAGCGCGGGCATTGCCCAATCATTGCGATGTCGCAGGTGACGGGCAATGCCTATCTTGAACGCTGTTTTGCGGCTGGCCTGGACGGCGTGCTGAGCAAGCCGGTGCGTCAGGACAAATTGCAGCAAATGATTGAGCTGTGGTGCGATCAGGTCCCGGTAGCCGCGACGCAGGTGCAGGGTGCCTGCGGGCATGAGCGGGAAGGGCCGCAGGAAGCGCTGCGCCCGGATATGAACCGTCTGTTCAGCGCTGTTGCCCTGCGTGACCGCTCGGTTGCCATGCAGGCTGCGCAGCGGCTTCAGGGCGCTGCGAAAACGGTGGGTTGGGCGGCGATTGCGGCGGGTGCGGAAAACGTCGAGTTGTTGTTGCACGATGAAGTGAGCTGGCCAACGGTGGCGGTCGCGCGTCAATTGTGTCTCATGATGGATGACTGGACTGCAGCCAGTTATTAAATAGTCTACGTTGCATCGATAGCCAGCTTTTTAGGACCACTCCTATAGACGAAGTCATGAGCGGCCCAATAAAAAACATAAGTTGAAGGGCGTAAGTTTGCACCGAGGGAAAGAGGCGTTAATTGGTTGGAATATTGAGTGGCTTAGTTGTTTTTAGGAGCACTCCTATATTGGGTGTTGCGTGGACTCCCTACACTTCACTGCGCAACAACACAGAAGTTCTCCAGCACCGGAAACTTCTTCACTTACCTGGTTTATCGCTCTCTCGGAGTTACTCATGAATTACAAAGCCCGCGTCCTCGCTGCATTGGTCGCCGCCACCGCCACCTCCGCTGCCATGGCTTCGGATGGCACCATCAATTTCAAAGGCGAACTGAAGGCCGAGACCTGCCAGGTTGCAGTGAATGGGGCAGCCGGCTCGGCAGGCACCACCGTCACGCTGCCGACTATCTCCACTGCCTCCTTGACCTCGGCTGGTCAGGTGGCCGGCCAGACCGGTTTCAGCATTCAGTTGAGCAAATGCTCGGCAGCGCTGAAAACCGCAGCTGCATTCTTTGAAGCCGGTGGCTCGGTTGATCCGGCCAGCGGTAATCTGAAGAACACCAGTGGCGATGCTACCAAGGTCCAACTGCAACTGATCGACGCATCCAATGGCAAGTCCATCAAAGCCGGTGACACCGCACAAGTGGCTTCCACCAGCCGTATCGATATCGACGCCACCGCACTCAGCGCAGACCTGCCGTACGCTGTTCAATACTACGCCCAAGCCGCGACCACGCCGGGCACCGTTATCACCAACGTGACTTACTCCATCAATTATCAGTAAGTCGCCGGTAATGACTACACGCCCTGTTGTTTATTTAAGGGCGTGTTTTCGGGGCGGCATTGGGACTAAGTCATGCCTTGCATACTTCCATTTAAACAAATGCTTCTGGCAAGCCTTGTCGCGTTTGGGTGTTCCCAGGCGCTGGCAGGTGTGGTGATCACTGGCACCCGCGTGATTTACCCGGCAGACCAGAAAGAAGTCACAGTAAAACTCAATAACAACGGTACTCAACCCGCGTTGATGCAAGCGTGGATTGACACCGGCAGTGTGGAGTCCACGCCCACCAGCTCCAAGGCGCCGTTTCTGCTTTCGCCTCCGGTGGCGCGTATCGACCCGACCAAGGGCCAAAGCCTGCGCGTATTGTTTACCGGGACAGCGCTGCCCCAGGACAAGGAGTCGGTGTTCTGGCTCAACGTGCTGGAAATACCGCCCAAACCTGAGGCCGGGGCAGACGTGAATACTCTGCAAATGGCCTTCCGTTCACGGATCAAATTGTTCTACCGCCCGACGGGCCTTGCAGGCACCGCCAGCGAAGCGATCGAGCAGGTGCAGTGGCAACTGGTGACGGCCCGCGATGGCCAGGGCCTGGCCCTGCAAGCGTTCAACCCGTCGGCGTTTCACGTATCGCTCGTCGAACTGGATTTGGTGGCCGGCGGTCAGCGTGCGCGCAGTGAGGACGGCATGGTGGGCCCGGGTCAAACCCGGCAATTCCCGCTGCCGACTCTTAAAACCCGACCAGCCCCAGGCGCACAGGTGGAGTTCAGCGCAATCAACGATTACGGCGCGCTGGTCCCGACTCGGACAGCACTCAAGCCCTGAACCATTCCTGACGTCTTTACCCGCGAGTCATTTATGCAGACCTCTTCCCGCTCCAGGCCGCTCCTGGGGGCGCAGCCTCGCTTCGCCCTGAATCCGCTCACCCGCTTGATACTCAAGGTATTGGCCGTCACGCCAGGCGCCTGGGGCGTCCACGCCGCGTTGGCGCAAGAGGTGCAGTTCAACGATGCATTCCTGCCGGAAGACTCACGCAATCTTGACCTCGGCAAATACCAGGCCGGCAACCCGGTGACCCCGGGGCAGTACCGTGCGGACGTTATGCTCAACGGCCAGTTGAACAGTCGCCAGGACATTCGTATCGAGGCTCAGCCCGACGGCAGCAAGCCGGTGGTGTGCATGGACCATGGCTTGCTTGAGCGCCAGGGTGTGAATATCGCCAAACTGTCACCCGAAGCCAGCCAGGCGCTTGAGGGGCCAGGCTGCGCGGCGTTGAGCAGTTTGATTCAGGGCGCCAGTGCGAACTTCTCCCCGGAGAACCAGGCACTTGACCTCAGCATCCCTCAGGCGGCCTTGAAGCGTAACTCGCGCGGCTACGTCAGCCCTGAGCTGTGGGACCGTGGCGTCACTGCAGGGATGCTCAGTTATAACTTCAATGCCAATCGCAACCGCACCCGCAGCGGCACCAATGACTCGGCGTTCCTGGGGCTCAATGCCGGCCTCAATCTGGGCGACTGGCGCTTGCGTCACAATGCCTCGATGAGCTGGCAATCGCGCAACGGTAGCCAGTACCAGGCGTTGGACAGCTACGCGCAACGCGATATCACTGCGCTGAAAAGCCAGCTGACTGTGGGTGAGTCCAACACCAGCGGTGAGATCTTCGACACCTTGTCTTATCGCGGCGTGCAGTTGGCCAGTGATGACCGCATGTTGCCCGATTCCATGCGCGGGTACGCTCCAGTTATTCGAGGTATCGCGCGCACCAACGCACGCGTCACCGTTCGCCAGGCGGGTAACGTGCTGCTGGAAACCACGGTCGCCCCCGGCGCCTTCGTGATTGACGATCTGTACTCCACCGGCTACGGCGGCGACCTCAACGTGAGCGTGGCCGAGGCGGACGGTACCGAACAAAACTTTATTGTGCCCTACGCCTCGGTCAGCCAGTTGCTGCGCCCTGGCACCTCGCGTTTCAGTGTCACCGCCGGGGAAACCCGCAACAACTTCGTTGACGAGCAGACGCGCCTGCTGCAAGGCACGCTGCAATATGGCCTGAACAACACCTTCACCGGCTTTGGCGGTGTGCAATCGAGCGATGACTACGCGGCCATCCTCACAGGCGTAGCGTTCGGCACGCCGATTGGCGCCATGGCGGTGGACGTGACGCACGCGCAGACCGATTTGGCTGCCGGCCGGGCAAAGGGGCAGAGCATGCGCCTGTCCTACAGCAAGAACATCCTCAGTACCGGCAGTAACTTTTCGGTAGCGGCCTATCGTTTTTCTACCCGTGACTACCTGGACTTCAGCAATGCCGTGCAGCTGCTCGATGCCGAAAAAAACGGTTGGGACACCAGCGAGTTCGGCCGCCCGCGCAGCCGCTTGTCAGTCACCGCCGACCAAAGCTTCGGGCCCTGGGGTCAGGTGTCGATCAGCGGCTATGCCCAGAACTACTGGAACCAGCAGGGCAGCGACGTGCAGTACCAGTTCAGCTACAGCAAGCAGTTCAACCGGGTGAGTTTCAGCCTGAACGCCAACCGCAGCCGGATGGGCCTGGGCGATATGGAAAACAGTTTTCTGCTGACCATGAGCATGCCCCTGGAATTCGGCGGTCCGGGCTATGGGCCGCAAGTGACGGCACAGCTGGGCCGGGACACCCGAGGCCATTACAGCGAGCAGGCGGGTATCAGCGGCACCGCCGGCGAGGACCGCCAGTACGGCTACGGCGCTACCTTCGGCCATGACGGTGGCAGCAATACCAAGAGCGCAGCCCTCAACGGCCAGTACACCGGCGCCCGCGCCATGCTCAGTGCCGCCCTGGGCCGGGGCGATGGCTATACCAGCGCGTCGGTGGGCGCCAGCGGCACTATGGTAGCCCATGCCGACGGGGTGACCATGACGCCTTATCGCGGCGAAACCATGGCCGTGGTCAGCGCCCCAGGCGCCGAGGGCGCGAAGGTCTCCGGCTATCCGGGCCTGAGGCTCGACGGCAGCGGCAACGCCGTGGTGCCCTACCTGCGCCCGTATGAATTGAACGAGGTGGCGATCGACCCGATCGGCAGCTCTCTGGACGTAGAGCTAAGTGAAACCAGCCAACAGACCGCACCGCGTGCCGGTGCAGTCGTGCACCTCAAATACACCACCAACCAGGGCCGCGCGGTGTTGCTCAATGTGCGCCTGGACGACGGCAGCAGCTTGCCCTTCGGCGCGGGCGTGACCGATGGCGAGGGGGCCACCGTGGGCGTGGTCGGGCAGGGCGGTCAACTGTATGCGCGAATCAAACCCGAAACGCGCCGCTTGCTGGTCAACTGGGGCAGCCAGGCGCAGCAGCAGTGTGCGCTGACGATCCCGCCTGGCCCCGGCGATGGGCAACAACTGCAACAAGTGGACGCCGTGTGTGCAGCCGGCAAACAGGTCGCTGACAGCGTGCAGCCCAACACCCAGCAAAAGGTAGCGTTATGAATATCGGCTCTTTGATCAAACTGGGGTTGTTGGGTGTGGCCTTGTGGGCCACGGCCGGCACGGCCATGGCGGTCACTTGTTCCTACATGGAAGGTACCCGGCCTGCCGTGGGCTCCATGCCGTTGCAAATCTCGGCTATCACCGTCGGGCGGGATGTGCCGGTGGGCACTGAGGTTTACCGTCAGAAGTTCAGTATGGCCTTGGGCCAGGCAGTGAAGCTGGAATGTCTTGTCGCGCCGTTTCAGCAGTGGACCGACCTTACCGTTGAATCCAGCCAGGCCCTGGCCAATGTGACCAGTGGCACTTATGCCAATAAGGTCTACAAAACCAGCCTTCCCGGATTGGGCGTTGCTTTCAATAGCAACGGTGGCCCGCTGCCCAGGCAAAGCACCAAGGCATGGACCACGTGTTCGGATGGTTTCAGATGCATCGTGCCGTTTGACGGGCCTTCGAACTTTGAACTGATCTTGATCAAGATCGGCGAGGTGACGCCGGGCGTGCTGGTGGGCAACACATTGCCGATCGTGAATCTGTTCGGCAATTTCGGCGACGCCAGAATGACCGGCTTCAGGATGGGCATTTCCGGCAGCATCCAGATCGTCTCGCGCACCTGCAGCACACCGGATGTCTCGGTGCCCATGGGCACCCACCTGGTCAACAAATTCACTGGCCTCAACAGCTCCACCGGCTGGACGGACTTCTCCATTGCGCTAAATGACTGCCCGGCGTTCAACGGCATATTCTCCGCCGCGGGTCCCGGCTGGATTTCGCAAGGCGGTAGCTCACCCACAGGCACCGGCACCAGCGGAACCCGCGTCAACAACACACTGCAATACCGCATCGACCCGGCTCGGACGGCCATCAATGCAGGCAACGGCATTCTGAGCCTCGACCCGAGCGCGGCCGGCACCGCGCCTGCCGCGACGGGCGTCGGCATTCAGGTCGCTACCAGCAACAGCGTTGCCCTGCCATTGGCGATCAATCAAAACACGGGCCTGACCCTCAGGAGTACCGAAAGCAGCTATGCCATCCCACTGCGAGCGCGCTACCTGCAAACCGGGGCCAAGGTCACGCCGGGGCCGGCGAATGCGTCGGCAACCTTCACGATCATTTATCAGTGAGCGGTGGGAACATGACCAATAAAGCGCTACGCATTCTGATTGCCGATGGGCAGCACTTCTTTCGCTTGAAAATCGAGCGGGCGTTGAACCAGTTGGGCTATTACCGTATCGCGCCGATACATCGGCTGGATGAAGTCTTCAGTGCTGTGGAGTTCGGCGATACGCCGCTGGATGTGCTGATCATCAATGCCGCCCTGGCGCACAGCGTGAAATTCGATTTGCTCTGGTTCATCAGGGACAACCCACAGATTCGTCATGTGTTGATCTATGGTCAGGGCGAACGCGCTTCGCCCGCGCTTGCGTGGTGCCATGTGCCCAACGTGCTGATCAGCGCGGCGCCGTTGCCTGATCCGGAGGCGCTGGCGGCGTTTATGGGAAAGGTCGAGTGCAATACGGGTTGGAGTAATCAGGGCAGTGGGTCAAATAATCCATCAGGCGCCCAGCCCATCACTGTTTCAGGGTGACCTGTGTGTTCGTCCCGTTGCTCTCTGAGTGCGATAAAACCGTGCTTCTTGTAGAAGTGAAGGCTGGGAACATTCTGCGAATACACGCTCAGTTGAAGTGAGGTTCTGGCTGCCTGCGCGTCCTTGAGCAATTGTGTACCGATACCACTGCCCTGATGCTCAGGCGCGACAAACAGCGCCGCCAGGGTGTCTTCATATACGCAACTGAAGCCCAGCACTTTCCCGTCGGCTTCAAACACACGGGTCACGGCGCTGGGCAGGTAGACCTCGCGCATGGCGCCCAGTTGGTCATGCCAGAAGGCGGGGTCGATAAAGTGGTGGGCCAGGATGGACGCTTGCAGCCAAATATCCAGGACGGGTTCCAGGTCGGCAGGTTGAAAGTGGCGAATCATAGTGCCTCAGTGTTTGAGTGAGCAGGCCGAACCCTGGCGAGACCGGCGCCGCCGCGCTTGAAGGTTCCTGCTGCTGCGATGGTGAGTAGGCGGCGAAAAGTCGGGCATTGTGCGTGGTTGGGGGCAGGGCAGGCGGCCGCATGGCGCAAGCCCCGGCTCATCGCCTGCAGGTGTTTGACCGTGGCATCAATCTCGTCGGCCTTGGACAGCAGCACCGCTCTATCCACATTGGCCTGGCCATTGGGTGACAGCATGGCGTGTATCTCGTCCAGCGACAGGCCACCCGCCTGCCCGAGGGCGATGACCGCCAACTGCTCAACGACCGCTGCTGCGAAATGACGGCGAGCACCGGGCGGGCTGGTCGATGTAATCAACCCCTTCTTTTCATAAAAACGCAGCGTATGGGCAGCAATGCCCGTGCGTTTGACGACCTCGGTGATATCCATTGGCAGACCATTGACTTGAAGTTGACTTCAACTTCTATGATGCCTGCGCAGGTTGAATGGGTCCATGACTAAGAGGTAGGTATGACAGCGTTGGAAGGGGTTGCGCAGGTGGTGTTGTTGGGGGCAGGGGCTACCGTGGTGATGGATATGTGGATGCTGCTGATGAAGGTGCTTGGCGTTCCGACCCTGAATTTTGCGTTCGTAGGCCGTTGGGTCGGCCATGCGTGCCGGGGGCGATTTGCGCACTCAAGCATTGGGCAAGCGCTTCCCGTTCGAGGTGAAGTAGCCCTGGGTTGGATCGCGCATTACGTCACCGGAGTGGTGTTCGCGTGGGTGCTGGTGTGGATTGAAGGCGATGCGTGGTTGCTGGCGCCGACTTTTGTACCTGCACTGGCGTGGGGTGTTGTGACAGTGGCCGTTCCGCTGTTTGTGATACAGCCGGCCATGGGGGCCGGGTTTGCGTCGTCCAGGACGCCGACGCCAGGCAAGAACCGACTGCGTAGCCTGATCAACCACGGCGTGTTTGGTGTGGGTCTTTACCTGGCGGCGTGGGTGATCGCCTGGGCCTGGGTCTGATGCAGATCAGCGCAGGAATTTGACGTACACGCACTCGGGGTCGTCTTCGTCGAGGTTCTCGATTTGCCCGCTGGGTATGAATCCGGCCTTTGTCATCAATGCCTGGGACGCGTGGTTGGAGGCGTTGGTGGAGGCGAACAACTTCGGCGTCTTGCAGGCCGCCTCGGCCGCCGCCAGCAGGCGCAGGGCCACACCCTGGCGCTGGCAGGTCGGTGATACCACCACAAGGGCAATAAAGCCGTGATCGAAAAAGTCGTGGGTGAGCACCAGGTACCCGGCGCACGCGTGGTCGTTGGCTGCCACCAGGCATTGCTGGTTAACCACGGCGTCGTGGATAAACACGCGGCGGTGGGCATGGGCAGCCGCGTAGGCGTCCAGTTCAACCAGGGCGTGTACGTCGTCGGGTTGGGCCTGGCGGATCAGCCACTCTGTGGCGGTGGGGGAGCGGTGTTCAGTCATGGGCGTTCTGGTTTTTTCTTCTACGTGGCGAGTGCCGGCTTCACGTTCATGTATGAGTCCCTAGCGCATAGGGATAGCACATTTTTATTACGCAACGGTAGGCGCGAGCTTGCTCGGGAAAAACTCTCAGGCGCCGTGTTCATTCAGAAAGTACGCGTCTGCGTTGACGATTTTCGCGAGCAAGCTCGCTTCTACAACAAAAAGGGAAATCTGTCGGCAACGGTTATCCGATTTTATGAAAATTTCTCTGAACTATCGCGCTCGGCACGCCCTCGCAACAGTATCCATACACAGGAGGGAATCCGATGAACCACTACCCAAAACCACCCTTCAATCCCCAGCAGCAGCCCGTTCCGGGCGACCAGCGCAAGATGGACCCAATGCCTGATTGCGGTGAGCAAAGCTACAAAGGCTCGGGCCGTCTGGCCAACAAGATTGCATTGATCACCGGTGCCGACAGCGGTATCGGCCGCGCGGTGGCGATTGCCTTTGCCCGCGAAGGGGCGGACGTCGCGGTGTCGTACCTGGACGAGCACGAGGACGCCAAGGAGACCGCTCGCTGGGTCGAAGCGGCGGGGCGCCAGTGCCTGTTATTGCCCGGTGACCTGGGCGACGCGGCGCAGTGCACGGCGATCGTGAATGACACTGTCGAGAAGTTCGGCCGTATCGATGTGCTGGTCAATAACGCTGCGTTCCAGATGACCTATAAGTCTCTGGAGGACATTCCCGACGAGGATTGGGTGAAAACCTTCAACGTCAATATCACGGCGATATTCCGCATCTGCAAGGCAGCGTTGCCGCATATGGCGCAAGGCAGTTCGATCATCAACACCTCGTCGGTCAATTCCGATATGCCCAACCCGACCCTGTTGCCCTATGCGGCCACCAAGGGTGCCATTGCCAACTTCACCGCCGGCCTTGCGCAGATGCTGGGCGAGCGTGGAATTCGGGTGAACAGCGTAGCGCCGGGGCCGATCTGGACGCCGTTGATCGTGTCCACCATGCCCGAGGAGTCGGTGAAGCATTTCGGTGGCAACACGCCACTGGGCCGCCCAGGCCAGCCGGTGGAAGTGGCGCCCATCTATGTATTGCTGGCGTCGGATGAAGGCAGTTACATCTCTGGCGAGCGCTATGGCGTGACGGGGGGCAAGCCGATTCTTTGAATCGGCACATCCCCCTGATTCAAGCAGCGTTAAAATGTGAAAGGGGGCTTGCCCCCGATAGCGATGGGTATCTACACAACTTTTGTAGCCACTGCCGACGCTAACCACGATGCGAAGCGAGCCGCTCTTGATCTTGCTCTTGATCTGCTTTTGATCTGAGGCGCCCCCCCAAATCCATGGCGGATTACGGGCACACCGAGCCTAAGCGAGGTGCCGAGTGGTGGGGCAAGAGCCCTTTGGTTACTTTGGGCTGGGCCGGCATTCCGGCTCTTTTCCAAAGTGACCCGCTGTAAAAGCGGAACCAATAGCAGCCGTGACTCAAATAACGGATATGTACTCGGTCAAAGTCCAGCATCCTGGTCGGCTCTTAGGCCGCCATCGGGGGCAAGCCCCCTCCCACAGGTCCGGCGTCACACCAAAGGTGTGTAGACACCCATGCCCCCGATAGCGACAAACCAGTCCACGCTTTGTTGACTGACACGCCCCGGACGGGGCGTGTCTTTTTTGTAGGAGCGAGCTTGCTCGCGAAAGACTCACGAGCGCCACGTCCCTTCAGGTTTACGCATTATCGTTAACGTTTTTCGCGAGCAAGCTCGCTCCTACGTTCTCATCGCACGCCGTATACGCATCCACTCTCGATAAGCCGCAGTCCGCTGCGCATCCGCACGCTTCTTCGCCTCCGTGAAGCGCGCCCAGGTCGTTGCATCGCCGCTGTAGTGTTCGATGATGTTATACGCCTGCGCATCCAGTCGATCCGCTTCGAAAAACATCTGGGTGTTCTGCGCAATCTCCTCATCCCACGTTTGCCTGGTTGTGTAATCCAGCACCTGACTGTTCATTGTGTAACGCCCTCCGCCCACTGAATTTCTTCTGCCCCGCACCAGCGCACATCGGTAATGCCGTATTTTTCCGCCATCGGCTTGGACACGCGCTTGAGGTTGTTTTGACCGAACCTGGGGATGACCGCCACGCCGGCATCGCAACTGGCCCAGTGCCATGCTTCGGCATTGTTCATGCGTGCCGTACGCACGATAAAGGACCTCGGCTCGCCGTAAAGTTGGTACTTGATGGTAAATAGCTCGTTGGTTTTCATGAGGCCTCCCTATGCTCATGAACTACAGATATTTGGCGTCAAAAAAAATTCAAAGAACTTGTCGGACAATTCGATGGGGGGCGGGCGGCGGTATGGCAGTCAGTCATCCACGGTAAACGTTACCCACCCGGCTCCGTCAGCGGGCCGCTCTATTTCGGCGATTACACCGCTGACGGAAGTGCCGTCCGGCATGTTCACCGTGACAAAGTTGGGATTGCCGGGCCACTGCAGGGGAGTGTCAAAGTCCAGGCGGACCAGGGTAGGCTTGCCGCTACTCGTCAGATTTACGTCAACGTGTTCGTTAAGGCGTTCATCCGCCTGAGTTCCCAAGTGACGAGAAGCCGTGATGATGCTGGCGGGGCCTTGATAGTCGTAAGACATCTTGCAATACCTCATGCAAAGGGCGGCGGATGCGCCCGGGTTCTTGTGTGGCAAGCGCGGGTCAGTGATTGTTCAATCCAAATGACCCGGCGGCGCCGTCAGTGCGTGTGGGGCGTTGCGGTGGGGTCGTCGATCTGGATGATCGTGCCCTGGCGCCAGGCGTCTGCACCGGGTGCGACTGCCGGTGGGGCTATATCGGCGCGTGAGCGCTTTTTCTCGGTGCTGTCGATGCCCAGGCGCTGATCGCGCTCGGCAACCATCTTCGGATCGGCCTGGCCGTCAGCGGTAAAGCCCATCATCAGTTGAGGCACACCCAATGGCAGGCGTTTGTGCAGGTCGGTATGCCAGGTGTGCCAGGTCTTGCCGTAGGTGTGCACCAGTTTCTCCATCAGCGCGTGCTCGGCCACCTCTGGAATGCCGGGCGCGACCAATTGGCCGGACTTCACCTCATGCACATGGCTATGCCACAAGGCTTTCTCCGGGGCCGGCAAGCTGTTGAACAGTTGCTCGCTGATGATGTACTCCACGCCCATCAACTTGGCGTCCTTGCGGTTGCCGTCGTAAATCACGCACTGGATCACTTCCTCGTTAAGGATGGCGCAGTAGTGGTGGGCTTCCATCTGCACGTCGGGGTGGCCGTTGTAGAAGTGAAAGCCGTCCAGATAGGCATTCAGCGCGTCGATGGGCGGGCGCGACTGCAGCAGCGCGGCACCGGTATCGAGTGCTCGCGTGCCTGGCGATTTGGCGTCACCCGGCGCCACCACGTTGGAGGCTGAGTCATTGCCCGCGCAAGCCGTCAGCGAGGCGACGCAAATGGCCAGGCACAGCGATGGGAGCGCAGGTTGCAGGCGGTGGATGTTCATTGGGGATTCCCTCCATGGGCAGTTAGAGAACATCTAGAAAGCCTGTCGAGGAGGGTGTTCAACCGGATATGGGGGAGGCGGCGCGCAAGATTATGGAACAACCCTTCAGCGTGCCGGGTCATTTTTTATAAGTGTTCAACAACGCCCAAGTCACTGGCCTCGCAGCGGCTGCGCAACGCTGTGGTTATGCGCCTCAATACGCGCTACTGGTGGATTTCGCGTCGGACGCCAGTGCCGTCATGAGCAACGGCACTTCGCCTTGTGCGGGTTGCCTGGCGATCCCGACGGAAAACACCCATGGTTATGAACTGGTGGTCGACGGTGCGATTCAAGCCTGCGCGCTGACCCTTGCCGACTACCTTGCAACGTTGTGAGCGCCCTGTGCAGGAGGATAGAACCCATGTCCATCGCCGCCTCCACCATCGACTATCTGAAAACCCGCGAGCTTACGCTTACCAGCGCCGAGTCGTGCACGGCAGGCAAGATCATCACGCTGCTGTCTGAAATCGAGGGCGGTGGGGCATGTATCGAGAGCGGCTATGTCGTCTACTCACCGCAAGCCAAACAACGCTTATTGGGCGTGCGTGCGTACACGATTGAAACCTTCAACCTCACCAGTTGCGAGGTGGCCCGCGAAATGGCCGAAGGTGCCTTGCGAGACAGCTCGGCGCACATCGCAGTCGCCACCACCGGCTTGCTGGGGCCTGACGACAAGGACGGTATTCCGGCCGGGACCGTTTGTTTTGCCTGGGCGTATCGAGCCGGGAAGGCGTTGAGTGTATTCAGTCGCAAAGAGCGTTTCATGGGCACCCGGGAGCAGGTGCAGCTGTATGCGGCGCTGCATGCGTTGAAATGGCTGCCGCATTTTCACCAGCGGGCCTTGGCGGGGGAGCGGGGTTAGCGGGCCGCTAGCCCTGCAGTTCGATATTCAACAGCAGCTCACTGGCGTCGTTCTTACTGGCGTCAACAACAATGCCATGATAAGTGCAGCTTTCGCCTTTGATCGAAACCGTGTGGGCCTTCAATAGTTGCTCCGGCCACGGCGCCAGGATTTGCAGCGAAACGCTCGCACCCGCTTGCACAACCTTTGCCATGCACTCGCAAGAAAGGGGGGTCACGCCGAGGAGCGTGTCTTGCAGGTAGTCGATTTTGAGGCGTTGAAAGGGGTTAACAGCATCATCGTGCATGGCAAGCCTCGTTGTGTTTTGCATTACTCCACGGAGGAGAGGCGGGATGATTGTCGCGAAACCACCATGTCTTCGAGGATTTCCCGAACGAGCCGATTGATCCCTGACTCGCCGTGATAAAGAGCACGGTTGATGTTGGCAATGGTGAACTGATTGGCATCGGGCGCGAGCACCGTCACCGACAGGCTGTTATCCGGATTGATCGTGCAGGAGACACGGCAGTTGCGCAGCCGCCTCGCAAGCGCGCGCTGGATTTGCGCTTTGGTCAACGTGTCCATGGGGTCACCGGATAGCAGGCTTGAACGGATCAAGGTTAGCTCAAATAGGTTGCACGTAAATGCTAGCGAGTTGATGGCAAGCCACTCGTCAGGGGCTCCATCTATTTGTTGAACCCTGGTCACCTGCGTCAGCCATATTGGGTATGGCTGACGCTTGCCTTCTCTATCCGTTATAGGTGAAACCTCATGAAGAAGCTCTATATGTGCCTGGGTCTTTGCAGTGCGTTCATGCTCCACGGCTGTTTCGACAGTTCCAATAACACCACCAAAGACAACACCAGCGGCAGCAAGTCCTCGGTGCAGATGCAGGAAGGCAAGGCCGACCAAAGCAAGTAAAAGAGCGCTTGAGGTTGTTCAGTCTCCCAGCAGCGTGGCGACAAAAGTGTTGTAAAAAACGCCCTTTGGATCGCATACCTTGCGAAAGGCGTTGAAGGCGTCGGTTCTCTGGCTTCGGTGCTGTGCAAGGTTCTTCAAAAAGGCCGGGTTGAAGGGGGCAGAGGACGTTTGCGAGGGTTGAGTGGGGTCATAGAAGGCGAACATTTTGCCGGTATGGGGCATCCCTCCCAGGTCAACCCAGGCTCTTTCGATAGCTGCAAAAAAATCCAGCAGGCGACCCGGGTAATCAGATGCCGGGGTAGCAGGCACGTACCCGATAAGGTCAAGGTTTACGAAAGTGGCATTGGGGGTTTTCGTGTATGTCCCGGCCAACGCCGTATCGCCGCCCCGCACAAAGCGGAACTCCAGCGGGGCAACGACCAGGAAGTCGCTGGAGCCCTTGATACGTGTTCTCACCGCATCAAGCCCTTGCCAGGCTTTACTCAGGCCACTGTCATCCAGCGCCGGTAGCTCGATAAAGTACGACATGAAAATGACGCGTGAAGCTTTGGTCAGCCACAAGTCGGAGTAGACCGCCGCGGCTTCATCGAAGAGCGTTTCGATGGTGAGGAACCCTGCATCAATGATCGCGCTTGCGGTGGTGGTGTTACCGCCATACTGAGCAGCGATGAGGGGAGGCTCGACGATGGGTTCAAACGGTATCAGGTAGGGCGCCCCGAACACGTTTTCTCCCGCGAGGGCACACGCATTCGGTACGTTTTTCTTCAGGTTTGGAACCTGCGTCGCAGGCGATGCAACCACGTCCCACCACAACACCAGGAAGTTGTCGGTGTAGGGATTGAGAAAGGACTCAACGCGGTCATGCTCCGTGAGCAGCGTTTTGAACCGGGCGATGAATGCTTGCTCGTTGTCACAGACAATGTTCTTTTCCTTGCCTGAGTTCAATGTCGTGGCCCATGGACGTGGCAATACCTCAAGGGTGACGGAGGTGACGATTCCCAATGCACCCAGAGACACGCGCGCGAACTGCAAGGGCGACCATCCGCTGACTGCAGGCGTTTGCGCATCAATGATACGCACCTGACCGTCCGGCCCCATGAGGGTGAACGCCGAGGCGGTTTCCGCAAAGATCGGTGCGTTGATCGTGGCCCCATGGACATCGACGGCTGTCATCCCGCCGAGGCTGAAGAAGCCGCCGGCGGTGGCGGTCTGTAGCATCATGTCATGGGCGGTGAGGAAGGCATCCAGCTCATCTTCGCGCACGCCGGTGTTCACGGTGATCGTATTTTCGGTGGCGTTGAGCACCATTGACTGATCACCATGGGGCCCCAAGTCTGCGTAACAAGACAGGTCGATAAGCCAGCGGCGGGGGTTTGGGGCGCTGCGATTGTCTTCGGCAACCAGGGCCGGCTGTGCATGCCGTTGGCCCGATACGCGCACCGTCGCGCCCGCCGCGTCGGCCTGGCGAATGATGTCTTGAAGCTCGGCGAGATGAGTGGGGGAGAAGTAGCCTTGACCATCGATTTCCAGGGTATCGACGATGTTCTGGGCCCAGTTTTTCCACGGTAGCGGCTGAACCTTGAAGTTCAGGGTCGTGCCCGTTACTTCATAGGCGGCCAGCCTGCCGTTATTGGCTGTTTGGACTAACGGCTCTCCCCGATTTTGGATGCCGGCGACGGCGGACACATAAGGAGTGACGCCGATTGCATCCGCCGGAATGCCTAGTGATGCCAGTGAAGGGCTGACTTTGTATAAACCATTTTCGAAGTTGCCACTGTTCCAATCGCAGGTATGCCATTGGCCTGTCGAATCCAGCCACTGAATCGAAAAGTTCATGACGAAAATGCCGTTGTTAAGGCAACCAATGCGCTCGACTTGTTTCATGTTGGTTTCCTGTTACGTGGTTTTTAATATGAGATGGGTGGGGTGTTAAAAAGGAACGCCGGCGCCAACTTCTAACGGCAAGTCACGAAAAGTTGGTTCCGGGTATCCAACGGAAAAGAACGTAGGTTATTCGATCAAGTTAATTGCGAACCCAATGATAGTTGTTCCTACTGCATCATAGGTCGCGATCTGGCCATTGGCTGCATACCCCACAAACGGCGTACCTTGGCCGGATGACCCCGCCAGTGCATGCCCATATACCGTGACGGCCAGCGCGTCGGGCGGTACGCCGATGGTTTCCAGGTTTGGTGTGGTCCGAGATTGCGCCACCGGGTAGTCGCCGCTGTTCCAAGTGGACGTGTACCATTTGCCGTCGCTCTTGAGCCATTGGACCTTGAAGTTAAATACGTAACCGCCCTTATTGTTGACGGTGATTTTTTGAACTTGTCTCATGGTTATCTCCTGCTGTTGCAGTTAGGTGGAATGAGTACACGTCAGCCCTGTCTCTTCGCGACAGGTTTTTATTACTTGAGATGATTGCACTGCTGAGAGGCGATAGTGAACCCAGAAATCAAACGGGTCGCCTCGCGCCCCGTTTACTGACTGCTGTCAAGTGAGTGAGCGGTTTGTCGCACACTGACCTACATCACTTATTAGATGGGATATCTTGTTTGTAACTGCCAACACAAGGTTGGAGGGCATCAGGATGATGTTGGACGGGGTTAGCCTCCTTGGCTGCTGGGTTGAGTCCTTTCTGACACTGAGGTGAGGTTAGTCGCGGTGCGGATGACCTGCCAGGTTCAGTGGAAAACTATTTAGCTATAAGCTCAATATCGGAAATACCCGTCGCGGAGCCTGTTCTCTGCGGTATGCAATGCCCCGGCCCGCCAATGGTCCGAAGCGTTGCACTTTTTACCTCAGCGCATATGCAGGATGATCGGGCTGCTGCTCGCCGGATCGGTATGCCCGCGCAACTTGCCCACCGCCTTCACATCGACGGCGCCGCCGTTGTTGCCCCACGTACCGCGCACGTAGCTCAGCACGTCGGCGATTTCCTGATCCGATAGCTGCTCACGAAACGCCGGCATGCGGTAGGCGTCCGGCATCCCGGCGGCTACCACGCGCTGTGAGCCGTTGAGGGTGATGTTGATCGCCGAGGCGCTTTCCTTGGCCAGCGCCGACGTAGCGCCGGCCAGAGGCGGCATCCATTCGGGCTGGCCTTTGCCGTCGAGCCCGTGGCACGAGGCGCAACGGGTCGCGTAAGTGTGCGCGCCGGGGGCATCCTGGCTCGCCGTCACCGCCTGATACTGCCAGGGGCTGCCGTCGCGCTGTGGGTCGCCGGGCAGGGATTTGAGATAGCGGGCGATAGCGGCCAGGTCATCGTCCTGCATGAACTGCGTGGAGTTGTTGAAGGCTTCGGTCATCGAGCCGTAGACCACGGCATGGGCATTACGCCCGGTCTTGAGGAACTGCACGATCTGCGCTTCGGTCCAGCGGCCCAGGCCGGTGTTGGGATCCTGGCGCAGGCTGGGGGCGTACCAGCCATCGAGCAGTGCACCGGCGAGGAATGGCGCGCCCGATTCGTCCAGGGCTTTCTCGTTGAAGGCCAGGCCACGCGGGGTATGGCAACTGCCGCAGTGGCCAGGGCCCTGGACGATATAGGCGCCACGGTTCCACAGCGCGTCCTGGTCGGGCTTGGCGGCGTAAGTGGCGGTGGGCGCAAACAGGCCATTCCACAGGGCGATAGGCCAGCGCAGGTTGAGCGGCCAGGGAATATCGCTGGGGATGTTCGGCTGGTTGGCCGGTTGCACGCCCTTCATGAAGAACGCGTACAGTGCCTTCACATCGTCGTCGCTGAGTTTTACGTAAGACGGGTAGGGCATGGCCGGGTACAGCCGACGGCCGCCCGGTGCCACGCCCTGGCGCACAGCGCGATCGAAGTCGGCCAGGCTGTAGGTGCCTATACCATGCTCGCGGTCGGGGGTGATGTTGGTGGCGTGGATCGCCCCCAATGGCGTGGCCATTTCCAGGCCACCGGCGAAGGGCTGCTTGCCGGCCAGGCTGTGGCAAGCCACGCAGTCACTTACCCGCGCGACGTATTCGCCGCGACTGACCAAAGCCGGGTCGAAACTGGTGGCCTGTTGCTGTTCAAACGGCGAGGCGGGCTCACGGGTCACGTACCAGGCCAGCAGGCCTGCGGCGACCAGGCAGGGCAGCGCCAGCCAGCCTGCGGTTCTTGCGAATCGGCGGTTGTTCATGGGCGTTCCCTGTGGGTTAACTGAAGGTGTGACGGCTCAAGGGCAAGCTGCGGATGCGCTGGCCGGTCAACTGTGCCACCGCATTGACTACCGCCGGTGCCACGGCAGGCAATGGCGGTTCACCGATGCCACCCATCTTTTCGCCGCTCTCAATGATCTTCACGTGGACCTGCGCCATGCGCGAGGGCGGCAGGATGGGATACAGATCGTAGTTACGCGCCCGTGGCATACCGTTCACGTACACCGCTTCCTCCAGCAATGTTTGCGACAGCCCCAGGGCTACCGCGCCACTGACCTGAGCTTGAATGATCGCCGGGTTGACGATGCTGCCCGGGTCGATGGCCTCCCAGATATGGTGGACCTTGACCTGGCCGTTCTCGATCGACACTTCGGCGACGACCGCCGCGTGCGAGCCAAAGGGCGAAGCCATGGCCACCCCGCGTGCGCGGCGCGTGCCGTCCTCTGCGGTGTAGGGGCCACGCTTCCAGCCACCGGACAGCTCGCCCACCGCTTGCAGCAAGGTGGTCAGCCGCGGGTTGTCGCGCAGCAGGTGCAGGCGCAACTCATACGGGTCGTGGCCACCTTTGTCCGCCAGCTCATCCAGAAATGACTCGTAGAAGAAGTCATTGAGGGAATTACCCACCGAACGCCAGTAGCCGAGCATCGGCGCGCCCTTGACGTAAATCTGCGCGATGCGCTTGTTGGGGATCGCATAACTCTTGCCCGACAAACCTTCCAGGGCGGTAGGGTCGATCTGCTCACCCTGTTTGCCACTGAGGGCTTCGGTCGGGCCTTCGGTGGCACTGACCGCTTCGATAGCCACCGGCAGGCCCTTGTCATCCAGCGCAGCGCGGAACTTGACCACCGCGAGCGGGCGCAGCACATCGCGCAGGAACTCTTCTTCACGGCTCCAGATCAGCTTGATCGGGCGGCCAACTGCCTTGGCCAGCGCGATGGCCTGCGGATAAGGGTTGGCCGAGTCGTACAGAAAATGCCGCCCAAAAAAGCCCCCCAGCAGCGGGGAGTGCAGGGTGATCTGCTCGTTACTCAGGCCGGTGCGCTTGGCAATATCGGCACGGAACATATCCGGCGCCTGGTTGGGCAGCCACACCTCAAGCGTGCCGTCGGGGTTAAAGCGCGCCAGGGCTGAAGGCGGCTCCAGTTGGGCATGGTTGAGGTATTGGTTATGGTAAGTGGCCTCGACTCGGGTCTTGGCGCCGGCCAGTGTGCCGGCCACATCGCCCTGGTTTTCGTCGTCGCGTGCCGGGCCTTGCTGGGTAGCGAGGAAGTCGCGGTATTTGTCGCTGGAGAAATCCGCCGGCATCGCTCGTACGGTCGAGTCGGCAGAGGCTTCCTGCCATTGCACCTGGATCGCTTCCACCGCACGCTTGGCGTGCCACCAGCGTTCGGCAACCACGGCCACGGCGCCTGGCAAGGTGTGAACCGAATGCACGCCCGGCATGGCCTCGACCTGGGCCTGGTTACGCAGGCCGCCCACGCTCATGCCCAGGCGCGGTGCGTGCTGGACGGCGGCGTGGAGCATGTTGTCGACTTTAAGGTCGATGGTGTAAAGCGCCTTGCCGGTGGACTTGTCATAAGCGTCCAGGCGTTTAACCGGCTTGCCGATCCAACGGAACTGGCTCGGATCGCGCAGGGTGATGGTGGCCGGGTCGGGCACCGGCATGTCGAGGGCACGACCGGCCAGCTCGCCGTAACCCACCGAGCGGCCGGAAGCGGCGTGTACCACGCGGCCAGGCTGGGTGGTCAACTCGCTGAGCGGTACGCGCAGTTGCTCGGCGCCGGCTTGCATCAGCATGGCGCGGGCGAGGGCGCCCAGGCGGCGCATGGTCGGGTAACTCATGCGCACCGACATGCTGCCGCCGGTGATACGCAGGCCGTTTTCCATCACCACGTAAGCTTCACCCGGCGGGGCGGCTTCGACGATAAAGGTGGCAGGGTCGGCATCCAGCTCTTCGCCGATAATTTGTGCCATGGCGGTGTGGGTGCCCTGGCCGCCTTCCATGAACGGGCTTAGCAGACGCACGCTGCCGTCCGGACGAATCTCCAGGAACGCCGGTACCTGGGTGCCGCGTTCAGCGGCGCCGGTAGCGGCTTGCACCCGTGACGTGCCCAGGGGCAAGCCAAAGCCGATGACCAGTGCACCCACAGCGGTACTGGCAAGAAAACGCCGCCGCGACAGGTTGATCGGCGCTTCAAATTTAACGTCGGGCAGGATCTCGGACATCTTCATCAGGCAGTCTCCTTCCCGGCGGCCAGGCCATCCATGGCGGCATGGATGGCGTTGTAAGTGCCGCAGCGGCACAGGTTGACCATTGCCGCATCGATCTGCGCTTTGGAGGGAGCAGGGGTGTGCTTGAGCAGCGCGGTAGCCGCCATCACCTGCCCGGACTGGCAGTACCCGCACTGCGCCACTTGGTGCTCGACCCAGGCCGAGACGACGCGCTTGCCTACCTCATCGGCCTCGATGGCTTCGATGGTGGTGATCTCGCGGCCGACCACGCCGGCCACCGGCGTCACGCACGAGCGCACCACATTGCCGTCCACCAGCACCGAACAGGCGCCGCACTGGGCCAGGCCGCAGCCGTACTTGGTGCCGGTCAGGCCCAGGTTGTCGCGGATCACCCACAACAACGGCGTGTCCGCCTCGGCCTCGACTTGATAGGCCTTTTGGTTAATACGTAATTCCATGGCTGGCTCACCTGCTGATCATCGGTTGGTGCTGCAAAATTCTTATAGGAGTGGTGCGACTGCACGTCGCCCATCGTCGAACTCTAGACCACCGCGCAACAGCTATCTATGCAATCGCCTTCAAGTTCAGAGGATCAGGCAAGAATTCAACAGGATTGGGTCACTGTCCTCTGTAGGAGCGAGCTTGCTCGCGAAAAACGTCAACGATAACGCGTGTTTCCTGAATAAACGCGGCGCCTATGGGTTTTTCGCGAGCAAGCTCGCTCCTACAAGAGCCTTCATCAGCCGCCAGTGAATTGAAACCCGCTCGACAGTTTTTCCTTCAAATACCCCACCAGCGCTGTCACCGATTTGGGTACATGAGGCGAATAGGGCCGAATCAGATAAATTTCATCGGCAAACGCACCCTTGAGCGTCCAGCCCTTCAACACGTGCACCAGCTTGCCGCTGGCCAGGGCGGCATGGGCGCTGAAGTCTGGCAGCAGGGCGATGCCCAGGTGGTTGAGCGCCGCGTCGCGCAAGGCTTCGCTGTTGTTAGTGGAAAAGCTGCCGGCGATGGGTACGGTGATGCGCTCGATGTTTTTGCCGCCACGCTCGAAGGTCCAGGCCGGTTGGTCGCTGCCCCGTGGGTAGTAAAGGCAGTTGTGGGCGCCCAGGTCGGCCGGGGTTCGCGGTTCGCCGTGGTGTTGCAGGTAGTCCCGGGTGGCCACCAGTACCGAGGTGGTGTCGCACAGCTTCCACGCCACGTGTGTTTCCGGCACCTGGAAGCCGTGGCGCACCGCGAGGTCGTAGCCTTCGGCCGCCAGCGAACTCAAGGCATCGGACACGTCGAGTTGGACGCGCACTCGGGGGTACTGCTGCAAAAAACCGGAAAGGTGCGGCACCAATTGTTGCCGGGCAAACGCCACCGGGGCAGTCAGGCGCACCAGGCCGCGAATTTCGCCCACCGAGTCGCGCACCGACGAGAAGCTGCGGGCGATCTGCGCATAGGCGCTGCGCACTTCACGGGTCAATGACACCCCGGCTTCGGTCAACCGCACGCTGCGGGTGGTGCGGGTCACCAGACGCGTACCGGTGGCTTTCTCCAGATCGGAGATGCGCTGGCTGACCGCCGATTTGCTCACCCCCAACCGTGCAGCGGCGGCGGTGTAGGTGCCTTGTTCTTCCAGCACCGACAACCAGTGAATGTGGGTCCACAGCCCTTCGATTTCTGCCTTTTCCATGAATGTATTGTTCGCATATAAGGACAATAAGTTCTGGATTCTGCTCTGGTTTGGAACAAACCGAAAGCCTATCGTGTGTCCCAACGCAACTCACCTGGGACCCATTGCCATGACCACGACTATCGAGCACTACATCAACGACCAGCGCGTGAGCCGCGATGATCGCTATCAGGACGTCTACAACCCGGCCACCGGCGAAGTGACCGCACGTGTGGCCCTGGCCAGCCGCCAGACCGTAGGCGAAGCCGTCGCCGCCGCCCAGGCCGCATTCGCCGGCTGGGCCGACACCCCGCCGATCCGCCGCGCCCGTGTGCTGTTCGAGTACCTGCACCTGCTGCGTGAGCGCAAGGACGACCTGGCGCGCATCATTGTTGCCGAGCACGGCAAGGTCTTCACCGACGCCCAGGGCGAAGTCGACCGTGGCATCGATATTCTCGAATTTGCCTGCGGCATCCCCAACCTGCTCAAGGGCGAGCACTCCGACCAGGTCTCCCGGGGCATGGACAACTGGACGATGCGCCAGCCGCTGGGCGTGGTGGCCGGGGTGACGCCGTTCAACTTCCCGGTGATGGTGCCGATGTGGATGTACCCGATCGCCATCGCGGCGGGCAACACCTTCATCCTCAAGCCAAGCCCCACCGACCCGAGCGCCGCGTTGTTCATGGCCGAATTACTGCGTGAAGCGGGCTTGCCCAAAGGCGTGTTCAACGTGGTGCAGGGCGACAAGGAATCGGTGGATGCGCTGATCGAACACCCGGATGTTAAAGCCGTGAGTTTTGTCGGTTCCACGCCGATTGCCCAGTACATCTACGAGAGCGGCGCCCGCAACGGCAAGCGTGTACAAGGCCTGGGCGGGGCGAAAAACCATATGGTGGTGATGCCTGACGCTGATATCGAGCGTACCGTCGACGCACTGATGGGCGCGGCTTATGGCAGTGCCGGCGAACGCTGCATGGCCATTTCGGTGGCGGTGCTGGTGGGGGACGTGGGGGATAAAGTCATAGCGGCCTTGAGTGAGCGCGCCAAGACCCTGCGCATTACCGATGGCCGCGACTTGAAAGCCGAGATGGGCCCTATCGTGTCGCGGGCCGCGCTGGAGCGCATCAGCGGCTATATCGAGCAAGGCGTGCAGGCTGGCGCAAAATTGCTGCTCGATGGCCGTGACTACGTGCCCACCGAACCGGGCCTGGAAAACGGCTTCTGGCTCGGCGCGACCTTGTTCGACCATGTGACCCAAGACATGAGCATCTACCGCGAAGAAATCTTCGGTCCGGTGCTGGCCTGCGTACGTGTGAATGATTTTGCCGAGGCCGTGAAGCTGGTCAACGACCATGAGTTCGGCAACGGCGTCAGCTGCTTCACCCGCGACGGCAACATCGCCCGCGAATTTGCGCGGCGCATCGAAGTGGGCATGGTTGGCATCAACGTGCCGATTCCGGTGCCGATGGCCTGGCATGGTTTTGGCGGCTGGAAGAAAAGCCTGTTTGGCGACATGCATGCCTACGGAACCGAGGGAGTGCGTTTTTACACCAAGCAGAAGTCGATCATGCAGCGTTGGTCGGAGAGCATTGAACAGGGTGCGGAGTTTGCGATGCCAGTCTCCAGGTAAGGTCTTACAAGTACTGCAAGTCCAAGTGTGGGAGGGGGCTTGCTCCCGATAGCAGAGTGTCAGTCACTGTCTTTGTGCCTGAAACACCGTTATCGGGAGCAAGCCCCCTCCCACATTTTGGATGGGTTCGCTCTGAATTGACGCGGTGATCTTAAAAGTCCAGTATGGAATTATAAGTACAAAACAGTTGCTGCTCGTTTTTCTTCACTCTTGCCAAACCAACAACAACCCGCGAGAACCCGATCATGAAGAAACGCCACCTTATTCCCGCCCTGGCCCTGAGCCTGTTCGCTTCCAGCCACCTGCTGGCCGCCGAGAAAACCCTGCGCATCGGTATCGAGGCGGCTTACCCACCGTTTGCGTCCAAGACGGGCGACGGCAAGATCGTCGGTTTTGACTACGACATCGGCAACGCCCTGTGCGCGCAAATGAAGGTCAAGTGCGTGTGGGTTGAAGGTGAGTTTGACGGTCTGATTCCTTCCCTCAAGGTCAAGAAAATCGACATGGCGCTGTCGTCCATGACCATCAACGAAGACCGCAAGAAGTCGGTGGATTTCACCCACAAGTACTACTTCACCTCCTCACGCCTGGTGATGAAGGACGGCGCGGTGGTGGATGACCAGTACGCCAGCCTCAAGGGCAAGAACGTCGGCGTTCAACGCGCCACCACCACCGACCGTTATGCCACCGAGGTGTTCGAGCCCAAGGGCATCAACGTCAAGCGCTACAGCAATAACGAAGAAATCTACATGGACCTGGCAGCGGGGCGCCTGGATGCGATTTTTGCCGACACCATCCCCCTGAGTGACTTCCTGTCGATGCCACGCGGCCAGGGTTATGCGTTTGTGGGCCCGGAACTCAAGGATCCGAAATACGTCGGTGAGGGCTCGGGAATTGCTGTGCGCAAGGGCAACACGGCGTTGGTCAGCGAGTTGAACGCGGCCATCGACGGCATTCGTGCCAGTGGTGAATACCAGAAGATTTCACAGCAGTACTTCAAGGCCGATATCTACGGCGACTGATTGTAGGAGCGAGCTTGCTCGCGAAGGACTCACAGGCACCGCGTTTACCCAGCACGCACGCGTTATCGTTGAGGTCCTTCGCGAGCAAGCTTGCTCCTACAGGTGGTCAAGCTTTTAATTCTTTCAAATGCTTATAGACCGTCGCCCGTCCCATGCCCAGTACGTTGGCGACATAGTTGGAGGCGCTCTTGCCCTTGAACGCACCTTCGGCATGCAGCGCCAACACCAGCTCACGTTTGTGATCGCGGGTCAGCAGGTTCAGGCTCAACTGACGCTCACGCAGCCAGCCATGCAGAAAGGTGTTGATACGCTCCTGCCAATCATCGCGAAACAGCGCGTCCGGCTGGGCGATCAGCTTGCTCGGCGACAGGAACAGATCCAGCGCGGCCTTGGCGTTTTCCAGCAGTGAGATGTTCAGGTTGATGCACAGCACGGCCAGTCTGCGACCTTTGTGGTCGTGCAGCACGGTGCTCAGGCTGCGGATTTTCTGACCGTCCCAGTTGAGCTTTTCATAAGGCCCGATATTCACTTCGCTGACGTCGCCGTCCAACATGTCCTCCAGCGACGAGTCGTCACCCAGGCTGCGCTTGGACAGGTTGTTGGCGATATAGTCGACGGTTTGCGTGCGCAGGTCGTGTAGCACCACTTCTGCATGGGGAAAGAACAGCGTGGCGATCGCATCGGCAATCGCCCGAAAGTTCTGCATGACCTTGTCTTGTTCAGCGGTGTTCATCAATGGGGCTCCAGGCGGACGGGGGAGAGCATACCAGCGTCCAGCCCGAACCGCGTGAGCTGCTCGGGCAGCGGTTCGCCGCGCACCAGCGCAGCGCTGGCCTGGCCCATGGCCGGGGAGGTCTGGATACCATAACCGCCCTGCGCCGCGACCCAAAACAGCCCCGGCACCTGGGGGTCAAAACCGCTGAGCAAATCACCGTCGGCTACGAAACTGCGCAGGCCGGCCCAGGTGCGTGTCGGGCGGCGGATCGTCAGGGTGGTGGCTTCCTCGATCTGGTAGATGCCCATGGCGATATCCAGTTCTTCGGGTTGCACGTCCTGAGCCTGGACCGGGTCGGCATTGGCCGGCGAGCCGAGGAACATGCCGGCGTCGGGTTTCATGTAGAAGGCTTCGTCGAGGGCCACCAGCATCGGCCAGTGATGGGTATCGACGCCGTCCGGGCCGGCGAAGATAAACGCCGAGCGGCGCTTGGGTTGCAAGCCGATGGAGGCTGCGCCTGCCAGCCCGCCGATATGGTCGGCCCAGGCGCCGGCAGCGTTGATGATGACCGGCGCGGTGAAGGTCGCATCCTGGGTACGCACATGCCACAGGCCATTGGCGTCACGGCTCAAGCCCAATACATGGCTGTCGGTGCGTACTTCGCCCTGGTTGCGACGGATGCCGCGCAGGTAGCCCTGGTGCAGGGCGTCGGTATCGATGTCGCACGCCGTTGGGTCATAAATTGCGCCGTGGACTTTTTCCCGGCGCAGGATCGGCAAGCGCTGACAGGCCTCGTCGGCGCTCAAGCGTTCCACCTGTGCCACGGTGGCTTTGGCGCTCAGGTATTGGCTATCGAGTTCGGCAGGATCGCCGGTGAAATCGACGGTCATTTCGCCTCGGGGTGTGAGCAGTGGGTGTTCGCAGAAACCTGCTGGTGGCTGGTCGAAAAACGCCCGGCTGGCCAGGGTCAGCGCACGCACTTGCGGGGTGCCGTACGCGGCCGTGTAGAGTGCCGCCGAGCGCCCGGTTGAGTGATAGGCGGGATGGTTTTCACGCTCCAGCACCAACACCTTGGCGTGCTGCGACAGCCAGAAACCAGTGGACGCGCCGGCAATGCCGCCGCCGATAATGATGAAGTCTGCCTGGCTCATGAAGAACTCCTGAAATAAGCATTGTAGGAGCGAGCTTGCTCGCGAAAAACGTTAACGATAACGCGTCCATCCTGTGTAAACGCAGTGCCTGTGAGGTCTTCGCGAGCAAGCTCGCTCCTACAGTTTGTAGAGGGCATTGGCCAGGGCGATGTCTTCCAGGCCCAGGCCGATGGAGCGGAAAAAGACGTGACGGTCGTAGGCCGGGCGTTGGGCCATGTCGCTGAACAATTCGGGCAAGTCGCCGACAATCGTGCGTTTGTCCCAGCCGTGCTGTTCGCTGGCGATCAGCATCTCACCGGCCGAATCCGGGGTGGTCTGGCGGTAGTCGCAGAACACGTGCATCTGGTTGAGGCAGTGTGGCGGCACTTCATGTGCACGCGGCGCGTTGGTGCTGATGGAGGTGATCAACGCGGGTTTGCTCAAGCGTGACGGGTCGATGACCGGGCCGGCGGACGAGGTGCACAGCAGGATCACATCCGCGTCTTCCAGGGCGGCCTCGCAGGTGGCGGCGAGGGTCAGGCGCGGGTCCAGGCAGGCCCACTGCATACGCGTTTCGGCGCTGGCGCTGCTCAGGCTCGGCGAGTACAGGCGGATTTGCTGCCAGTCGCGCAGGTTCTGTACGTAACGCAGGTGCGCCTGGGCGACCTTGCCGCTGCCGATGATCGCCAGGCGTTGCGCCGCCGCCGGGGCCAGCGCATCCACCGCCAAGGCCGTGGTGGCGGCGGTGCGGGCAGTGGTCAATTCAGCGGCATCGCACAACAGCAACGGCTGGCCGCTGTGCATCGACATCAACAGGGTCCAGGCCGTCACCAACGGGCCTTGCTCGCGCACGATGTAGGGCGAAGTTTTGACCCCGTACACCCCGTCTTCGGCCAGTACGCCCAGGTAGTTGATGAAATCCCCGGCACCCTGGGGAAACTCCACCAATTGTTGCGCCGGCTGTACCGCTTGCCCGGCGGCGAGGTCGCAAAACAATTTGCGCAAGATCAACGGCACGTCGACTTGAGCCAGCAAGGTACGAGCCTGGGCCTGGTCGATAACGAGGGGCGTCGTGGACATGGGGTTCTCCGGATGAACTAATTTGTCCATTATGGACTTTTAGTTTTTGTCCGCAATAACCCGAGGGAAAAATGAGGCTTATGAGGGCTGTCCCCCCACCCATTGTAGGAGCGAGCTTGCTCGCGAAAAACGTCAACGATAACGCGTGCTTCCTGAATAAACGCGGCGCCTTTGCGTTTTTCGCGAGCAAGCTCGCTCCTACAGGTGGTACTAAGGCTTGTGCCCTCCCACAGTTTTAAGCGCGTTTAGGCAGTGGCCTTGGTGCTGGTCAGGCACTCGATTGAGCGATCAACTGTGGTCTTGGCAATTTCGAGCAAATGCCACACTGCCAGGATCTTCGCCCGTTCAGGGCTTTGCAGCAGCTCACCGCAATCGAGTGCCGTGGCAGAGGCACTGTCGAGCAGGCTGGCGGTGTAGAGCAGGGCGTCTTCGAAACTCAGGTCTTCGTTGACACAGTGGAAGCCTTGGGTAGGCAGGTAATGGTCGATGGCGCGGTTGAACGCGGCGCGGTCTTTTGCGGGATCGATGGGTGGATCAGGTAGTACTTTATTCATGGTATAGCTCCGGAATGATCATGGAGCCGACACGCTTCGCGACTAAACGTAGGGTGGCGGCTGTACGCAGGTTAGTCGACCGGTCCAGAGCATCCGGCGCACCCGAAGGCGCCCCGCGCACAGCCACCATAAAAACGTTATGGGACCAAACGCTTGCTCGAATCCGGGCGACTAAACCCGATCACTGATTTGGCAGTGACGGACCGCAGACTAGCCACCGATTCCAGCAGGCACAAGGCGGCAAGGATTGTCTAGGAAATGTCCTGCAATTTAAAGAGACACGCCTTGCTGGCCCTTTACAAACCATGACCAAATGCCACTAACCCACGCGTGCAATGCGATCAATGTGGCTTGCCTGCGATCGCCGCTAACCACGATGCGAAGCGAGCCGCTCTTGATCTTGATCTGCTTTTGATCTTAGGCGCCCCGTCAAACCACGCTGGCGGATTACGGGCACACCGAGCCTAGGCGAGGTGCCGAGTGGTGGGGCAAGAGCGTTTTGCTTACTTTTGTCTGGGCCGGCATTCCGGCTTCTCAAAAGTGAGCCGCCGTCAGGGCGGAACCCTAAGTGGCCGTGACCGCAGCAATGGATATGTACACCATCCAACTGTGTTGACTGTCAGGCCGCCTTCGCGAGCAAGCCCGCTCCCACAGTGGGATCATTGGAGTGTCAGGCAGATAGATGTCGACTGTTAGGCCGCCATCGCAGGCAAGCCAGCTCCCACAGGGTGATCAGTGGTGCTCTGGCGGATAACTTACCGCCTGCCCGAGCGCGTACTCACATCCACCCACACCGCCAGCACCAAAATGCTGCCCTTGACGATCATCTGCCAGTAGCTGTCCACATCCAGCATCGACATGCCGTTATCCAAACTGGTAATCACCAACGCCCCCAACAACGCGCCATACACCGTGCCCGACCCACCGCGCATCGAAGTGCCGCCAATAAAGCACGCGGCGATGGCGTCGAGTTCGCCCATGTTGCCCGCCGACGGCGAACCCGCCGCCAGCCTCGCGGTGTTCACCAGGCCGGCGAGCGCGCACATCACGCCCATGATGCCGAAGATCCACAGTTTCACCGCTTGCACATTGATGCCCGACAGGCGTGTGGCTTCCATATTGCTGCCCACCGCATACACCCGGCGCCCGAACACGGTCTGGCGGGTGACGTAGCTGAATACGCCGAGCAGTATGAGTAACAACAGCACCGGTACCGGAATGCCATCGTAGCGGTTGAGCGTGGTGACGAACCCGGCCAGCACCGCCCCGATCAGCACCACGCGCAACCCGTCACGCATCAGTGAATGCGCGGCCAAGCCGTGCAGTGCGCGGTTGCGCCGCTGTTTCCAGGTGAGGAACACCGTCAGGGCAAACAGCAACACCCCAAGCCCAAGGCCGACGGTGTGGGGCAAATACCCCTGGCCTACATACACCAGCGAAGGCGACACCGGCGCAATGGTGGTGCCGCCGGTAATCCCCAGCAAAATCCCGCGAAACGCCAGCATCCCGCCCAGGCCGACGATAAACGAGGGGATGCGCAGGTAGGCGGTCATGTAACCGTTGGCCAGGCCGATCATCAAGCCGCACAGCGCCACCAGGCTGAGGTTGGCCAGCAGCGGCACGTGGTAAACCACGTCGAGAATCGCCGCCAGCCCGCCCAACAGCCCGAGCAACGACCCCACCGACAAATCAATCTCGCCGCTGATGATCACCAACACCATGCCGCACGCCAATATGCCGGTGATCGACATCTGCCGCAGCAGGTTGGACAAGTTGCGCGGCGTGACGAAGCCGCCCTCGGTCTGCCAACTGAAAAACAGCCAGATGAACGCCACGGCAATCACCAGGGCGAGCATTTTGTAGCGGGTGAAAAGGTGTTTGACCTGATTCATCTACGCGGTCTTCCGATTGTTATTGTGTTGGCTGAGCGCAGCGGCGAGCACCTGTTCCTGGGTCAGCCCCTCGTTGATGAAGTCACCGCGCAGTTGGCCGTCGCCGATCACCAGGACGCGGTTGGACACGCCGAGCACTTCGGCCAGCTCCGAAGAGACCATGATGATCGACACGCCTTCGGCTGCCAGCGCGCCCATCAGTTTGTAGATCTCATACTTGGCGCCTACATCCACGCCGCGTGTGGGCTCGTCGAGGATCAGCACCCTGGGCTTGGCCATCAGCATTTTCGCCAGCACGGCCTTTTGCTGATTGCCGCCGGACAGGCTGGTAATCGGCAGGAACGGGCTGGCAGTCTTGAGGTGCATACGCGCGATTTGCTGATCGATGCTGCCCAGTTCGGCCTCGGCGTCGATGCGGCTCAGGTGCGCGTAGGTGTCGAGCACCGCCAGGGTGATGTTATGGCCGACGCCCAGGTCGGGAATGATGCCTTGGCGCTTGCGGTCTTCGGGCACCATGCACAACCCGGCGCGGATCGATTTGAGCGGCGTGCGCGTATCGATGACCTGGCCGTCCAGCCACACCTCGGCGCTGTAGCGGCCTGGGTACGCACCGAACAGGGCCGACACCAGTTCGGTGCGCCCGGCGCCCACAAGGCCTGCGATACCGAGGATTTCGCCGCGCTTGAGCACAAAGGAAATATCGTCGACACGCTTGCGCTTGGGGTTATCGACGTCGTAGCAGGTGACGTTGCGCGCTTCAAAAATCACCTCGCCCACTGCATGGGGCTCGGTGGGGTAGAGGTTGCTCATCTCGCGGCCGACCATCTGGGTGATGATCTGCGCGATGTCCATGTCGGCCATGGCGGTGGTTGCGATGTGCTTGCCATCGCGAATCACGGCGATGGTGTCGCACACTGCCGCCACTTCATCGAGCTTGTGCGAGATATACACGCAGGCCACGCCCTTGGCCTTGAGGCCTCGGATGATGTTCAGCAGCACCTCGATTTCCGAGCGGGTCAGGGCCGAGGAGGGCTCGTCAAGGATCAACAGGCGCGCCTGCTTGTTGAGGGCCTTGGCGATTTCCACCAACTGCTGGTAACCGCCGCCGTATTGCGACACCGGCAGTGCCACATTCATGTCCGGCACCTGGAGTTCGCGCATCAAGGCCTCGGCGCGCTGCAGCATTGCCGGGTAATTCATGCGCCCGCCGGGCAAGGTCAGCTCGTGGCCCATGAAGATGTTCTCGGCCACCGAGAGGTCGGGCACCAGGGTCAGTTCCTGGTGAATAATGACGATGCCGGCAGCCTCGGTTTCGCGGATGGACTGGGCCTTGAGCGGCTGCCCGTCCCAAAGGATTTCACCCGCCCAGGTGCCGTAGGGGTAGACCGCCGACAGCACCTTCATCAGGGTGGATTTACCAGCACCGTTTTCACCGCACAGCCCGACGCATTCGCCCGGACGTACCTTGATATCGATGCCATTGAGGGCGTTGACACCGCCAAAGCTTTTGACGATGCCGTTCATTTGCAGCAGGTAGTCGGGCATTACTATTGCTCACACAAGGGCTGACGACACTACTGTAGGAGCGAGCTTGCTCGCGAAAAACTCATAGACGACACGGGTTGCCCGATAGCGCTGCGTTATCGTTAACGTTTTTCGCGGGCAAGCCCGCTCCTACAGACCGATCTGCTCTTTGGTATAGAAACCGTCTTTTTCCAATACATCGATATTGGCTTTGGTCAGCGGCGTCGGGGTGAGCAGGATGGTGTCGACTTTCTTGCTGCCGTTGTCGTACTGCGAGCTGTAGGTCGGTTCTTCACTGCGCGCCAGTTGCACCGAAAGCTTGGCGGCTTCGGTGGCGATCAGCTTGAGCGGCTTGAGACGGTCATGGTCTGGGTGCCGTCAATCACGCGTTTGATCGCCGCGAGGTCAGCGTCCTGGCCGGAGATCGGCACCTTGCCCGCCAGTTTCTGTGCGGCCAGGGCCTGGATCGCGCCGCCGGCGGTGGCGTCGTTGGAGGCGACGATGGCGTCGATCTTGTTGTCGTTACGGGTCAGGGCGTTTTCGACAATGCTCAAGGCTTCGGTAGGGTTCCACTCCTTGACCCACTGCTGGCCGACAATCTTGATATCTCCCTTGTCGATGGCCGGTTGCAGCACCTTCATTTGGCCTTCGCGCAGCACCTTGGCGTTGTTGTCCGTCGGTGCGCCGCCGAGCAGGAAGTAATTGCCCTTGGGCGCCGCTTGCAGCACGCCGTTGGCCTGCATTTCGCCAACTTTTTCATTATCGAAGGAGATGTATGCGTCGATGTCTGCGTTGAGGATCAGGCGATCGTAAGACACCACTTTGATCCCGGCCTTCTTGGCTTCGGCGACGGCGTTGGTCAGCACCGTGGCGTTGAACGGCACGATCACAATCACATCGACGCCCCGGGAGATCAGGTTTTCGATCTGGGAAATCTGCTTCTGCTCGTTGGCATCGGCGGACTGTACGAACACCTTGGCGTCGAGTTTTTCCGCCGCCGCAACAAAGTAATCGCGGTCGCGGGACCAGCGCTCCAGGCGCAAGTCATCAATGGAGAAACCGATTTTAGGATGGGCTGGATCGGCCATCACCGGCAAGGCGAGCAGGGCCAGGGCAGTGGCGAGCAGGGTGCGCTTGAATGACTTCATGGTGGTGCGTCCTTTTATTGTTGTTGGAAAAGACACTAGGTGAAGACTCTCATTGTGGCGAGGGCGCTCAGGTGTAGATAAACCGATTCACAACGCCCTCAAGCATCTCCTGTCGACCACTCACGGCCTGCGGATTCAGCTCGTGGGCAAACGCATGTTCAGCCAATGATTCCAGACTGAACTGACCTGCCAGCACCGCCTGGCCCAATGGCTGGTTCCACCCGGCGTAACGCTGGTCCTTGAACTGCTGCAACGTGTCGTTCTGCACCATCGCCGCCGCACGTTCCAGGGCCAGCGCCAGTACATCCATGGCTGCCACATGCCCGTGGAACAGGTCCACCTCGTCCAGGCTCTGGCGGCGCACCTTGGAGTCGAAATTGTAGCCGCCGTTCTTGAACCCGCCGGCCTTGAGGATTTCATAGGTGGCCAGGGTCATTTCTTCGACGCTGTTGGGGAACTGGTCAGTGTCCCAGCCGTTCTGCGGGTCGCCGCGGTTGGCGTCGATGCTGCCAAAGATCCCCAGCGATACCGCGGTGGCGATCTCATGATGAAAACTGTGCCCGGCCAGGGTTGCGTGGTTGGCCTCGATGTTCACCTTGATTTCTTTCTCCAGGCCGTACTCCTGCAGGAAGCCGAACACCGTGGCGCTGTCGTAGTCGTACTGGTGCTTGGTCGGCTCCTGGGGTTTGGGCTCGATCAACAGGTCACCCGTAAAGCCGATCTTGTGCTTGTGCTCCACCACCATGCGCATAAACCGGCCGAGTTGTTCGCGCTCGCGCTTGAGGTCGGTGTTGAGCAGGGTTTCATAACCCTCACGGCCACCCCACAGCACATAGTTGGCGCCATTGAGGCGCAGCGTGGCATTCATCGCGCTGAACACCTGGGCGGCGGCGTAGGCAAATACCTCTGGGTCTGGGTTGCTCGCGGCCCCGGCGGCAAAGCGCGGGTTGCTGAAGCAATTGGCGGTGCCCCACAGCAGCTTGATGCCGGTCTGTTCCTGATGGCGCTCCAGCTGGTCGACCATCTGTGCGAAATGGTTGCGGTATTCCTTGAGCGAGCTGCCCTCCGGTGCGACGTCGGTATCGTGAAAGCTGTAGTAGTCGATACCCAGCTTGGAAAAAAACTCGAAGGCCGCCTCCGCCTTGCCCATCGCCAGCTCCATCGGATCGCCACTGCGTTGCCATGGGCGCTTGAACGTACCCATGCCAAACATATCCGCCCCTGGCCACACAAAGGTATGCCAGTAACAGGCGGCCATGCGCAGGTGCTCACGCATGGGTTTACCGAGGATCAGCTTGTTGGCGTCGTAATGGCGAAAGGCGAGGGGGGATGCGCTGGCAGGGCCTTCGAAGCGAACCTTCTCGACACCGGGGAAGTACGGCATGGCGGTTTCCTTATTGTTCTGGGCGGTGTCTGGATACTAGCAACGGCACCTGGGGTGCCGATTATGAAAATCACCAAGGGGTAGTGCGATTTTGAGTGAAGGGCTCAGAACGGCTCAGGGAGTACAGGATTTAAGGAAACGTCTGACTTTACGGTGGGGATATGCCTCTTCAAAGTTCGGGTGTCAGCTAAGACCACCAATTAGGAGGACATCATGAACGCAACGCACTTTTCGCCATATACCAATGAAATGACGCCTGACTTACTCAATCAATTAAATAAATCACCCTTTACGGAGCAGCAGTTATCCAACTTCAATGAGCGCGCTTTGCAGCTCGTTAAGGATCAGCAGGCTTATTGCAACGCTCACCCGCCTATTGCTATTTACCGAATTGCCGCCGAAGGCAGTCAGACCCGTAACGGTGGTGTCATCAAGAAAAGCGCTTCGGGGCTTGAGTTTAGATTGGCCGACGGCTCGCAAGTACGTGCGGCACACAAGGGTGATTACGTGGAATATGCCGACGGCACTCAAGCGCCTATCGTGACAGGATCGGGCGAAGATAATGGCCATCTCGCGCTGGTAGGCAGTTATCTCAGCAATGGCGACCAGATTATTAATACGCCTCAAGACTCATCAATATTTATTGAACGTCAGGGCGTTCCACTGGCGGAAGACTTTCTACCGTCTATGAAGTAGCAGGGGCGCAATGCCCTGTTGAAAATATGCCGGGACGTCCGGAACAGATTAAGGAAAAAACAATGAGCGTAGGTTATTTCATTGGCCTGGGTGATAAAACCACCTGCGGCGGGGAAGTGCTGGACGGCGATAAAAGAATCAATATACATGGCCTTTTCCATGCGTGCGAAGGTGACCGAGTTACCTGTGGCAAGGATGGCCAAACTTATAGGATCGTCGGTGGCATTTCCTTCATGAATAGCCATGGCCGGCTTATGGCCGGTACCTTGGATAGCTACAGTGACTGTCCCTGTAAAGCCGAGCTGGTGCCTTCGGTGTTTTCAGCCAAGTATCACAGCAGAGGTGGCTCGGTGGTGAGTGCCAACAGGCAAGCCGCCGAGCCGGTCCGGCCAACGACTCACCGGGCAGCGCCGTCTCAAAACGCTTACACACCGACAAGCCATTCGGCGCCGCCCGCATTTAACAACCTCTCGAGCCAGGAACCAGGTTTTTATATCGTGCCCAAAAGCATGACTCGCGAAGCACTGGAGGCCACGCTGTTTCCGATTCGTGACCCGGCTGTGATGCGCAAGTTTCAATCACTGAATCCCAATACAAGTCACGTCAAAGCCGGCTCGATGATCGTGCTCAGCGATCCGAGCAATACCTCCTGCACCTATCAGGAAGCGCAATTGATGCAGGCCGCTCGGCAGGTCGATGCCTCCCTGGATGCCTTGACGCCAGACGAGGCCGACTTCCTGTTTCGCCACGGCGCCGAAATCGCCGGTTTCATCGGCCATACCTCAACCTGGCTCGGCGTGAGTGCGGTGGTGATGGAGAAGCACCTGAGTAATCTGCGCGACACACTCCAGGCGATGGAGCGCCTGCATCAGGAAAGCTATCGGCAGCACGGCCACCTTAGATCACCGCAGTTCTTTGCTGATCGTCAGCGGCTGATGAACCAGCTGGATGCCCATTTGCTTAACTCCACGCGCCTGCGCGGCCAGACAACTTTGGGCGATCACCCGAAGTTGAAAACGGCCCTGGGTATTTCCAGCCGCAGCCTGGTGCATCACTGGGACAAGGCCGGCGGGCCGGGGCAGATTCCGGGGTATGCGGCTCACGTGGAGGCTGTTAGTCGTGCCACGAAGTATATGAAGGCAGGTGGTTACATCGGTATAGGCCTTGGTGGGGTGTCTTCGTTATTGGCTGTTCAGCAAGTGTGTAACGGCGACTCTGCGCAGGCGTGCAAGAGGATCAAGTTTACGGAAGCGGGGAAGTTCGGCTTATCCACCGCTCTTGGTGTTTTCAGCGGTTGGGCAGCGGGTGCTGCCAGTGCTCCAGTCTGCCTGGGAATTGGCGTAGCTACAGGTGGTATCGGAGGTGTCGTCTGTGTTGCAGCTTTAGTCGGAGCCGGAGCTTGGGCGGGGACTACTGCCGGTGGTATAGGTGGCGAATACATAGGCGAAATGATTTACGAGGCTACACAGCCATGACCAGCATCGATACTTGGCCAAGGTGGGTCGCGATCATTATCACGGGAGGTCCCGGTCTGCTCTCCGTAATTGGTCTTGCTTACAGTCTGTACATGACCCATCGTCACTTGGATGCTATCAAGGAAGCTTTAAAAAATAGTCGCTACATTTATATTTGGGGAAATAGTTTGGGGAGGCGAGGTTTAATTTGGTCCCTACTGGAAATGGCAAAAATTGCCGGAATGGTGGTGTGGCCGAAGGCTTCTATTATAAACGGGGAGCTGGATCCAATTGATCTTCAAAATTTTCCTCCTTACTTGAAGCGACACCTTACTACCATTACGACCATGGCCTTCACAGCCCTAACTTGGGGAATAGTTGCAGCCTTGCTGGTGAAATATAGGTAGTTTGGGTAGTGACGGCCTTGGCCGTAAGTGTTATTGGCGTCCCAGTCGTGGCCTGAAAGTCATTAGATCTCGGTTGGTACGCCTGGAAGGTGATTGGTGAAACTATTTAGAGAGAAATGCTATCGGCTTAATCAACCATGAGCAATATCGACACGTGGTCTCCGTGGGTTGCAATCGCTTTTCTGGGCGGCCCCATGCTGCTTGCAGCTTGGACTCTTGCATACAGCCTTTACCTGACCCATCGACATTTGGATGCCATAAAAGAGGCTTTAAAGAACAGCCGTTATATTTATATCTGGGGCCCAAGTCTCGGAAAACGAGGTTTGATTTGGTCTCTCTTGGAAATGTCGAAAATCACTGGAATGATAATGTGGCCAAAAGCTTCTCTCATTCTTGGAGAATTGGACCCAGTCGATCTGAAAAATTTTCCACCTTACTTAAAGCGTCGTCTCACCGTTAATTTGAAGATAATGATCATTGCCTTCATTTGGATGTTAATCGGTGTTGCACTGCTTAAGTTAAGGTAGTTTGAAGAGCGACAAACATGACTGTAAAGCCTCGGCATTTCCAACCTCAGCCTGCCGCATCATTGGTTTCGGTTGGTACGCCGAGGTAAACCTCAGATCGAGGCACTGTTTATGCTAGCCAATTCTCCCACCTACCCATTGAGAACCCCGACCCACCCGCCTAATCTGCACCCACCGGCCCCAGGACAAAAACAATGAAAACCCTACCGCCCGTGCACCGCATCGCCTTGCTCTTCAACGGCAGCAAAATCTACGACCGCGGCATCATCACCGGTATCGGCAATTACCTGAGCAGTACCCGCGCATCCTGGGACTTGTTCCTGGAAGAGGATTTTCTCTGCCGCCTGCGCGGTATCGAGCGTTGGCAGGGAGACGGCATCATTGCTGACTTCGATGACCCGCTGATTGGCGAGGCGCTGGCCGGGAGCCAGATACCCGTGGTGGCGGTGGGCGGGTCTTATGAGGACGTCAGCGCGTACCCCAAAGGCATTCCCTATGTGGCGACCGATAACCACGCCTTGATAAAGCTGGCCTATGAACACCTGATCGAGGCCGGGCTGACGCGGTTTGCCTGTTTCAGCCTGCCCGAGGCCCAGGCCAATCGCTGGGCGCAGGAGCGTGAGAAAGCCTTTCGCGGCCTGGTGCAACGCGATGGATTGCCGGTGGAAATCTATCGCGGCCTGGGTACCAGTGCGCCGTTGTGGGACAGCGCGGTGGAGCAGCAGATTGCCTGGCTGCATAGCCTGCCCAAGCCCATCGGCATTATCGCGGTCACCGATGCCCGCGCCCGGCAGTTGTTGCAAGCCTGCCTGACGGCGGGCATTGCGGTGCCGGAGGAGGTGGCGTTGATCGGTATCGACAACGACCCGCTGACTCGCACCCTCACGCGGGTGCCGCTGAGTTCGGTGATCCAGGGCACCGAGACCATGGGCCGTACCGCTGCGGCCTTGCTGCACCAGATGCTGCATGGCAAACCCTGTGCCGGTACGCAGGTGCTGGTGCCGCCGGACGCGATCAACGTGCAAGCCTCCAGCCTGCATCAGCCTTTGGGTAACCCTTATGTGATGCAGGCGTTGTTGTTTATCCGCCAGTACGCGTGCCAGGGGATCAAGACCGACCAGGTCGCTGCCTATGTCGGCGTCTCACGCTCGTCATTGGAAGCGCACTTTCGCAAGGTGCGCGGGTGCAGCGTGCATGACGAGATCCTGCGCTTCAAACTCGCGGCGGCCGCCAAGGGCCTGGAGAACCAAGCGCTGGCGATCGCCGATATTGCTCAGAACTGTGGGTTCAAGTCGGCGCAATACCTGCACACGGTGTTTCGTCGCGAGTTCGGTTGTACGCCCAGGCAATACCAGCAGGACACCGCTTAGAACACCGCCTTGACTTGCAAGCCGAGCACCAGCGCGTTGTCGATGTTCTGTGCGGAAAACGCCCCCGGCTCGATGATGTATTGCACATCCGGGCGCAGGGTCAGCCACGGCGTGGCCTGGTAGCCGTAGCTGAGTTCGATCAGCTGTTCAGCGTTGTCCAGGTTGGCGTAGGCCGCATCCGCGTTATCCCGGCTGCGCGGGTTGGGCACTGCACGGCCATAACCCAGGGCGACGGTATCCCGCGGGCGACCTTCGAACGGTTTGTACAGCACCAGCCCCGCGCCATACCACTTGGTGAACGGCGAAGCCGCTTCGCTGGCGGCGGAGTATTGGCCGAAGGCGTGCAGGCTGCGGCCCTGGGAGGTTTGGGAGGCCCACACCGCCTGGTCGATCAACAGGTAGTGACCGCCACGCCCGCTGACGTCCTTGTTGCTGCCAATGCGTTTTACATCGGAGCTGTCGTAGTAATAACCGAGCTTGTATTCACCCGGCAGGTTGCCCGTGTGTTTGTAGATCAGTTCGATGGGCACCACGGTGCCGGTGGTGTGCTTGGGTCCCAGGTGCCAGGCGCGGCTGGAGTTGCCATTGCTGGAAGGGTCGACGTTGAACGCCGCCACCCGCAGTTGCCAGTTTGGCGAAAAGTCATATTTCACCCGCGCGCCCAGGTGCGCATTCGGGTAGTTGGCCCAGCCACTGCCGCCCGACATGTTCAGCGGATGCCCGCAGAAACCGGCGTTCATGAAATTGCACAAAATGCCGCTGTCCAGCCCGCCGAGGTCATTGCCCATGGCCATGTAGCCGAGCTTGACGTTGAGCGCGGGGGTGAACAGGGTGCGTTCGTAGCTCAACTCGGTGAGGCGTGTGTAGAGGCCGCCGTAGTTTTCCTGGATCGGCAGGCGGTTACCCACCAGGTCTTCAGAAGCGCTGTTGCCGCGTCGGTCGTTGATGGTCAACTGAATGCGGTCGCCGTTGTTGAAGCCGTAGAGCTTGCCCAGGTCGAACTGCACGCCAAGCTTGAGGTTTTGCGAATAGCGCGCCGAGCGATGTTGGCCGCCATGGGCGTTGTAGGCGGTCTCGCCGCTGTAGTCGCCGGTAAAGCGGATGCCTTGCGCGTCAAGCTCCCGGCGCAGGCCGCCCCAGTCGCCGGTCAAGGTGGTGTCGTCGGCTTGAACGGGCAGGGCGGCAGTCAACGCCAGGCCGAGCACCAGGCGCCCAAGGGACGTATGAGAAGTAGGGTTCATGCGGGGGGTTCCAAACACAAAGCGCGGTGCGGGAGCACCGCGCGAACAGAGGGCAGTTACGGCAGGGCGTAGGCGATCACGTAGTCGCCACGGTCGGTGGACTGGCGCGCGCCGCCGGCGGTGACGACGATGTATTGCTTGCCGGTTTTCGGCGACACGTAGGTCATCGGGCCACCCTGGCTGCCGACGGGCAGGCGGGCTTTCCAGATTTCTTCACCGTTACCGCTGTTGAAGGCGCGCAGGTAGAAGTCCTGGGTGCCGGCGATAAAGATCAGGCCGCCTTGGGTGGACAGCGTACCGCCCAGTGTCGGCAGGCCGACCTTGATCGGCAGGTGCATGCGGATGCCCAGGGGGCCGGTGTCTTCAACCGTGCCCACCGGCACTTGCCAGGCGACCTTTTGCGTCTTCATGTCGATGGCGGTCAGGGTGCCGAATGGCGGTGCCTGGCATGGAATACCGGCCACCGACAGGAAGCGGTTCTTGTTGACCGCATACGGCGTGCCCTTGAGCGGCACGGCGCCCATGCCGGTGTTCAGCGCTTCACCCCCGGAAGAAGCCTGGGCCTTGTTCTGCGACGGTATCATCTGGATCCACAGGCCCAGGCGCATGTCGTTGACGAAGATAAAACCGTGTACCGGGTCGGTGGAAATGCTGCCCCAGTTCATGCCGCCCAGGGAACCCGGGAAGCTCAGGGATTTATCGGTGCCTGGCGCTGTGTAAAGGCCGTCGTAGCGCATGCCTTTGAAGTCGATGCGGCACAGCAGTTGGTCGTACGGCGTGGCACCCCACATGTCCGACTCGGTCAGGGTCTGCGCGCCTATCTGCGGCATACCCACCGATTTTGGCTGGGTTGGGGAGTAGGGTTCGTTGGGAATGTTCGCGGCTTTGACCGGTACTTCCTGCACGTCGGTCAGCGGCTTGCCGGTGGCGCGGTCGAGCACGTAGATCTGCCCGGCCTTGGTGCCGATCACCACGGCCGGTACCGCCTTGTCGCTGCCCGGCGGGGTGAAGTCGATCAGGCTCGGCTGCATCGGCAGGTCGAAGTCCCACAGGTCGTTGTGGACGGTCTGGTAGACCCACTTTTCGGCGCCGGTGGACGCGTCGAGCGCCAGCACGGAGGCGCCATATTTATGGTTCAGTTGGGTGCGTTCCACGCCGTAAATGTCAGTGGAAGAGCTGCCCATCGGCAGGAAAACGGTGTTCATCAGCGGGTCGTAAGACATCGGCGCCCAGCTGTTGGGGGTGCTGCGCACATAGGTGCTGCCAGCGGCCGGCGCTTGCTTGTCTTCAGGGTTGCCTGGGTCGAACGCCCAACGCATCTGGCCGCTGATTACATCAAAACCACGAATCACGCCGCCTGGCATATCGGTCTGCACGTTGTCGGCGACACGGCCACCGACGACGACGGTGGTGCCGGCGATCAAGGGTGCCGAAGACAGTTGGTAGTAGCTGTCCGGCACATTACCCAGGCCAGCCTTCAAATCCACTAGGCCGTGGGTGCCGAAGTCTTCGCAGAACTTGCCGGTGTCGGCGTCTACGGCGATCAGGCGCGCATCAATGGTGTTGGTCAGCAGGCGACGCTGGCACTGCGCACCGGCAGGCACGCTGGCGGCGATGATCGGCGAGCTGTTGGGCTGGGTCGGTTGGGCAATCGGCGCGGTGGCGTCGAAGTAGGCCATGCCACGGCAACGTTGCCACACCGCCGACTGGGCATTGACCTCGTTCTTCCACAGCTCCTTGCCAGTGTCGGCGTCCAGGGCGATCAGGTTGTTGTGTGGGGTGCAGATGAAGACTTTGTTGCCGATCTGCAAGGGCGTCAGCTGGTCTTCTGCGCCGTTGCCGTCGCTGAGGGCCACGTCACCGGTGTGGTAGGTCCAGGCGACTTTGAGTTTGTCGATATTGTCGCGATTGATCTGGTCCAGCGCGGCGAAGCGGCTGCCGCCTTCGGTGTTACCGTAATGCGCCCAGTCTTTCTGTGCCTCGGCTTCGGCTACCGGCGTGATGCCAGGGCCGGCACCGGTCGGCGCCACGCTTGGGTGAGCGACGAACATATTGCCTGCCGCCACCGCCACGCCGACGGCCAACAAGGCCGCCACCGCATAAGCGCCACGCGCCGGTTTGCCGGCCAGCAACGGATACACCAGCGCCACCACCACGCCGATTACCGCGAACATGAACAGCCGCGAGAACAGCGGCCAGTACACCAGGCCCACGTCGGCTACTGCCCATACGGCGGTACCGGCCAGAAACGCGGCAAACAGCCAGGCACCGGCAGGCTTGCGCCGAGCGATCAGCAGGCCGGAGACCGCCATGACCACGCCACCGGCCAGAAAGTACCAGGAGCCTCCCAGGCTCACGAGTTTGGCGCCGCCGACGGCGAGCGCAAGGCCGAGCAGGGCGATGACAACGCCCAGGCCCAGGAGTAGAAATCTAGAGACGCCAGCGGCGCGCGATGCTCGTTTCATGTCGAATAGGCTCGAGTGAGAGAGGGCAAAGACGCGATTTTAGCAAGATAAGTAACTGGTTAGTACATTGTTCCTGGTAATAGTCTTTTACAGGTGCGGCGATGATGAGGAGAGGTCGCGCAGAACGTCCTCCTTGGGGGGAAGCGTCTCCAAGCAATAAACGGAGAATCGCACCGTGCGGCGCTCGTGATACCTGTGAACCTTGACAGTAGAAGCGAGTTTTAAAGAGGGGTTCAATGGTGTCAGAACAAATATCCCCACTCACGATGAGACCTAACACCATGACAATTAAAATTACGCTGCACCCCGGCACAGTTACCGAGATCAAAGAATATTTCTTTCAGCAATTCAGCAGTTATCATGTGAGGATTAAGCCCGACGACGAAACCGCAGAGGTGCTTATCATTGTTGACCACAATCCGTATCTCAAAGTGGGAGACAAGGTCACGTTTGCCCGTAACGACGGCAAGCTTGGTGGACTAGCGCTATAAAGCGGGTGCCTTGTTTCAGGTCCCCTTGCACTCGCCTCGCCGTATTTTTCGGGTGAAGGCAAGTACTTCAGGGGGAAAGGGTGCTCAACCGATTTGATCGCCTGCCAGTGCGTCACGGCGCATCGATTGCAGATTCTTCTCAATGGTTTCGCAAATCGCCTCCATTTGGATCTGATGCTCGCTGGAGCGAAATGGGCTTTGCAGGTCGGTGCCGATACGCTCGATGGCCAGCAGCATAAAGCCCACCACGGTGGAAGCCAGCGGGGTAAACCAGCCGAGGGATTCCACCAGGCCCACCGGCACGATCAGGCAGAACAGCGAGATGAACAGCCGCGGGAAATACACGTAGGGGTAGGGCAGTGGCGTATTGGCGATGCGCTCCATGCCGCCCTGGGCATTGGACAGGTCGACCAGGGTCGACTCCAGCCGCGCCAGGCGAATGCTGTCCAGGTGGCCGGCCTTGTATTCCCTGGCCAGCAACGCCGCAGAACCGGTCAGGATGTCATTGGCAAAATTGTTGGTGGCGCCATTGCGAGCGAACTCCTCGGCGGGGATAAATGCGCGCACTTCATCCGGGCAGGGTTGGCCCTTGAGGTGGGCGGCCAGGCAATTCACATAGGCCACATGGCGGCGCAGCAGCGTGGACTTGATCGGATTGACTTCGCGGTCGGGGTCATCCAGCAGCGTCAGCACCTGGCGCGCAAAGCTGCGCGAATTATTGACCATCGCCCCCCATAACGTGCGCGCCTCCCACCAGCGGTTGTACGCGCTGCTGTTGCGAAAACTGATTAATACCACCAGCGCCGAGCCCAGCAATGTCAGGGGCATCAGCGGCAGGTTGATCTTGGTGGTGAGAAACAACATGAAGTCCACAGTGACCGCCACATCCCATAGCAACAGCCAGAACAGGGACCAGCCTACATAGCCCATGGTCTTGATGATCAGACGGTATTTCTTCATGAGGGCAGCTTTCAAACGAGAACCTCGCGGCGGGCGGTTGGCAACAATGCTTTGTTACGACGCCACTTCAGGGAGAAAGGTTCGCAGCTTGCTGAATCGATTCGTCGGCGAGTCAGTGGCTTGGGTGAATGTAACGGGAAGTTACGCGCAACTGCGTGCGCAAGGCCCACTTGAATCTGGAACAACTTTGGTACTGATGACGTCTTGTCCGGCAATCGCTGTACATTGCGTTCGAGGCAAAAAGCCATTAACCGCAGGGTTTACCACGTGATTTTGTTTTGGGGCCGGGCTGCAGGGATTTCGTAGCTGAGATCAGTGGAATCAAGTTGGATGATCAGGGCTCTTTCATGCGTGTCAGTTCGTTGAAGTCGGCTATGTGTAATACCGCGCAAGCGCTCGAACGTCATAAGGATTTTGAATCGTGCCTGAGAGCGCATTACCACGTGCTGCTCGTGCCCTATTCCCGAAGGCCGTTTTTCTACAAGAGTGCACTTAAATACAGCCGTTTGATGGTGTCGTTTGCGTTATTGAGTGAATACTTCGCCACGCCCGTACCGTTATTGTCGGAAGTTAAAACCCTGTGTGTGACGCGCAGGTATTGTTCGAAAAACAGCCTGGAATCGATGTTCCTGTTATTGCGGGCGCTGGGCTTCATGGAGGTTGCACCGCACCCGGAAGACAGTCGCTTCCGGGTTTACGCGCCGTCGGATGAGGCCTGTCGTGAAGCGCGTCTGATGTTGACCTCGCTCACCGAGTCATTGGCGCGGCTGTACCCTGAAAGGGCGATTTTCCGGCAAATGCGCGAGTTGGATGACCGTGGCTTCCTGTCGCTCTATTTCAAGGGTTTTGCCATTATTCTCGACGCCGATCTTACGGTGGATGTTCTGCTACCCGAGTGTTATTGGCTGGTGAAAAGAGACGCCGGGCACCTGTTGATGTTGGCCATCTATAACGATGCCTTCGCACCGGAAAATGACCGGGCCACGTTCCGGTCATCGTCCTACCTGGCCTTGGCCAAGCAACTTTCCGTGTCCAAGACCCACATTATTCGAATGGTCCAGGAGGGCGTCGAGAAGGGGTATTTCAAAGCTCACTCCAAGACCCGGTTGGAAGTGCTGCCGCCCTTCGTCAGCCTGGTAAAACGCTTTATGGCCTTTTCATTTGCGCTGGGCCTGCATGCTATTGAGATGGGAGCGTAAGGATGCCTGCTAACTTGAAGTTAAGGCCCAGGATGCGCAGGTTGTTGTCGCCTGCGGTGACGCAAGCGGAGTGGATCGGGATCATTGCCTGGATCGGTATTTGGTTGATTCATCCGGCCATGCAGTTCGACCTGTCGATGTTGGGCGTCACCATTGGCTTGTTGCTGGTGTGCCGGTTTCACTGCAGAACCGCCAACTTCCTGTTGTGGCGAGTGCTGGGAGTTACCTACATCGTGATGTTGTCGGTGGGGTTTGCCTATGTGATTGGCTTGAATCAGGAATTGCGTATCTACGGTTTGCCCCTGGCCGTCACCCTGGTGGTCGGCAGCGCTATCTTGTTTATCAGTGTTCAGGACTATCTGGTCGGCGCGCTGTTGGTCTGGCTCATCTTATGGTCGCCGATGCAGGCCGATACATATGCGGGGACACAGGCTTATCTGCTGATATTTTGTGCATCGTCGGTCTCTATCGGTTTTATCCTGAGTTATTCGTATTTGAAGAACCTGCGTTCGGTGTTGTTGGTGGAAAGCGAGTTTCGCGCCTTGGCCGAGACCGATTACTTGACCTCCATCCTTAACCGTCGTGCCTTTATGCAAAGCTTCGAACAGTTGCTCGACAGCGGCCAGGCTGGCTACTTCATCATGTTGGATATCGACAGCTTCAAGGCAAAAAATGACCTGTACGGTCACGATGTCGGTGACAAGATTCTGCGAGCCATGGCCGTGTGCCTGAAAAACGCTAAAGGCAGCCACAGCTTTGGCAGGATCGGCGGGGAAGAGTTCGGTGTGTTGTTGCAGGACGATGACCCGCGCTTCGCCCGCGACTTCGTGCTGGATTTGTTGCAGGCCATACGCTCAAGTGTCGCCGCGCCTCACAACTACACCTGCAGTGCCGGCATGGCACGCTTCACACCAGGTGACGAGCTATCGGCGGTGCTCAAGATGGCGGACAAAAACCTCTACGGTGCCAAGCGCAATGGCAAGGACTGTGTGCATATTAATGGCGGGCGGCTGCAACCTGTGGCGTCCTGAGGAGGGCCGTAGGAGCGAGCTTGCTCGCGAAGAAACCACAGGCGCCGCGTTTATTCAGAAAGCACGCGTCATCGTTGACGTTTTTCGCGAGCAAGCTCGCTCCTACACAGGCCAAGCCCCGGCTAGGATTGCGCGAGAACACTCGCCAGCAAGCCGGGAAAGCGGCTTTCCAGCTCTTCATGGCGCAACGAGTTCATATGGGTGGTGCCCACATTGCGCGTGTGCACCAGGCCGGCATCACGTAACACCCTGAAGTGGTGGGACATGCTGGACTTGGGCCGCCCGCCGTCCAGTTCACCACAGGTGGCTTCGGCCACGCCGGCCAGGCAGCGCACGATGTCCAGGCGCACGGGGTCGCTCAGGGCGTAAAGCACGCGCTCAAGCGTTAATTCTTGCAGGGTAGGGTGTTTGAAGGCTCGCATGGGGCGGATCATAACAGGGGGGTAGCGTTCAATACCATAGTTCGATTACCATCGAACTATCGAATCACACACCCTTCTCTCGGAGTATCTGATGTCCGCATTGTTCGAACCGTTCAAACTCAAAGACGTTACCTTGCGCAATCGCATTGCCATCCCGCCGATGTGCCAATACATGGCCGAGGACGGCATGGTCAACGACTGGCACCACGTGCACCTGGCCGGCATGGCCCGTGGCGGCGCCGGCCTGCTGGTGGTCGAGGCCACGGCAGTCGCGCCGGAAGGACGTATCACCCCTGGCTGCGCCGGTATCTGGAGCGATGCCCATGCACAGGCGTTCGTGCCGATGGTCAAGGCCATCAAGGCCGCAGGTTCGGTGCCGGGCATCCAGATCGCCCACGCGGGCCGTAAAGCCAGCGCCAACCGCCCATGGGAAGGCGATGACCACATCCCGGCGTCCGATGCCCGCGGTTGGGAAACTATCGCGCCGTCGGCCATTGCGTTTGGCGCCCATTTGCCCAACGTGCCGCGTGCTATGACCCTGGAAGACATCGCCCGCGTCCAGCAAGACTTCGTCGATGCCGCCCGTCGCGCCCGCGATGCCGGTTTTGAATGGATCGAGCTGCACTTCGCCCACGGTTACCTGGGCCAGAGCTTTTTCTCCGAGCACTCCAACCAGCGCACCGATGCCTACGGTGGCAGCTTCGATAACCGTAGCCGTTTCCTCCTGGAAACCCTGGCCGCCGTGCGTGAAGTCTGGCCGGAAAACCTGCCACTGACCGCACGCTTTGGCGTGATCGAATACGACGGCCGCGACGAGCAGACACTTACTGAATCCATCGAACTGGCGCGCCGCTTCAAGGCCGGTGGCCTGGACCTGTTGAGCGTCAGTGTCGGCTTCACCATCCCCGACACCAACATCCCGTGGGGCCCGGCGTTCATGGGGCCAATCGCTGAGCGTGTGCGCCGTGAGGCCGGTATTGCGGTGACTTCGGCGTGGGGTTTTGGTACTCCGCAACTGGCCGAAGGCGCGCTGCAGGCCGGTCACCTGGATCTGGTTTCGGTAGGGCGTGCGCACTTGGCCGATCCGCATTGGGCGTATTTTGCTGCCAAGGAGCTGGGCGTGGACAAGTCGTCCTGGACCTTGCCGGCGCCTTACGCGCATTGGTTGGAACGCTACCGTTGAGGCCAGCCAGCCGGTGATATGAGCCACTCGATTGAGTGGCTTTTTTTCGCCGCTCGTTACAACGCCGATACTCGAAAAATAACAAATGAGAACCGATATCAAACGAGAATGCGCTGAGATATGATGCGCGGCGAATTATTGGCAGGTTTGCCGCCCCATCTGGCTCATTCACTAGGTTTACATCCATGCGTCGTACCCTGATTTCAATCTGTGTGCTTCAGGCGTTTTCCCCCTTCACCTGGGCAGAGGATGCTCCTGCTGAAAAAGCCAGTATCGAACTGCAAGCCACCAATGTGACTGCCACCGCGCACTTCGAGACGGCGCAAGGCCCGGTCCAGGGCTACCACGCCACCCGTTCAGCCAGTGCGACGCGCACCGACACCTCCATTCATGAAACCCCGCAGTCCATCAGCGTGGTCTCCAAAGATGTGGTCGAGGATATCGGCGCAACACGCCTGCAAGATGCCCTTGACTATGCCGGCGGCGTGGGCCGCGCCAACAACTTTGGCGGCCAGGGCCTGACCACCTTCACCGTGCGTGGCTTCACCACCGGTGAGTTCTACCGCAATGGTTTCCCGATCAACCGCGGTTACCCGAACATGCCGGATGCCAACACCATCGAACGTCTTGAGGTCTTGCGTGGCCCTGCGACCATGCTTTACGGCCGTGGCGACCCCGGTGGTACGTTCAACGTGGTGTCCAAGCAACCCTTGGCCGAACGCACCGTGACCCTGGGCAGCCAGTTGAATGATCAGGGCATGAAGCGCGGCACCCTGGATGCGTCCGGCCCGCTGGACGAAGAGGGCCGCCTGGCGTATCGCCTCAACGTAGTGGGCGAGGGCGGCGACACCTTCCGTGATCATGTCGAGACCGAGCGCTACGGCGTGACGCCGGTGATCACCTGGCAGGCCACCGATGACACCAAGGTGACCTTCGAAGGCGATTTCATGCGCAACAACCACCCGCTGGACCGCGGCCTGACGCGTTTCCCCAGCCAGCGTGGCACCCCCTCGCGCGATACATTCTGGGGCGACAAGGATGCCGGCAAACTGCACAACGACAACAACATGGCGCAGTTGCGTTTCGAACACGCGCTTAACGACAACTGGACCCTGGGCGGCGGTTTCCAATGGTTGGACGGCAGCCTGAAGGGCAACGCCATCGAGGCCAATGGGCCGGGTAGCCTGGGCGCCGATGGCCGGACCCTGCAACGCAACTTCAACTACCGCAAGCTGGAATGGACCGACAAGGACTATCAGCTCAATCTGACCGGCCACTTCTCCACCGGCGGGTTCGATCACACCTTGCTCACCGGTATCGAGTACGAGGATTACGACTATAAGTCGATCATTCAGCGTTCAAGCGCTGATGCCGGCACCTATCCAATTGACATCTTTGACCCGGTGTACGGCCAAACGCGTCCGGCACTGACCCGCACGCCCACCCACGATAAAGAAAACCTCAAGACCTACGCCGCTTTTGTGCAGGATCAGGTCGCCTTGACCGAACGTTTGAAAGTGCTGGCCGGTGCGCGCTTCGAACGCTTTGAGCATGATTACGAAAACTATGTGTCACGCGATAAAAACTGGCAGGCCGCCGACAACGCCGTCACCCCGCGTGTGGGCGTGATCTACGACCTCACCGATACCGTCGCGGTTTATGCCGACGCCGCCCGTTCGTTCAAGCCCAACACCGGCGCCAGCCGCGAAGGCGGTGGTTTCGCGCCGGAGAAAGGCAAGTCCTACGAGATGGGGATCAAGTGGGAAGCACTTGATCGCCAACTGAGCGTCGACGCCGCTATCTACCAGATCGAAAAGAAAAACGTGCTGGCCATCGACCCGGCTGATCCCACCAGCACTCTCAATGTCGCGACCGGCCAGGTGCGCAGCCGCGGATTTGACCTGAACGTGGCGGGCAACCTCACACCCGAGTGGCGTGTGATTGGCGGTTACGCCTACGTGGACGCCGAAGTGACCCGCGACACCACGCTGCGCTCCGGCACCCGCTTGATGAACATCCCGCGCAACAGCTTCAGCCTGCTCAACGTCTACGAGTTCCAGGACGGCGCACTGAAAGGGCTGGGCCTGGGCGCGGGCGGCAAGTACGTCGACCAGCGCGCCGGCCAGACTGCTAATACGGCCTTCTCGATGGACGCCTACACCGTGGTCGACCTGCTGGGTTACTACAAGGTCAACGAGCAGGTGCGCCTGAACCTGGACGTGAAGAACCTGTTCAACCGCGAGTATGAGGAAGGCGCGTTCGGCAATATCTACGCGTATCCCGGTGCGCCACGCACAGTGCAGGTCGGAATCTCCTACACCCTCTGACGCTGTACACGGTTCCAAATGTAGGCTCGCCCTCTGTAGGAGCGAGCTTGCTCGCGAAAATCGTCAACGATAGCGCAAGCTTCCTGAATAAAAGCCGCGCCTGTGAGTTTTTCGCGAGCAAGCTCGCTCCTACACAGGCGTGGGAGCAAGCTCCCTCACACCTTTTCATGTGCGCTACTGTCAGGTTTGACAGTAGACAGTGAACGCCCCGCGAGGGATGTTTGCCGCTAACGTGTCAGCGTAGTAGTCGGCGCTTATCGCTTTTCGAAGCCACGCTTAATAGGGATATTAAAAATGGAACGGGAACTGGCCAGTGAAACCGATGAACTGATTAAAAAAACCAACGATGCCGAACGGCTGTTCACCCGGTACGCCACCAAGTGCTACACCTCAGCCATGCAAAAATATGCCAAGGAGATCAGCGAGACGTCATACACGTATCTCTTGGCCGAGCTTGCCGAGAGTTCGTTGAGTTCGGAAATCCTTAGTCGGCCAGCGGCCAATATCAGCCTGGTCAGGATCGAGATCGAGGAGGTCATGACGGAGGCCGATGTGATCAAGAAACTGAAGAGGGCCGAAACACACTATTTGGAAACGCTGGAATCGGTGCGCAAGTTTGAAAACCTCAAACGCTTCGAAAAAATGCAAGACACCTCCGATATCGTGCGCTCGATCAAACTCGGCGTGTCGCGCTTCAACATCCTGTTTGTCATCCTGCTGATCGGCGGGTTGACCTGGGCGGCGATCAATCTGCCCAAAGAGGCCCTGGCGCTTATTTCCGCCGCTATCGGCGGGGCCATTACGCATTTGTTGTCTGAGCGACAGGCAGTGCTGGCGCTGAAAAAAGAGGGTGATAACACTTGCCCCAGAGCCAACAACAACAGTAACAATCAGGAATGAGTGCGCCAGCGCGGATTACAAAGGCGTCAACACATTCATCACCGTATCCAGCGCCACCCGCGTGTCATCCAGTTGCACCAGCGAGGCATGCCTTGCACCCAGCGCATCACGGTTCTGGATGGCGGTGAGGATTGCCTTGTGCCGGGGCAGGCTCAGGCCCTGGATATCCGGGCGGCGGTTGGTGATATTGATCGACTCGCGCAGCGGCAGCGAGAGCATGTTGCACATATAGGCGAGCAGGTCGTTACGGGTGGCGTCGGCAATCGCCCGGTGGAAGTCCAGGTCGGCCTGCAACAGGTCCTCGTGGGTCTTGGCGGTTTCCATGCCCTGGTAGGCGTGTTCGATGGTGGCGATGTCTTCATCGGTGGCGGTAGTCGCTGCCATGGCGGCGATTTCCGGTTCGAGGATGCGCCGCACCCCGGCCAGGGTGTTGAAGAACTCACTGTGGGGCGTGGACTGCATCAACCAGGACAGCACGTCCGGGTCGAGCAGGTGCCATTTCAAGCGTGGCCGTACCACCGCGCCCACCCGTGGCTTGGAATACACCAGGCCCTTGGCGCTGAGCACTCGCGTCGCCTCGCGCAATACCGAGCGGCTGACCTGGTATTCCTCGCACAGCGTGGCTTCCATGGGCAACCGTTCCTCGGGCTTGAAGCGACCGGAAACGATGTGCATGCCCAGGTCCTGAACGATCTGGGCATGCTGGCTCTTGCGCGGCTTGGGCGGCTGGTGATCCATAACGACGGGCAGGCTCTGGCTTAAATTCGCCGCATCATAGCATCCCAATTAGTGGGAATGCCGTGGGACTTCTGCTCCGCGACAGCCCACCAGGAAGTCAAAGTCGCAGCCCTGGTCGGCTTGCAGCACATGGTCGATATACAGCTGGCGATAGCCGCCGACGATCAGCTTTTGCGGTGGCGCCAGATCAGCCATGCGTGCCGCCAGCTCGGCGTCGGGGATGTCCAGGTGCAGGCGGCCATTGGCGCAATCAAGTTCGATCCAGTCACCTTCCTTCACAGTCGCCAACGGCCCGCCGGCAGCAGCTTCCGGGGCCACGTGCAAGACCACCGTGCCGTAGGCGGTGCCGCTCATGCGTGCATCGGAAATACGCACCATGTCGGTCACGCCCTGGGCCAGCAGTTTGGCCGGCAGGCCCATATTGCCGACCTCGGCCATGCCTGGGTAACCCTTGGGGCCGCAGTTCTTCATGACCAGGATCGAGTTGGCATCCACGTCCAGCTCCGGGTCGTTGATGCGCGCCTTGTACATGTCGAAGTTTTCGAACACCACCGCACGGCCACGGTGTTGCATCAGTTCGGCGCTGGCGGCGGATGGCTTGAGCACCGCACCCAACGGCGCCAGGTTGCCGCGCAACACGCAGATGCCGCCGTCGGCGCGAATCGGGTTGTCGAGGGTGCGGATTACTTCGTCCTGGCCGTAGATCGGTGAATCCTTGGTGTTCTCGCCCAGAGACTTGCCGTTGACGGTCAAGGCGTTCGGGTGGGGGATCAGGTTGGCTTCACCCAGACGACGCAGCACGGCAGGCAGGCCGCCGGCGTAGTAGAACTCTTCCATCAGGAAGCGCCCCGAGGGTTGCAGGTCGACGATGGTCGGCATACCGCGCCCGATGCGGGTCCAGTCATCCAGGTCCAGCTCCACGCCGATGCGCCCGGCGATGGCTTTAAGGTGAATCACCGCGTTGGTCGAACCGCCGATGGCTGCGTTTACGCGAATCGCGTTTTCAAACGCTTCTTTGGTGAGGATCTTCGACAGCTTCAAGTCTTCGCGCACCATCTCCACCGCACGCATACCGGACATATGCGCCAGCACATATCGCCGCGCATCCACCGCCGGGATCGCCGCGTTGTGGGGCAGGGACGTGCCCAGTGCCTCGGCCATGCACGCCATGGTCGATGCGGTGCCCATGGTGTTGCAGGTGCCTGCCGAGCGCGACATACCGCCTTCGGCCGCGAGGAAGTCATCCAGGGTGATGGTGCCGGCCTTGACCTGCTCGCTCAGCTGCCACACCACCGTGCCCGAGCCGATGTCCTGGCCCTTGTGTTTGCCATTGAGCATCGGCCCGCCGGTGACCACGATAGCCGGGACATCACAACTGGCGGCGCCCATCAGCAGCGCCGGGGTGGTTTTGTCGCAGCCGGTCAGCAGCACCACACCATCAATCGGGTTGCCGCGAATCGCTTCTTCCACATCCATGCTCGCCAGGTTGCGAGTGAGCATCGCGGTAGGGCGCAGGTTGGATTCGCCGTTGGAGAACACCGGGAACTCCACCGGGAAACCGCCGGCCTCGATCACGCCGCGCTTGACGTGCTCGGCGATCTGGCGGAAATGCGCGTTGCATGGGGTCAGCTCCGACCAGGTGTTGCAGATGCCGATGATCGGCTTGCCATGGAATTGGTGGTCGGCAATGCCCTGGTTCTTCATCCAGCTGCGGTACATGAAGCCGTTTTTATCGGCGGTACCAAACCACTGGGCGGAGCGTAGGCCGGGCTTTTTGTCAGGCATGATCGATTCTCTTATTGTATGACTATATGTTCTATGCGTGCTTAAACATAAGCGCAAAATCGCTGATTTGGAAGTGTTGTTTTGCAAATAGTCATACTATATAGTCTTTCTCAACTGAGGTATGACCCTGGCGGATTTCGCGAGAGGCGTCCCCCGAGCTTCTATAAAAACAACAATCGGAGATCGACCCCCATGAGCCAGGAACTGCGGCTTATTCGGCGCTTCACGCTGAAACTGATTCCCTTCCTGATCCTGCTGTACCTGATCGCCTATGTGGACCGTTCCGCTGTAGGGTTCGCCAAGTTGCACATGGGCGCCGACGTCGGCATCGGTGATGCTGCCTATGGCTTGGGCGCAGGCTTGTTTTTCATCGGCTACTTTCTGTTCGAGATCCCCAGCAACCTGATGCTCGACCGCTTCGGCGCACGGCGCTGGTTCGCGCGCATCATGATTACCTGGGGCGCCATCACCATCGGCATGGCCTTCGTGCAAGGGCCGCACAGTTTCTACGTGATGCGCTTTCTGCTGGGCGCGGCGGAAGCCGGGTTCTTTCCTGGCGTGCTGTACTACATCACCCAGTGGTTCCCGGTGCGCCATCGCGGCAAGATCCTCGGGCTATTCATTCTCTCCCAACCCATTGCAATGATGATCACCGGCCCCGTGTCCGGCGGTTTGCTCGGCATGGACGGCATCCTCGGCCTGCACGGCTGGCAGTGGCTGTTTATCGTGATCGGCACCCCGGCGATCCTGCTGACCTGGCCGGTGCTGCGCTACCTGCCCGACGGTCCCAAACAGGTCAACTGGATGAGCGAGCAAGAGAAGACCTGGCTTACCGGTGAGCTGGAAAAAGACCTGCAAGCCTACGGGCAGACCCGGCATGGCAACCCGCTGCATGCGCTCAAAGACAAACGCGTGCTGCTGCTGGCACTGTTCTATTTGCCGGTGACCCTGAGCATCTACGGCCTGGGCCTGTGGTTGCCGACCCTGATCAAGCAGTTCGGTGGCAGCGACCTCACCACCGGCTTCATCTCTGCGGTGCCGTATATCTTCGGCATCATCGGCCTGCTGATCATCCCGCGCAGTTCCGATCGTTTGAACGACCGTTACGGCCACCTCGCCGTGCTCTATGTGCTCGGCGCCATCGGCCTGTTTTGCAGCGCCTGGCTGAGTGTGCCGGTGCTGCAGATGGCTGCGCTGTGCCTGGCGGCGTTTGCGATGTTTTCCTGCACCGCCGTGTTCTGGACTTTGCCAGGGCGGTTTTTTGCCGGAGCCAGCGCGGCGGCCGGCATCGCCTTGATCAACTCGGTGGGCAACCTTGGCGGCTATATCGGCCCGTTCGTGATCGGCGCGCTCAAGGAATACACCGGCAACCTGGCCTCGGGCCTGTATTTCCTGTGCGGCGTGATGCTGTTCGGCTTGCTGCTGACCTTTGTGGTCTACCGCTTGCTGGAGCGCAAGCACGTCCTGCCCGTCGATCAATTTGCCGCCAGCGCCCGTGGCGCCACACGTACTTAAATCCAGGAGAACCTGTATGCGTTTAGTTCAGTTCGAGTTGAGCAACGGTGAGCGCCGCGTCGGCGTGGTGGGAGGCAACACCCTGCGGGAAGTGCAGGGCGCACACAGCGTGCGCGAATTGGCCCTGGCCGCCATCGAAGCCGGGGTTAACTTGCAGCAAAAGGTACAGAGCCTGGGCCTGGGCGCCAGTCATGACTACGCGGCGCTGCTGGCCGAGCTGAAAATCCTGCCGCCGCTGGACCACCCGGACCCAGCCCATATGCTGATCAGCGGCACCGGCCTGACCCATCTGGGCAGTGCCTCGGCCCGCGACAAGATGCACCAGCAGGCCGGTGACGACAGTGCGATGACCGACACCATGCGCATCTTCAAATGGGGCGTGGAAGGCGGCAAACCCGCGGCTGGCCAGGCCGGTGTGCAACCGGAGTGGTTCTACAAGGGCGACGGCAGCATCGTCGTGCGCCCAGGCGCAGCCTTCCCGGTGCCGCCGTTTGCCGAAGACGCCGGCGAAGAGCCGGAAATTGGCGGCCTCTACGTGATCGGTCACGACCGTAAGCCGTATCGCCTGGGCTTCGCGGTGGGCAACGAGTTCTCCGACCATGTGATGGAGCGCAAGAACTACCTGTACCTGGCCCATTCCAAACTGCGCAGTTGCAGCTATGGCCCGGAGCTGCGCGTGGGCGAGTTGCCCGCGCATCTGGCCGGCACCAGCCGCATCCTGCGTAACGACGAAGTGATCTGGCAGAACGAGTTCCTCAGCGGCGAGGCCAACATGTGCCACAGCCTGGAAAACCTTGAATACCACCACTTCAAATACAGCCAGTTCCTCAAACCGGGCGATGTGCATATTCACTTCTTCGGCACCGCCACCCTGTCATTCGCCGACGGTATACGTACCCAACCGGGCGATGTGTTCCAGATCAGCCAGGCCGAATTCGGTGCGCCATTGATCAACGGTATCGGCACGGTGGACGCGGTATTCGAACCCGGCCAAGTCACCACCCTTTAAGGAGATCTCCATGACCCAGTTTCTCGGCCACAACTACATCGGCGGCCAGCGCAGCGCCAACGGCAGTGTCAAGCTGCAGAGTATCGATGCCACCACCGGCGAAGCCTTGCCACAGGATTTCTTCCAGGCCACCCCGCAAGAGGTGGATGCCGCCGCCAAAGCCGCAGCGGCCGCTTACCCGGCCTACCGCGCCTTGAGCGCCGCACGGCGTGCGCAGTTCCTGGATGCGGTGGCCGATGAACTGGACGCCCTGGGTGATGATTTTGTCGAGTTGGTCTGCCGCGAAACCGCATTGCCGGCCGCCCGCATCAAAGGCGAGCGCGGGCGTACCAGCGGCCAGATGCGCCTGTTCGCCACCGTGCTGCGCCGTGGTGATTTCTACGGTGCGCGTATCGACAAAGCCCTGCCGGATCGCCAGCCGTTGCCGCGTCCGGACCTGCGCCAATACCGTATCGGCCTGGGCCCGGTGGCCGTGTTCGGCGCCAGTAACTTTCCCCTGGCGTTTTCTACCGCCGGTGGTGACACCGCCGCTGCGCTGGCCGCCGGTTGCCCGGTGGTGTTCAAGGCGCACAGCGGGCACATGGCGACCGCCGAGCACGTGGCCGATGCGATTATCCGTGCAGCCGAAACTACCGAAATGCCTGCGGGCGTGTTCAACATGATCTTCGGCGGCGGTGTCGGTGAAGCGTTGGTCAAGCACCCGGCCATCCAGGCGGTTGGCTTCACCGGTTCGCTCAAGGGCGGTCGCGCCCTGTGCGATATGGCGGCCGCACGCCCGCAACCGATCCCGGTGTTTGCCGAAATGTCGAGCATCAACCCGGTCATCGTGCTGCCTCAGGCCCTGCAAACGCGCGCCGAGAGCATCGCCCGTGACCTGACGGCCTCGGTGGTGCAAGGCTGCGGCCAGTTCTGCACCAACCCCGGACTGGTGATCGGTATCGCAACGCCTGCGTTCACCGCGTTTACGCAGCAGGTCGCGCAATTGATCGGTGAGCAACCGGCGCAAACCATGCTCAACAGCGGCACTTTGGCCAGCTACGGCAAGGGTCTGGAAAAACTCCTGTCTCACCCGGGCGTCCAGCATTTGGCGGGCAGCGCGCAAGCGGGCAACCAGGCTCAACCGCAACTGTTCAAGGCGGATGTACGCTTGTTGATCGACGGCGACGAAGTGCTGCAAGAAGAGGTGTTCGGGCCTACCACGGTGTTTGTCGAAGTGGCCGACCAGGCCCAGCTCGGCGCCGCCCTGCGTGGGCTGCACGGCCAGTTGACCGCCACGATCATCGGCGAACCGGCTGACCTGCAACAGTTCGCCGAGCTGACGCCGCTGCTGGAGCAGAAGGTCGGGCGCATCCTGCTCAATGGTTACCCCACGGGGGTGGAAGTCTGCGATTCGATGGTGCACGGCGGGCCGTACCCGGCGACCTCCGACGCCCGGGGCACCTCGGTCGGCACCCTGGCCATCGACCGTTTCCTGCGCCCCGTGTGCTTCCAGAATTACCCTGATAGCCTGCTGCCCGACGCGTTGAAAAACGCCAACCCGTTGCGTATCCAGCGCTTGGTGGATGGCGCACCGTCTCGAGAATCGCTGTAAGTCATCAGGAGGTTTCATGTCGTTGAGCGCAGTCACCCCACACCGTGCGCGGTTGGGCGAAGGGCCGTTCTGGGATGTTCGATCCCAGGCGCTTTATTGGGTGGATATCGCCGCCAAACAGGCTCTGCGCTGGATGGACGGGCAGTTGCAGGTGTGGCAGTTGCCCGAGCATGTCTCGGCGTTTATTCCGTGTGAAAGCGGCGATGCGTTGGTGACCTTGAGCAGCGGCGTGTACCGCCTGGACCTGGCGACGAAAGCGCTGACCCTGCTGTGCGTGGCCGACCCGCAGCCGGGCAACCGTGGCAACGAAGCGCGCTGCGATGCTCAGGGCCGGCTGTGGCTGGGCACCATGCAGAACAATATCGGTGAGCAGGGCGAAGACCTGCCCATCACCCGGCGTTCCGGTGGCCTGTTTCGTGTCGATGCCGATGCGCGCGTCACGCCGTTGCTGACCGGCCTGGGCATTCCCAACACCTTGCTTTGGAACGAGGAGGGCAGCCAGGTGCACTTCGGCGACAGCATGGACGGCACGCTCTATCAGCATTCGATCCAGGCCGACGGCCAGCTCGAACCCGCCCAGGTGTGGTTTGCACCCCACGAGCGCGGTGGGCCGGACGGCTCAGCCATGGACAGCGAGGGCTACATCTGGAATGCCCGTTGGGACGGCAGTTGCTTGCTGCGTCTGACGCCCTCGGGTGAAGTGGATCGCATCATCGAACTGCCGGTCAGCCGTCCCACCAGCTGCGTGTTCGGTGGGCCCGGCCTCACCACCTTGTATATCACCAGTGCCGCGAGTCCCTTGGACCACCCTTTGGACGGTGCGCTGTTGGCGATTGAAGTCGATGTGCCAGGCAAACCCTGTCACCGCTTCGCTGGATAACCTGTAGGAGCGGGCTTGCCCGCGAAAAACGTCAACGATAACGCGTTCATGCTGAATGAACGCGTCGCCCTCGGGTTTTTCGCGAGCAAGCTTGCTCCTACAAAGCTCTACCTAAAACAACAACAAGGAGTCACCCGTATGAATCATCGTCGTGGTTTGCGTTCCCTGTGCTGCGCCGCTGTGGCGGTCTCGGCCATGAGCTTGAGCGGCCTGTTGCTGGCTGCTGAAGAAGTGAAGATCGGTTTTCTGGTCAAGCAGGCCGAAGAGCCTTGGTTCCAGACTGAATGGGCCTTTGCCGAAAAAGCCGGCAAGGAGCATGGCTTCACGGTGATCAAGATCGCCGTGCCCGATGGCGAGAAGACCCTCTCGGCCATCGACAGCCTGGCCGCCAACGGCGCCAAGGGTTTTGTGATCTGCCCACCGGACGTGTCCCTGGGCCCGGCCATCGTCGCCAAGGCCAAGGTCAACGGCCTGAAAGTGATGGCCGTGGATGACCGCTTTGTCGACGCCAAGGGCAACTTCATGGAGGACGTGCCGTACCTGGGCATGGCTGCGTTTGAAGTGGGCCAGAAACAGGGCGCGGCGATGGCCGCCGAAGCGAAAAAACGCGGTTGGGACTGGAAGGACACCTATGCGGTGATCAACACCTTCAACGAACTCGACACCGGCAAGAAGCGCACCGACGGCTCGATCAAATCCC
>NZ_JAEKCN010000015.1:0-137493 GCF_016405455.1 Pseudomonas sp. MF7453 | reverse complement strand
TCTTCAACAACTTCAACCACTTGCGCTTAGGATCTCTCCGAAGCGGGAGGCGAATTCTACAGCGTTACACGCTGCTGTCAACACCTCTTTTTCAACTTCCTTTTGGCTTCGATGAACTGAAGCAACTCACTGCCGAAAACTGCGTAACTCATTGTTTGCCAAGGAGTTTTCCGTTTCGATTGCGCCGGAAGTGGGGCGAATTATAGGCCTCCAGAATCTGTCGTCAACCTTCTTTTTCACATTTCTGTCATATAAGTCAAAAAAGCCCCAATAACGCAAAGGCCGGCCCCAAGGGGCCGGCCTTCTACCTACCGAGCCTTACAGGCTAGGGAAGGCGAATTGCGACGCTTCATGGCTGGCCCGTTGTGGCCAACGCTGGGTGATCGCCTTGCGACGAGTATAGAAACGCACCCCGTCCGGCCCATAGGCATGCAAATCGCCAAACAGCGAACGCTTCCAACCACCAAAGCTGTGATACGCAACCGGCACTGGCAGCGGCACGTTAACCCCCACCATGCCGACTTCAATCTCATCACAGAACAGGCGCGCCGCTTCACCGTCACGCGTGAAGATGCAGGTACCGTTGCCGTATTCATGATCGTTAATCAGTTGCATCGCCGCTTCCAGGCTATCCACCCGCACTACACACAGCACCGGCCCAAAGATCTCTTCTTTATAGATACGCATCTGCGGGGTGACGCGGTCAAACAAGCTGCCACCGAGGAAAAAACCTTGCTCATGCCCGGCAACACTCAAGCCACGGCCATCAACAACCAGCTCTGCACCCGCTGACACACCGTCTTCTATATAGCCACTGACTTTATCCCGCGCCTGCCCCGTCACCAACGGGCCCATATCCAGGCCGCAAGACGTGCCCGCACCAATCTTCAACGCCTTGACCTGCGGCACCAGCTTGGCGATCAACGCATCCGCCACCTGATCGCCCACGCACACAGCCACCGAGATCGCCATGCAACGCTCACCGCAGGAACCATAAGCCGCGCCCATCAGGGCACTTACCGCGTTATCCAGGTCGGCATCCGGCATCAGCACCGCGTGGTTCTTCGCCCCACCCAGCGCCTGCACACGCTTGCCACGTTTGGTCGCTTCGGAATAGATGTACTCGGCAATCGGCGTCGAGCCTACAAAGCTCAAGGCTTTGACTTCAGGCGCTTCGATCAATGCGTCCACCGCGCCCTTGTCGCCATGCACCACGCTGAGCACGCCTTTAGGCAGCCCGGCCTCCTGCAACAATTGCGCAATCAACAACGTTGAACTCGGATCACGTTCCGACGGTTTGAGGATGAAACAGTTACCACACACAATCGCCAGCGGGTACATCCACAACGGCACCATCGCCGGGAAGTTGAACGGGGTGATCCCCGCCACCACGCCCAGCGGCTGGAAATCCGACCATGCATCGATGTTCGGCCCCACGTTACGGCTGTATTCGCCCTTGAGAATCTCCGGCGCGGAGCACGCGTACTCCACGTTCTCGATCCCACGCTTGAGTTCACCCGCAGCGTCTTCCAGGGTCTTGCCATGTTCCTCGCTAATCAACTGCGAGATACGTGCTTCGTTTTGCTCCAGCAACTGCTTGAAACGGAACATCACCTGCGCACGCTTGGCCGGCGGCGTATTGCGCCAGGCCGGAAACGCCGCCTTGGCTGAGTCAATCGCCTGTTGAATGGTTTCACGACTGGCCAACGGCACTTGGTGAATCACCTGGCCGGTAGACGGGTTATAGACGTCGGCACTACGACCGCTGTCGTTGACCAGCTCACCGTTGATCAAATGCTGGATAAGGCTCATGCAGGGCTCCTGAAAAGTTGTTCTATATAGAAGGAGAAATCAGTCGATCTTGTTCAGCACTTCGCCGACCGCGTCAAACAGGCGGTCCAGGTCCTGCGGCTTGCTGTTGAACGTTGGCCCGAACTGCAGGGTGTCACCGCCAAAACGCACGTAGAAACCGGCTTTCCACAAGGCCATGCCGGCCTCGAATGGACGCACGATGGCATCCCCATCACGCGGGGCAATCTGGATCGCCCCGGCCAGGCCGTAGTTGCGAATGTCGATCACATTCTTGCTGCCCTTCAAGCCATGCAGCGCATTCTCAAAATGCGGGGCAACTTCGGCTACGCTCTGCACCAGGTTTTCCTTCTGCAACAGGTCCAAAGCCGCCAAGCCAGCCGCGCACGCCACCGGGTGCGCCGAATAGGTGTAACCGTGGGGGAATTCCACCGCGTACTCCGGCGTCGCCTGGTTCATGAAGGTCTGATAGATCTCGCTGCTGGCGATCACCGCGCCCATCGGGATAGCACCATTGGTGACCTGCTTGGCGATACACATCAGGTCCGGGGTCACGCCAAAACTGTCGGCACCGAACATCGAGCCGGTACGGCCAAAGCCCGTGATCACCTCGTCGAACACCAACAGGATATTGTGCTGATCGCAGATCTCACGCAGACGCTTGAGATACCCCTGTGGCGGTACCAGGACACCAGCGGAACCGGCCATCGGCTCGACAAACACCGCGGCGATATTCGACGCGTCATGCAGTTCGATCAGCTTGAGCAATTCATCGGCCAAGGCGATACCGCCCTGCTCCGGCATTCCACGCGAGAATGCATTGCTCGCCAGCAAGGTGTGGGGCAGATGGTCAACATCCATCATCGCCTGGCCAAATAACTTACGGTTACCGTTGACGCCACCCAGGCTGGTACCGGCGATGTTCACACCGTGATAACCACGCGCGCGACCAATCATCTTGGTCTTGGTGGCCTGACCTTTGAGGCGCCAGTAGGCCCGCACCATCTTCACCGCCGTATCGGCACATTCAGAGCCCGAATCGGTGAAGAACACATGATTCAGGTTGCCTGGGGTCAAGTCGGTAATCTTTTCCGCCAGCTGGAAGGACAACGGATGACCGTACTGGAAGCCTGGAGAGTAATCCAGGGTACCCAATTGTTTGGCCACCGCCTCCTGGATTTCCTTGCGCGTGTGCCCGGCGCCGCAGGTCCAAAGGCCCGACAACGAATCATAGACCTTGCGCCCCTTGTCATCGGTCAACCAACTGCCTTCAGCGGCCACGATCAGGCGCGGGTCGCGCTGGAAGTTGCGGTTGGCGGTATAGGGCATCCAGTGCGCATCCAGCTTGAGTTGGCTGGCCAGGGACGATGGGGCGTTTTCGGGCATGTTCATCAGCAAAACCTCGCAAGGCAAAAGGCAGCGTCGGGATTGAAAAGCGTTGTTGCAGCTAAATTGCCACGGGGATAAAGTCGGTGAAATCCAACTCTTCTAACCTTCAGTCAGGACTTCACTAAACTATGAGCGTCCGTCGTCCCGACCCTTTGGCTCAAGTCAGCGACTTCGACATTCGCTTGCTGCGCATCTTTCGCAGCGTGGTGGAATGCGGCGGCTTCTCGGCGGCAGAGACCGTGCTCGGCATCGGCCGCTCGGCAATAAGCCAGCAGATGAGCGACCTTGAGCAACGACTCGGGCTACGACTTTGCCAACGCGGCCGCGCCGGTTTTTCCCTGACGGAAGAAGGCCGCGAGGTTTATCAGTCTGCCCTGCAACTGTTGAGCGCTTTGGAAAGCTTTCGCACCGAGGTCAACGGCCTGCACCAGCATTTGCGCGGCGAGTTGATCATCGGCCTCACCGACAACCTCGTCACCCTGCCGCACATGCGGATCACCCACGCCCTGGCGCAATTGAAAGAGCGGGGCCCGGACGTGCAGATCCAGATCCGCATGATCGCCCCCAATGAAGTGGAGCAAGGCGTACTCGACGGTCGCCTGCACGTCGGTGTGGTGCCCCAGGCCAGCGCACTGTCGGGCCTGGAATACCAGCCGCTGTACAGCGAACGCTCCTTGCTCTATTGCGCTGTAGGCCACCCGTTGTTTTATGCCGATAACAAGCAACTCGACGACGAACGCATCGACAGCCAGGACGCCATCGCCCCCACCTTCCGCTTGCCCGCGGAGATCCAGGCCCATTACCAGGCGCTCAACTGCACCGCCAGCGCCTCAGACCGTGAAGGCATGGCGTTCCTGATTCTCACCGGCCGCTATATCGGCTACTTGCCCGACCACTACGCCAGTCTATGGGTGCAACAAGGCCGGCTGCGCGCGCTGAAACCGGCTACACGTTTTTACGATTTGAGCCTGGCATCGGTCACGCGCAAAGGCCGGCGCCCTCATTTGGTGCTGGAAAGCTTCCTGGAAAGCCTGGCCGCGACGCGCTAACTCGGGCCTCACGCAAAAAGCTGAGCACATGGACAGCTTTTTGCAAGGGCTCAGGGACCTTGAACCGTCCGCCTTGAGTTGACCCGCCATGCCCCCAGAATCCTCCAGCCCCAGCGACCTGATCTACGGCCTCAACGACCGCCCCAAACCACTGTCCGCTCTATTGGCAGCACTGCAACATGTGCTGGCGGCGTTCGTCGGCATCATTACGCCGCCGCTGATTATTGGCTCCACCCTCGGCCTCACCGCTCACTTGCCCTACCTGATCAGCATGGCGTTGATGGTTTCCGGCGTAGGCACCTTCATCCAGGCACGCAGGCCGTTTGGCATCGGTGCCGGCATGATCTGCCTGCAAGGCACCAGCTTTGCGTTTCTCGGCGCGGTATTGTCAGCAGGCTTTCTGGTGAAGCAACGCGGTGGCAGCCCGGAAGACATTCTGGCGATGATTTTCGGCGTGTGCTTCTTCGGCGCGGCAGTGCAGATTGTATTGAGCCGCTTTATCGGCCAGTTGCGCCGCGTGATCACACCGCTGGTGACCGGCATTGTGATTACGCTGATCGGCATCAGCCTGATCAAAGTGGGCATCACCGACCTCGGCGGCGGTTTCAATGCACCGGACTTCGGCGCCCCCGCCAACCTGGCGCTGGGCCTGTTCGTGGTTTTGACGATCATCCTGCTCAACCGCTCGAACACGCCCTGGGTACGCTTGTCGGCCATCATCATCGGCCTGGCCCTGGGCAGCCTCGCGGCGTGGTTCAGCGGCAAACTGATTCCCCAGGCTTTGCCTGACCTGCCATTGGTCAGCCTGCCTACACCATTCCGCTTTGGTTTCAACTTCGACTGGAGCGCCTTCCTGCCGATTGCGCTGATTTATCTGATCAGCAGCATCGAAACCGTCGGCGACCTCACCGCCAATTGCATGATTGCCCGCCAGCCTATCAGCGGCCCTTCTTATATAAGCCGGCTCAAGGGCGGCGTCCTCGGCGATGGGGTGAGCTGCATGATCGCCGCCACTTTCAGCGCTTTCCCCAACACCACGTTTGCGCAGAACAATGGTGTGATCCAGCTCACCGGCGTGGCCAGCCGTTACGTCGGTTTATACATCGGCGTGTTGCTGTTCTGTCTGGGCCTGTTTCCGCTGATTGGCGCCGTGCTGCAGCAAATCCCCAAGCCGGTGCTAGGCGGCGCGACCCTGGTGATGTTCGGCAGTGTGGCCGCGGCCGGCGTGCGCATTCTGGCCCAGGCACCGCTGGATCGACGCAGCATGTTGATCATTGCCACCTCGTTCGGTGTTGGCCTGGGTATCGCCGCGCAACCTAACCTGCTGCACCTGATGCCGACACTGGTGCAGAACCTGTTCGACTCCGCCATCACCAGCGGCGGTATCACCGCCATCCTCCTGTGCCTGTTACTGCCGGAGGCCAAGGCAAGTACCACCGCCGCAAACCACACCCCGGAACGCGACAGCCTGGAACCGCTTTGACGGTTTTATTGCATCAGGACTTGTCTGAGGCTTGAGGGTGGGTTATCTGTGCACACGTCGCCTTTATCGATCAGCACGGAAACCTCCATGAGCCTCGAAGTTCCTGCCCACAGCAACCACGCCGGTAAACCCGCCAGCCGCATTCGGCAAAAGAACGAACAAGCGATTCTCCAGGCTGCTGAAGATGAATTCGCCCGCCATGGCTACAAAGGCACCAGCATGAACACCATCGCTGCCAGTGCCGGGCTGCCCAAGGCCAACCTGCACTACTACTTCACCAACAAGCTGGGCCTGTATATCGCGGTGCTCAGCAATATCCTCGAATTATGGGACAGCACCTTCAACGCGCTGACCGCCGAGGACGACCCTGCCGTGGCGCTCGCGCGTTACATCCGCACCAAGATGGAGTTCTCGCGGCGCCAACCACAAGCCTCGCGGATCTTCGCCATGGAAATCATCAGCGGCGGCGAATGCCTCACCGAATATTTCGGTCAGGACTATCGCGCCTGGTTCAGTGGCCGCGCCGCGGTGTTCCAGGCGTGGATCGACGCCGGCAAAATGGACCCCGTCGATCCCGTGCACTTGATCTTCCTGCTGTGGGGCAGCACCCAGCACTACGCCGACTTCGCCACCCAGATCTGTCGCGTAACAGGTCGTACCAAGCTGACCAAACAGGACATGGAAGACGCCGGCACCAACCTGATCCATATCATTCTCAAAGGCTGCGGCATCAAGCCGGCCCTATAAACGAAGCGAGTTATGTCTTTTACGCTGACAGGCCTTTGCGAATTTCGTGAAGAAATACGCAAGAGCCGCTTTATCACCCTGGCGGCCCCGATCACCAGCCCGCAGGACGCCCAGGCGTTTTTCGAGCAGCACAGCGACCTGAACGCCACGCACAACTGCTGGGCCTGGAAACTGGGCGATCAATACCGCAGTAACGACGACGGCGAACCCGGCGGCACCGCCGGGCGACCGATCCTCGCGGCCATCGAGGCCCAGGGGTTTGATCAGGTGGCCGTCCTGGTGATCCGTTGGTACGGCGGCATCCAACTGGGCACTGGTGGGTTGGCCCGCGCCTATGGCGGCGGGGCTAATAAATGCCTGCAAAATGCCGAGCGCATCGAACTGATCAGCCGTGTGCCCCTGAGCTGCGCGTGCGGGTTTTCCGAACTGAACCTGGTGAAGTTGCGTGTTACCGAACTCGGCGGCTTGGTGGTGGAAGAAACCTTCACCGCCAACGGCGTGGAGCTACAACTTGCGCTGGCAGAGGCACACATCGACACCCTGCAAACCCAGCTCGCCGACCTGAGCCGTGGGCGCATCCTGCTGCAACGCTGAAACTGCTACTGTTATGCGCTGAACTCCCTGAACCGCGATTTCAAAGGAAGCCTTCATGTCTACGCCAAAAACCGCACTGATCATCGGCGCCTCGCGCGGGCTGGGCCTTGGCCTGGTCAAGCAACTGCTCCAGGACGGCTGGGACGTCACTGCCACCGTGCGCGATCCGAACAAGGCCGAGGCCCTGAAAGCCGTGGGGCCGGTGCAGATCGAGAAGTTGGATATGGACGACCAGCAAGCCGTGATCGCCCTGGCCCAACGCTTGAAAGACCGCACCTTCGACCTGCTGTTCGTCAACGCCGGCGTCAAGGGCCCGGCCAACCAGGAGCCCGGCCACGCGACCCTGGCGGAAGTGGGCCAGTTGTTCTTCACCAACGCCGTGGCGCCGATCAACCTGGCCCAGCGCTTTGTCGGGCAGATCCGCAAAGACACCGGCGTGCTGGCCTTCATGAGTTCGGTACTGGGCAGCGTGACCATTCCCGACGGCTCGGACCTGGCGCTGTACAAGGCCAGCAAGGCCGCCCTCAATTCGATGACCAACAGCTTTATCACGCAACTGGGCGAGCCCAAACCGACGGTGCTGTCGCTGCATCCGGGCTGGGTGAAGACCGACATGGGCGGCGAAAACGCGCACATCGACGTCGAGACCAGCGTGCGCGGCCTGGTGGACCAGGTAAATGCCTACACCGGCAAAGGCGGCCACCACTTCGTGGACTACAAGGGCGACACCATCACCTGGTAACCCCCCCCCAACTGTAGGAGCGAGCTTGCTCGCGAAGAACGCCCAAGCACTGCGTTAAACCAGACTGCCCGCGTCATCGTTGACGATTTTCGCGAGCAAGCTCGCTCCCACAGAGGTAAACTGCCCACCTCGCCCTCCCCGGCGACCCTGGATCAGCAGACAGGGCAACACTGAGCTGGCAAACCTGAACCCATCATTCAGAGGAGCCGGCCAATGCCTGCGACCCGTATCTGGTTAAAAAACCCCCTCGCAATTTTCACTGCCAATGGCCTCGATGCCCGTGGCGGCCTGGTGCTGCAAGACGGTGTGATCACCGAAGTGCTGGCCCAGGGCCAGGAACCGGCACAGCCCTGCACGCAGGTGTTCGATGCTCGCGAACATGTGGTGCTGCCCGGGCTGATCAACACCCATCATCACTTCTATCAAACCCTGACCCGCGCCTGGGGCCCGGTGGTCAACCAGCCGCTGTTCCCGTGGTTGAAAACCCTGTACCCGGTATGGGCGCGGCTTACTCCGGAAAAACTCGCCCTGGCCAGCAAAGTCGCCCTGGCTGAATTACTGCTGTCGGGTTGCACCACAGCGGCCGACCACCATTACCTGTTCCCCGATGGCTTGGAAAACGCTATTGATGTGCAGGTAGCCAGCGTGCGCGAACTGGGTATGCGCGCCATGCTCACCCGCGGTTCCATGAGCCTGGGCGAAGCCGACGGCGGCCTGCCACCGCAGCAGACCGTACAACAAGGCCAGGTCATTCTCGACGACAGCCAGCGCCTGATCCGCGAATATCACGAGCGCGGTGACGGCGCGCAGATTCAGATTGCCCTGGCGCCGTGCTCGCCGTTTTCGGTCACCCCCGAAATCATGCAAGCCAGCGCCGATCTGGCCAACCGCCTGGATGTGCGCCTGCATACCCACCTGGCGGAAACCCTCGACGAGGAAGACTTCTGCCTGCAACGCTTCGGCCTGCGCACCGTGGATTACCTCGACAGCGTCGGCTGGCTCGGCCCGCGCACCTGGCTGGCCCATGGCATTCACTTCAACCCGGACGAAATCGCCCGCCTGGGTGCCGCCGGTACAGGTATCTGCCATTGCCCAAGCTCCAACATGCGCCTGGCCTCGGGTATCTGCCCGACCCTGGACCTGCTTGCCGCCGGCGCCCCCATCGGGCTCGGCGTGGACGGCTCGGCCTCCAACGACGCCTCGAACATGATCCTTGAAGCGCGTCAGGCTCTGTACATCCAGCGCCTGCGTTATGGCGCGGAAAAGATCACCCCCGAAGGCGTATTGGGCTGGGCCACCAAGGGCTCGGCGCAGTTGCTGGGGCGCACAGACATTGGCGAGTTGGCCGTCGGCAAGCAGGCGGACCTGGCACTGTTCAAGCTCGATGAACTGCGCTTCTCCGGCAGCCATGACCCCATTTCCGCGCTGCTGCTGTGCGGCGCGGACCGGGCAGACCGAGTGATGGTCGGCGGCAAGTGGCGGGTGATCGACGGCCAAGTCGAAGGCCTTGACCTCAAGGGCTTGATCGCCGATCACAGCCAGGCAGCGCGACAGTTGATCGCGGGTATCTAAGCCAGGCACCAATCAAAATGTGGGAGCGGGCTTGCCCGCTCCAACATTGGATCTGTGCCACTTTTAAAACCGGTTACAACCCCAGCAGCGACAACATGATAAAGGTCGCAAACAACACGAAATGGGTCATCCCCTCGATGGCATTGGTTTCGCCATCGTTGAGGTTGATCGCACTGACAATCAGCGTGATAAACACCATCACCGTCTGCACCGGCGTCATTGCCATCTGGAACGGCTGGCCGGTATAGAGCGCCATGGCCTCCATTACCGGCACCGTCAGGATCACCGTCGATAACGAGGCGCCCAGCGCAATGTTCACCACCGACTGCATCCGGTTGGCCAATGCAGCGCGCAACGCCGTGAGAATTTCCGGCGCAGCCGAGATAGCCGCCACCACAATCGCCGTGATCACCGGCGGCGCCCCCGTGCCTTCCAGGCCCAGGTCGAGGGTTTTGGACATCACTTCAGCCAACGCACCAATCACGATCACGCCAAACACCAGGGTACCGATCGAGAACGCAAGGTTCACGGGCGGGGCGTGTTCTTCTTCGGTTGATTTCTTGCGGCGTTTTTCCGGGTAGCTGTAACTGAAAAAATAACTGTGTGGGCCTACCTGCATTCTCAGGAACAAGGTGTAGAGCACCACCATCGCGCCAATGGTGAAGGCCGAGTAAATTTTCCAATCGGCCTCGGGGATAAATTCCGGCACCACCATCGACACGCCCATGGCGGTGAGGATCATCACGCTATAGGTGCGCGCCGAGTCATCGTTGTAGGACTGTTCGCCATGCTTGATGCCGCCCATCAAGGCGGCCAGGCCGAGAATGCCGTTGATATCCAGCATCACCGCCGAGTAAATGGTGTCGCGCACCAGGGTGGGCGACGGCTCGTTGCTCATCATGATCGCCAGGATCACCACTTCCACCAACACGGCCGCCAGGGTCAGGATCATAGTGCCGTAGGGGTCGCCAACCTTCTCGGCCAATTGCTCGGCGTGGTGAGCTACGCGCATTGAGGCCATTACGATAAACGCGATCAGCGCAGCACCGGCCAGCAGCGCCACCAGTTGCCCACTGTGGAGCATCCAGTGTTCCAGCGGATAAGCCGCAATGGCGGCAATCAGCGCCAGCAGCATGAATTTTTCTTGCTTGAGGTGTGTAAGCATTACGGGCCTTTTCGTGCAGCGAATCAGTCATTGATGGGGTACAGACTGCGCCAAGCCGCTAACGTTTCGTTACACCTTAGTTCACCTCACCCTTGCGTGAGTGACACAAATACTCTCCTGCTGGTCAGGTTTTGCCGATTATTTCAGCCATGGCCTGTAGAATGCCGCCATTGCACCTGATGAGATTTTAACTATGTACGATTGGCTCAACGCCCTGCCCAAGGCTGAACTGCACCTGCACCTGGAGGGTTCGCTGGAGCCTGAGTTGCTGTTCGCCCTGGCCGAGCGCAACAAGATTGCGCTGCCGTGGAACGACGTCGACACCCTGCGCAAGGCTTACGCCTTCAACAACCTGCAAGAGTTTCTCGACCTGTATTACAAAGGCGCCGATGTGCTGCGCACGTCCCAGGATTTCTACGACCTGACCTGGGCCTACCTGCTGCGCTGCAAGGCCCAGAACGTGATTCACACCGAACCGTTCTTCGACCCGCAAACCCACACCGACCGAGGCATCCCGTTCGAAGTCGTGCTGAACGGCATCGCCGCAGCGCTTAAAGATGGCGAGCAGCAACTGGGCATCACCAGCGGCTTGATCCTGAGCTTCCTGCGCCACCTGAGCGAAGCCGAAGCCGAGAAAACCCTCGACCAGGCGTTGCCGTTCCGTGACGCGTTCGTGGCCGTGGGCCTGGACAGCTCGGAAATGGGTCACCCGCCAAGCAAGTTCCAGCGCGTGTTCGACCGTGCCCGCCACGAGGGCTTCCTTACCGTCGCCCATGCTGGCGAAGAAGGCCCGCCCGAGTACATCTGGGAAGCCCTCGACCTGCTGAAAATCCAGCGCATCGACCACGGCGTGCGAGCCATTGAAGATGAACGCCTGATGCAGCGCATCATCGACGAACAGATCCCGCTGACGGTTTGCCCGCTGTCCAACACCAAGCTTTGCGTGTTCGACGACATGGCCCAGCACAATATCCTCGACATGCTCGAACGTGGTGTAAAAGTCACCGTGAACTCGGACGACCCTGCCTACTTCGGCGGTTATGTCACCGAGAACTTCCACGCGCTGCACACCTCCCTGGGCATGAATCAGGACCAGGCCAAACGCCTGGCGCAGAACAGCCTGGATGCGCGCCTCGTAAAGCCATAACCAACCATCATTGAATGAATGCAGGCTAAATGTGGGAGGGGGCTTGCCCCCGATGGCGGCCTGATAGCCGACCAGAATGCTGGACTTTGATCGAGTGCGTATCCGTTATTTAGGTAGCGGCTACTATTGGTTCCGCCCTTACGGCGGCTCACTTTTGAAAAGCGCAAAAGTAAGCAAAACGCTCTTGCCCCACCACTCGGCACCTCGCTTAGGCTCGGTGTGCCCGTAATCCGCCATGGATTTGGGGGGCCGCCGCCACGCGCCATCCATGGCGCGGGGCGGCTAAACCGGCATCCCTGCCGGTTTACCCCCCAAATCCCTGTCGGATTCCGGCCAGCGTGGTTTGACGGGGCGCCTAAGATCAAAAGCAGATCAAGATCAAGAGCAAGAGCGGCTCGCTTCGCATCGTGGTTACCGTCGGCAGTTGCTACAAAAAGTTGTGTAGATACCCACGCTCATCGGGGGCAAGCCCCCTCCCACCCAGGTTTTGCGTTGATCTTTAGATTTGGGTGAGCTCTTCCAGGGTCTTGCCCTTGGTCTCCATCCCGAACACCCACACCACCAGCGCCGCCACGGCAAAGCACAGCGCGCCCAGGGCAAACACCCCGCCCTGCCCGGTTATCGGGAAGACCAGTCCGGTCACCAACGGCCCCAGCAACGAGCCGACCCGGCCAATCGCTGATGCGAATCCGGAACCTGTGGCTCGCGCCGAAGTGGGATAGAGCTCCGGCGTGTAGGTGTACAGCACCGCCCACATACCAAACAGGAAAAACTGCATCAACAACCCGGAGGTGATCAACAGAGCCACATTGCCGCCAAACACTGCGCTTTGCCCATACAGAAACGCCATCACCCCGCCACCCAGCAGCGTCACGACGCACACCGGTTTACGCCCCCAGCGCTCGACCAGCCAGGCCGCCATCAAGAAGCCAGGGATCCCGCCCAGGGAAATGATCACCGTGTAATACACCGACTGAGTCACGGCAAAACCCGACTGCTGCAATAGCGCGCTCAACCACGACGTCAGCCCGTAGAAACCGAGCAAGGCAAAGAACCACACGCTCCAGATCATCATCGTGCGTTGGCGGTACTGCGCCGACCACAACTGCCGGAACGCAGAGAAAAATGTCCCCGGCGTACTCTCTACCCATGGCAGGGCCGTCGGCTCCGGCAAATCGGCGCCGCCCAGGGAATCTCGCACCTTTTGCTCAATGCCCAGCAAGACCTTGTCCGCCGCTTCGTGACGCCCGGCCTGTTCCAGCCACCGCGGCGACTCCGGAATAAAGAAGCGAATGGCCAACACAAACACCGCCGGCACCGCCAACACCAGGAAGATGTCGCGCCAACCAATCACCGGCAGCAAAAAGTACGACAGCACGCCTGCGGCCACAAAGCCCAGCGGCCAGAAACCATCCATTAACGCGATGTAACGCCCGCGCCGTTTGGCGGGAATCAACTCCGACAGCATCGACTGAGCGATGGGAAACTCCATGCCCATGCCAATGCCCAGCAGGATCCGAAACAACGTCAGCGCTTCCACCGTCTGCGCCGTGGAGCACAGGTAACTGGCAACGCCCCACAACACAATGCTCCACTGGAACACCGGTTTGCGCCCGAAACGATCGGCGAGCATTCCGGAAAGAGAGGCGCCTACCACCATGCCGAAAAAACTCGAACTGGCCAGCAACCCGGCCTGGGCCGTGCTCAAGCCAAACTCGGCTTTAATCGAGCCCAACAGGAAGGTCATCATCGCCAGGTCCATGGAGTCGAAGAAAAACGCCAGAGCAATGATGATGAAGATGACTCGGTGGTAACCGCTGATGGGCAACCGTTCCAGCCTCTGCGCTGCGCTATAACCCTGCCTGACCATGCCGCATCCCCCGTGTGAAATATCCCCCTGGCGAGTGTGCGGCATCGTTTGTCCTGGCTATTACTGGATGCGACCTGATTGCAGCTCTAAACGACGCAAGCACCTGTAGGAGCGAGCTTGCTCGCGAAAAACCAAATGACAGCGCGTTTATTTGGGATCCTCGCGTCATCGTTGACGCTCTTGGCGAGCAAGCTCGCTGCTACAAAGAGGCCATTCGAGCTATTTGTTCAAGCCCTGCCTCGTTGACCGACAAGGCACGCGACTCGTTGATCACGCTGATCCAGTTGGCCTGCAGAAACAGCTGCATCAACCCCGCCCCCAACGCTCCGCCCAGGTGCGGTTGCTGCTGGCTCCAGTCGTAACAGTCGCACACCAGCGGCGCTGCCAAAGCCTGGACAAAAATACCCAGGTCCGCCAAATGCTGCGCGCCCTTGACCGTAACCTCGGTACGCTGCTCATGGCGCTCGAACCATCCGGCCTCAAGCATCCGTTGATACAGCTGCGCCGCCAGCTCGCCGCCGAGATGACCGTGGCACCAGCGGGCACGGCGCAACAACTGCGGCGCCATCAGCGCCGGCGGCAAGGCTTGGGGTGTGCTGCGCGCTGCGCTGGCCATGGTGGTACTGGCCAATGCATCAATGGCGGCACTTACATCCGCAGCCGCTACGCGAAACAAGCGTTTGCCACGTCGGGCCTCGATCCGCAGCAGACCGCTGCCGGTCAGGCGCGCCAGATGTGCATTGGCCGACGCCAGTGACAAACCGGCCAGCGCCGCCAGCTCTTCTGAAGTTTTCGCCGAACCGTCCATCAAGGCCCAGAGCATGGCCGTGCGTTTGGGTTCGGCAAGCAAGCTGGCGATCTGACTGATGCAAGGTGCTGCTTCCATGTATTCACTCCCTGTAAGACCATTTTTCTGCTGCGGTTGACGCCAAAGTATAGGTGCGCGCGCCGCCGGTTCCGCGGCGTCCGACAGCTCGGATCAGGACAGGACATGAGTGAAATTTCCGATCGTTATGCAGGTTATTGCCCAGTCGCCCTTCGCCCCGGTCGTTGCGCCGTCAAGATTGCACATCGGGACACCAGCATGGCCCGCAGCAGGTTGACGGGCTTGCTCAATTGCGCACGATGGGCGCATAGCAGGTTGAGCGGCGTGCGCTCGCCCCGCAGTTGCGGCAGGATCAAACGCAAGCGCCCGGCCAGCACGTCGGTACTGATATCCAGCCACGACTTGTAGGCAATGCCCATACCCGCCACCGCCCAGCGCCGCACAACATCGGCGTCATCACTGAACCGGTCACCGCTGACCGTCAGGCTCACGTGGCGCTTGCCGTCATAAAACCCCCAATGGTCATGTACGCGGCTACCGAGCATGTACAGCAGGCAATTGTGCTGGGCCAGTTGCTCCAGATGCTGGGGTTCGCCATGCCGGGCGAGGTAGCTCGGCGCGGCGCACAGCACACGAATATTGTCCGGGGCGATGGGCAGGGCCACCAGGCTGGAATCTTCGGGTTCGCCATAGCGCAGGGCAATGTCCACTGGCTGACGGAACAAATCGGCAATGCGATCGCCGAGCAACAAGCGCACGTTCAGTTGCGGGTGTTGTTGCTGGAACTCATCCAGCCAGGGCAACAGCTGGTTGCGACCGAAATCCGACGGCGCCGACAATTGCAGCACGCCGCTGACATGATCCTGGCCACTGGTCAATAACCGCCGCCCATCGTCCAACGCGCTTAATGACGCACGCGCATATTCCAGGAAGCCCTCGCCTTCGGCGGTCAGGCGCAGGCTGCGGGTGGAGCGCGCCAGCAAACGCGTGCCCAGTTGCTGTTCGATACGCTTGAGCGCGGCGCTGGCCACTGCCGGCGACAGATCCATCACCCGTGCCGCCGCCGACAGGCTGCCCAGGTCTGCAGCTCGCACAAACAACTGCAAATCATCAAAACGCAGCATGGATTTCCGTCCCATTATCAAAATTTGGTTGAAACAGACTGCTGTTTTAGCCGCTTTTATCGGCGCAGGAAATAGCCAATCATCTGCCCATCCCGTTAGCCCGTGCCCGGAGTCGACTATGTCCACCGCTTTTAATGTCATCGCCACGCTGATCGCCAAACCCGGCCAGCACGCCACCCTGGAAACCCTGCTGCGCGGCCTGCTGGAACCGACCCGCCTGGAAGCCGGTTGCGAGCAGTACGACCTGCACCAGGACCTGCAACACCCCGAGACCTTCTACATGCTCGAGCGCTGGAGCGACGACGCTGCGCTGGCCGACCACGACCAGAGCGCGCATATCCAGAGCTTTCGCGCCAAGGCCGCCGATGTGATCGAACACTTCGAACTCAAGCGCCTGAAATTTCTCGCCTGATCCCGCCTTTTTTTGCAGGAGCAAGCTTGCTTGCGAAAACCCCAAGGACGACGCGCGAAACCAGAAACACCGCGTCATCGTTAACGATCTTCGCGAGCACGCTCGCTCCTACCTTGACCGTATTCACTTGGAGTCATCATGAAAGCCATCGCCTACTACGCCTCACTGCCGATCAACGATCCAGAATCCCTGCAAGACATCCAACTGCCAGAGCCCGTGGCCGGCCCGCGTGACCTGTTGGTGGAAGTCAAAGCCATCTCGGTCAACCCGGTGGACACCAAGGTGCGCCACAACGTCGCCCCGGAAAATGGCGACGCTAAAGTGCTGGGCTGGGACGTGGCCGGCGTGGTCAAGGCGGTCGGCAGCGAAGTGACGCTGTTCAAAGCCGGTGACAAGGTGTTCTACGCCGGCTCCCTGGTGCGCCCAGGCGGCAACAGCGAACTGCACACTGTTGACGAGCGCATCGTCGGCCATATGCCCCAAAGCCTGGGGTTTGCCGAAGCCGCCGCGCTGCCGTTGACCGCCATCACCGCGTGGGAGCTGCTGTTCGAACGTTTGCAGATTCCCGAAGGCAAGGAGGACCACGGCCAGAGCCTGCTGATCGTCGGCGCTGCCGGTGGCGTGGGATCGATCCTGACTCAACTGGCCAACCAGCTCACGGCGCTGAAAGTCATCGGCACCGCCTCGCGTCCCGAGACTCAGGAATGGGCTAAAGCCCTGGGTGCCCACGTCGTGATCGACCACAGCCAGCCGCTGAGCGAAGCGCTGAAGCAGGCAGGCGTTGAGCAAGTGACGCATGTCGCCAGCCTGACTCAGACCGAGCACCACCTGGATCAACTGGTGGAAGCGCTGCAACCCCAAGGCAAGCTGGCGTTGATCGACGACCCCAAGGCGCTGGATGTGAGCAAGCTCAAGCGCAAGAGCCTGTCGCTGCACTGGGAGTTTATGTACACCCGCTCAATGTTCGAGACGCCCGACATGATCGAGCAGCACAACCTGCTTAACCGCGTGGCTGAACTGATCGATGCCGGCACCCTGAAAACCACGCTAGGCGAGCACTTCGGTACGATCAATGCAGCCAATTTGCGCCGTGCCCACGCGCTGCTGGAAAGCGGTAAGGCCAAGGGCAAGATCGTGCTGGAAGGGTTCTAAAAAACGGCTGTCAGTGTCGTCCGTTATCGGTGTAGGTAATGGACGACACCACTAGTCCGAGAGTTGATCTTCGTCATATTTGTGAGGGAATTCGGGTTTATATTGGCCGCCTTTGCCACGATTCTTTTACGTGAGGAAGTCAGCAATGAAAATCCTGATAAAAGCGTTAGCAAAAAACCCCGGCAAGCTATGGCAAGTTCGTCTCGACGGCGAAGCCATCACCTTCCGCAGTGAAGCCGAGGCCCGCGCCTTCGTCGACACCCTGCAAGCACGGATCCAGGCGCCCCACCGTTTTCCCCTCGGCCAGCAGCGCTCTGCCGCTGGCTGAACGGTCTATCAGACCTGCGCCTGCGTGGCCCTTGCCCGTTGCAGGCGCTGGGTCGACATTGCAATCGTTACCGCCAGCACACCGCACAAGCTGATGACCATCGCCATCGGCATCGCCGTACCATCATGCAACACGCCAACCAACGAGGCCGCACCCGCTGCCACGCCGAACTGGATACAGCCGAGCAGCGCCGAGGCACTGCCGGCCCGTGCGCCCTGCCCGCTCATGGCACAGGCCGAGGTGTTCGGCAAAATGCAGCCCAGGCTGGCGATGCAGATAAACAGCGGCACCAGCAACGGCCACAGCGCCTCGGTGCGCAGCGCGGCAATTCCCAGCAGTGTCAACGCCGCCGCCACGTAAACCCACACCGTACGCGACAGCAAAAACGCCGGTCCGCGCTTGGCCAGCAACCGCGCATTCAGCTGAGCCACCAGGATAAAGCCGGCAGCGTTGGAGCCGAACAGCCAGCCGTAGTGCTCGGCAGGCACGCCATAAAGCTTGATGAAGACGAAGGGCGAACCGGCGATATAGGCGAACATCCCGGCAATTGAAATGCCGCCGGTCAGGGCATAGCCCAGGTACACGCGATCCGACAATAACGAAGCGTAGCGACGCAAGGAGCCGGACAAGGGCTGGCGCGGCTGATGGGCCGGGAAGGTTTCCGGCAACCCGACCGCCACGGCGATGGCCGCCATCACGCTGAACAGCGACAGCGCCAGGAAAATCGACTGCCAGCCCCACACGCCGACCATCACACCACCCGCCAATGGCGCAAGGATCGGCGCCAGGCCAGTGACCAGCATCAGTTGCGAATACACCTTGGCCGAGCCCACCGCGTCGCATTTATCACTGACCACCGCACGAGAAATCACCATGCCCGCGCAACCGCCGAGGGCCTGCACGAAACGCGCACCGATCAGCCACTCCAGTGACGGCGCGTAGGCACACGCGAAGGAGGCGAGCGTAAACAAGGTGACCCCACTGAGCAGGGGCACGCGCCGACCGAAACGGTCAGCCAGCGGGCCGTAGATCAATTGACCAATAGCCAGACCTGCGAAATACACCGCCAAGGTCAACTGGATATGTTTTTCGTCAGTGGCAAACGCGGTGGCCATGGCTGGAAAGCCCGGCAGGTAGAAGTCGATCGCCAACGGCGCGAAGGCGCTCAAGGCGCCCAAAATCAGGATTATGCGAAGGTTCATCAGACACCCAAGTGAGTCGGCAGCTCCACAGTCTAGCCGCGCTTGGGTGCCGTGAACATTACGTTAGGTCGCTAACGATCAGAAAATTCACGCCAACTTGACGCTATAGCCTTCCTCGGCGATCAGGTCGATGACCTCCTGAGGCGACAGACGGCTTTCCACACCCACCTCCTTCGCCGCCAGGTCCACCTTCACACTCGCCGCCGAATCCTTGCTCTGTACCGCCTGGGTCACCGCTTTAACGCAATGGCCGCAGGTCATTCCTTCAACGCTGAATATTTGCATGACATGACTCCTTTGATGAGGTTACGGCCAGTCTCAAGCTTGCCATGATGGAAAGGTCAAGTTTCAAAAAAAACGGCCGGGCTGGTATTCGACGGCGACGTCGGCCAAGCTTCAACTTTCCTTGCTGTAAACCATGGAGCATTCGCCATGCGCTGGTCGTTTTTTGCCCTTGCCGGCCTGATGAGCTTGTCTGCCGCTGCGCCCCAGGCCTTCGCCGCTGAAGATTATGCGGTGCTGATCATTTCCCGCGAACGCCTGGAAGTACCCACCAATTGCGAAATCGGCCTGTATCTTCAGGATCAGTTGGCCGGACGCCTGTTCCAGGAACAGTCCACCTCGTTCAATCTGCCCGCAGGGAACGTGTCGCTGCGCCTCAAGCTATTGCCGAGTCAGGCCCCGGGCTGTCAGCCAGGGTTGCTGGCACCCGCGGCGCAGAACATCACGTTGAAAGCCGGTGATGTACGTAAATTGCGTATTGCTCAGGGCGCTGATGGCATGTACCTCAAACCCGCCGCATTGGAATACTGAAGACGCTTGACCTTCCCCACAGGTTAAGGTTGATCCTAGTGGCAACTTCTTCTGGAGGACTGCCCCATGAATGGATCCACCACATTTGACTTGCCCATCGGCGGCATGACCTGCGCCAGTTGCGCCGGCCGCGTCGAACGCGCGCTGGGCAAAGTGCCGGGGGTGCAGCGCGTCAGCGTCAACCTGGCCAACGAACGCGCCCATATCGAAGTGCTCGGCCAGATGGACGCCAGCGTATTGATCGCCGCCGTCGACAAGGCCGGCTACACCGCCACCTTGCCCCAAAGCGAAACCGCCACCGAAGCCGACCAGGCCGGGCGCCTGCGTCGCGAGCGCTGGGCGCTGGTGGCGGGGATTGTGCTGGCGTTGCCCCTGGTGCTGCCGATGCTGGTAGAACCCTTCGGCTTGCACTGGATGCTACCGGCCTGGATACAGTTTGCCCTGGCCACGCCAGTGCAGTTTATTTTGGGTGCACGCTTTTATGTCGCCGCGTGGAAAGCCGTGCGCGCCGGCGCCGGTAACATGGACCTGCTGGTGGCGATCGGCACCAGCGCCGGCTACGGCCTGAGTATCTATGAATGGCTCACCGCCGCCCCGGGCGTGACGCCGCACCTGTACTTCGAAGCGTCAGCGGTGGTCATCGCCCTGGTGCTGCTGGGCAAATACCTGGAAAGCCGCGCCAAGCGCCAGACCGCCAGCGCCATCCGCGCCCTTGAAGCCTTGCGGCCGGAACGGGCGATCCGCGTGCAGGACGGCCGCGAAGAAGATGTCGCAATCAATGCCTTGAAGCACGGTGACCTGGTGCTGGTAAAACCCGGCGAACGCTTCCCGGTGGACGGTGAAGTGGTGGAAGGCCAAAGCCATGCCGATGAAGCGCTGATCAGCGGCGAAAGCCTGCCGGTGCCAAAACAGCCGGGCGACCCGGTTACCGGTGGCGCCATCAACGGTGAAGGCCGCTTGTTGGTACGCACCCTGGCCCTGGGCGCGGAGAGCGTGTTGGCACGTATCATTCGCCTGGTCGAAGACGCCCAGGCCGCCAAGGCGCCGATCCAGAAACTGGTGGATAAAGTCAGCCAGGTGTTTGTACCGGCCGTGTTGGTATTGGCACTGATCACCGTAGTGGGCTGGTGGTGGTATGGCGCATCGCTGGAAACCGCGATCATCAATGCGGTTGCCGTGTTGGTGATCGCTTGCCCTTGTGCCCTGGGCCTGGCCACACCGACCGCCATCATGGCCGGCACCGGCGTCGCCGCACGCCACGGTATTCTGATCAAGGATGCCGAAGCCCTGGAACGCGCCCATGCCGTAAGCGCCGTGGTGTTCGACAAGACCGGCACCCTGACCTCCGGCGCGCCGAAGATTGCACACCTGGCGGCAGTTGATGGCAATGAAGCCCTGTTGTTGCAACAGGCCGGCGCCTTGCAGCGTGGCAGTGAACACCCACTGGCCAAAGCCGTGCTGGATGCCTGCCAGGAGAAAGGCCTGAACGTGGCCGATGTAAGCGCCAGCCAATCCCTGACCGGGCGCGGCATTGCCGGTACGCTGGACGGTCGGCCGCTGGCCCTGGGCAATCGACGCCTGCTGGAAGAAACCGGCCTGGATGCGGGCGATTTGGCTCAGCGCGCCAAGGAATGGGAAGCCGAAGGCCGCACCTTGTCCTGGTTGATCGAGCAAGGTGCGCAACCGCGCGTGCTGGGCCTGTTTGCGTTTGGCGACACCCTCAAGCCCGGCGCACTGGAGGCGGTGCAACAACTCAAGGCGCAGCACATCAGCAGCCACCTGATTACCGGCGATAACCACGGCAGTGCGCGGGTCGTTGCGCAGGCGTTGGGTATCGATGATGTGCACGCCGAAGTCCTGCCGGCCTACAAAGCTGCCGCCGTTGCCGAACTGAAAAAAACCGGTGTGGTGGCCATGGTGGGCGACGGCATCAACGATGCGCCGGCCCTGGCCGCTGCCGATATCGGCATTGCCATGGGCGGCGGCACCGACGTGGCCATGCACGCCGCCGGTATCACCTTGATGCGCGGCGACCCGCGCCTGGTGCCGGCGGCCCTGGAGATCAGCCGCAAGACCTACGCAAAAATTCGACAGAATCTGTTCTGGGCCTTTGTGTATAACTTGATCGGCATTCCCCTGGCCGCCTTCGGCCTGCTCAACCCGGTGCTGGCTGGCGCGGCCATGGCCTTGTCCAGCGTCAGCGTGGTGAGCAACGCGCTGTTGCTGAAAACCTGGAAACCCAAGGACTTGGAGGATCAACGCCCATGAACATCGGCCAAGCCGCCCGCACCAGCGGGCTGAGTGCAAAGATGATTCGCTACTACGAATCCATCGGCCTGCTGAAAACGGCCCATCGCACCGACAGCGGCTACCGGGTGTATGGCCATGACGACCTGCACACCCTGACGTTTATCAAGCGCTCGCGGGACCTGGGGTTTTCACTGGAAGAGGTCGGCAAGCTGCTGACCCTGTGGGAAGACCGGCAACGAGCCAGCGCCGACGTAAAAGCCCTGGCGCGCCAGCACATTGACGAGTTGAACCACAAGATTCGCGAGCTGGGGCAACTGCGCGATACCTTGCAGGACCTGATGGAGCACTGCCAGGGCGATCATCGGCCCGATTGCCCGATACTCAAGGAGTTGGCGGCGGGGAACTGCTGTGCCTGACTGGACAAACACAAAACCAAATGTGGGAGCTGGCTTGCCTGCAATAGCATCACCCCGGTGTCACTGATACACCAAGGTGTCTGCATCGCAGGCAAGCCAGCTCCCACATTGGAACGCGCCGTTGTGAGTTACTGCATCCAGGGCGGCGGCGGTGGCTCGTCCGGCACTTTGCTCGGAGGCGCATCGTCTGCCGCGCGAATCGCCTGGCGACGCTCTTCGTCCAGCCGCGCCGCTTCGATTTCGCGGATGACACCGCCCACGTCCGCCAGCTCTTCCGGTTCGTCGAACTCACCGGTCAATACACTGGCCGGGTGCAAGGTGCCGGCTTCGTACAGCGCCCACATTTCCTTGGCGTACTTGGTCTTCTTCAGCTCCGGGGCAAAGCGCCCGAAGTAGGAAGCCATGTTCCCCACGTCCCGCTCCAGCATATTGAATGCGTGGTTGTTGCCCGCCGCATCCACGGCCTGAGGCAGGTCGATGATCACCGGGCCCGTTGGCGTGAGCAGTACGTTGAACTCCGACAGGTCACCATGCACCAGGCCAGTGCACAACATCAGCACAATCTGCGAAATCAGGAAGGCGTGGTATTCGCGCGCCTGGTCCGGGTCCAGCACTACGTCATTCAGACGCGGCGCCGCATCGCCGTACTCGTCGGCCACCAACTCCATCAACAGCACGCCTTCAAGAAAGTCGTACGGCTTGGGCACGCGAACGCCCGCACCGGCCAGGCGGAACAGCGCCGCCACTTCGGCGTTCTGCCAGGCATCTTCGGTTTCTTTCTTGCCGAACTTGGAGCCCTTGGCCATGGCTCGCGCCTGGCGACTGTTACGGACCTTACGGCCTTCCTGGTATTCGGACGCCTGACGAAAACTTCGTTTATTCGCCTCCTTGTAAACCTTGGCGCAACGCAATTCATTGCCGCAGCGCACCACATAAACAGCTGCTTCTTTACCACTCATCAGAGGGCGCAGCACTTCGTCGACCAGACCGTCTTCGATCAGGGGTTCAATGCGTTTAGGAGTCTTCATCAGCTTTTATTGTGGGTCCTGTATTACCAAACACGCGTGTGGCACTCGTTATACGGCAATCGGCTCGTTGGAGGGAGAGGCTACCGCAATTTCCTGCAGGAGCGAGCTTGCTTGCGAAGAACTCAAAGGCAACGCATTTATCCAGAATGCACGCGTTATCGTTGACGTCTTTCGCGAGCAAGCTCGCTCCTACAGGGGTTACTCGTCAAGCCTCTTTCATCGTTCAATGATAGCTGTCACACCCTGGCCGCCCGCAGCGCAAATCGAAATCAAGCCCCGCCCTTTACCCGCCGCGTCCAACAATTTGGCGAGGTTGGCAACGATGCGCCCGCCGGTGGCGGCAAACGGATGGCCCGCCGCCAACGAACTGCCCTTGACATTGAGCCGGCTGCGATCGATAGCGCCCAGCGGAGCATCCAGGCCCAGGCGTGTCTTGCAATAATCGGCGTCTTCCCACGCCTTGAGCGTGCACAACACCTGGGCAGCAAAGGCTTCGTGGATCTCGTAGTAATCAAAGTCCTGCAAGCTCAGGCCGTTGCGAGCCAGCAAGCGCGGCACCGCATATACCGGCGCCATCAACAGGCCCTCGGCACCGTTGACAAAATCCACCGCCGCCGCTTCGCCATCACGCAGGTACGCCAGAATCGGCAGGCCACGTTCCTTGGCCCACGCCTCGCTGCCCAGCAGCACCAGGGAGGCCCCATCGGTCAGCGGCGTGGAGTTGCCGGCGGTCAGCGTGCCCTTTTCGCTGCGCTCGAAGGCGGGCTTGAGGCTGGCGAGTTTTTCCAGGGTCAGGTCCGGGCGCAGGTTGTTGTCACGGGTGAGGCCGAGAAACGGCGTGAGCAAATCGTTGTGCCAGCCTTCGGCGTAGGACGCGGCCATCTTCTGATGGCTCTCCAGCGCCAACTGGTCTTGCTCGGCACGCGGGATCTGCCAGGTCTGAGCCATCAGCTCGCAGTGCTGGCCCATGGACAGTCCGGTGCGCGGTTCACCGTTGCGCGGCAACTCGGGCTTGAGGTGCTGGGGGCGAAGTTGTAACAGAACTTTTAATTTGTCCGCCATGGACTTGCTGCGGTTGGCTTTGAGCAGCAGCTTGCGTAGCCCCTCATTCACCCCAATCGGTGCATCGGACGTGGTATCCACCCCACCGGCAATGCCGCATTCGATCTGGCCCAGGGCAATTTTGTTGGCCACCAGCAACGCTGCTTCCAGGCCCGTGCCGCAGGCTTGCTGGATGTCGTACGCCGGGGTCTGCGGCGACAACCGCGAACCGAGCACGCATTCGCGGGTCAGGTTGAAATCGCGGGAATGCTTGAGCACCGCGCCGGCGGCCACCTCGCCCATGCGCAGACCGTGCAGGTTGTAGCGCTCGATCAGGCCCTCCAGGGCGGCGGTCAGCATCGCCTGGTTACTCGCCGTGGCGTAAGGGCCATTGGAACGGGCGAAAGGAATGCGGTTACCGCCAATGATCGCCACTCGGCGCAATTGAGTCATGAAAAGCTCCCTCTGTCGGTTATGGGCTTGATCACTGAGCCTAGTCGAACGACTGCTACCCTGGGATGGTCAACCCTTTGAACCCCAGCCTTCGGAGAGCGTTCCATGTCTGACCGTTATATCGACTTCGCCAACTCAAGCCTCGGCCATCGCCTGGTCGCCGCCATTGGCCTGCCGTCACCGGTACGCCTGGAACGCTGGCAAGCCGGACGCCTGCGCCCGGTCGAAGGCGCACTGTTGCTGGGCGGCGGCGCGTTGACCCACAAGGTGCTGGCGTTTGCCAATAGGCTCACCGATGCGGTTTACAGCTACGGCGCAGAAGCCTCAACGGCATCCGCGTGGATTCCGGGGCATGGCCCCAGGCTCAAGGCAGTGGTGTTCGACGCCAGCGACTTGAAGCACACCTACCAGCTCAAGCAACTGCGTGAGTTCTTCCAGCCGTTGCTGAAAAACCTCGACCACAGTGCGCACCTGGTGATCCTCGGCCGTGCGCCGGAAAGCCTCAGCGACCCGTTTGCCGCCAGCGCCCAGCGCGCCCTGGAAGGCTTCAGCCGCTCGCTGGCCAAGGAACTGCGCAGCGGGGGTGTGTTGCAGTTGCTGTATGTAGGTGACGGGGCCGAGGACCAGTTGGAGGGCGCGCTGCGGTTTTTCCTTTCGCCCAAAAGCGCTTACATCTCGGGCCAGGTCATTCGCCTGTCAGCCTGTGACACCCCGGTCGAAGACTGGACGCGTCCACTGGCGGGACGCAAGGCGCTGGTCACGGGCGCCGCCCGGGGCATCGGTGCATCCATCGCTGAAACCCTGGCCCGGGATGGCGCCGAGGTGATCCTGCTCGATGTGCCCCAGGCCAAGGCTGACCTCGAAGCACTGGCCGCACGCCTGAATGCGCGTACGCTGGTGCTGGACATCTGCGCCGAAAACGCCGCCAGCCAGTTGGTTGAACACCTGCCCGACGGGCTCGATATTCTGGTGCACAACGCCGGCATCACCCGCGACAAAACCCTGGCCAACATGACCCCGGAGTACTGGGACGCGGTGCTGGCAGTGAACCTCAATGCCCCGCAAGTGCTGACCAAGGCCCTGCTCGACAGCGGCACCCTGCACGACAATGCGCGGGTCGTGCTGCTGGCCTCCATCAGTGGCATCGCCGGCAATCGCGGGCAAACCAACTATGCCGCGAGCAAGGCCGGTTTGATCGGCCTGGCCCAGGCATGGGCGCCCCTGTTGAAGGAGCGCGGGATCAGCATCAATGCCGTGGCACCGGGCTTTATCGAAACCCAGATGACTGCGCACATCCCGTTTGCCCTGCGCGAGGCCGGGCGACGCATGAGCTCCCTTGGCCAAGGCGGCGTGCCACAGGACGTGGCCGAAGCGGTTGCCTGGCTCGGTCAGCCGGGTTCTGGCGCGGTCAGCGGCCAGGCACTACGGGTGTGTGGGCAAAGTCTTCTGGGAGCGTAAGCATGCAATGGCAAACCTTGGACAGCACACCGTCGCTACTCCCGCTGTACTGGCGTGCAGCGCTCAAGCGCAAGATCACCGGCAGCACCTTGCCCGAACGCGGCTGGCGCTGTCGGGTCCACGTCGATCCCAAGGCCGTTGCGGCGTACCGCAAGGTCTGCGGATTTACTGACAGCCCGATGCTGCCGGCGACTTATCCGCACATTCTGGCGTTCGGCCTGCAATTGCAACTGTTGACCGACAAGGCGTTTCCGTTTCCGCTGTTGGGGCTGGTCCACTTGAACAATCGCATCCGGATTCATCGACCTCTGGGCGGCGTGGGCGATGTGAGCATCGGCGTGTACGCACACAACCTTCAGCCCCACGCCAAGGGCGCGACCTTTGACATTGCGACCGTGGTCGAAGATGCCCTTGGGCTGCTATGGGAAGCCCAAAGCCAGATGCTCTGCCGGGGCGTGAAGCTTGAAGGCCAAGCGCCGAATAACAGCGTGCTGGCCCCAGGACCTCTTAATGAACTGACACGCTGGAAAGCGCCCACCGATATCGGTCGCCGCTATGCCCGGGTGTCCGGTGATTACAACCCCATCCATCTCAGTGCGCCGACGGCCAAGCTGTTCGGGTTTCCCCAAGCCATCGCCCATGGGCTGTGGAACAAGGCCCGTACCCTTGCAGCGCTGGGGGAACATCTGCCGGCCGCCAATATTGAAATCGACGTTGAATTCAGAAAACCCGTGCGCCTGCCCAGTGAAGTGATCTTGCGGAGTAGCGCAGCCGGTTCCAGTGGTGAATGGGAACTTAAAGGGGTGGGCGACCTTCAGCACATGGTCGGAAAGTGGCAACCGATTGCATGAAAAACACTGATTAATTGTATATATACATCCAAAGTTATAGCGGACCTTACGAGGTCCGCTATTTTATTCAACGCTCTGATTTTCATCATTTAAATATTCTTTAACATCCTTGCCCTACACCCTTTGTATTAGTCGCTAAGTCAACGAACGCCCGGGGTATATAAATTGTTAATACCAAGTTGAGCGTTGTGCGAAAGAGCGCCATGACCTGAGATAGCCCCACGGACAAACTTATTGCTGCCCCAAGAAGTAGCGAAGGTTTGAAACAACCCAGGTTGTACCAGGTGCAAGGAACTCAATCATGAAAACTCAAGTCGTGTTTTGGAAGGCAAGTACTGCGTTGGCCCTGATTCTGGCGATGAGCCTCGGCGGTTGCAGCAGCGGTGGTGGCGGGCATAAATCCAGCGTGGCAGAGTCCTCGCCGGATGCTGGCGCAGGTGCGGGTACAGGTGGCGGTGACGGCGGCACGGGCGGTGGAACTGGCGGTGGCACCGGCGGGACTGATGGTGGCACTGGCGGCACAGGTGGCGGCACCGGCGGCACTGATGGCGGCACTGGCGGAACTGGCGGCGGCACCGGCGGGACTGGCGGCGGCACCGGCGGGACTGGCGGCGGCACCGGCGGGACTGGTGGCGGTACCGGCGGGACTGGCGGCGGCACCGGCGGGACTGGTGGCGGCACCGGCGGGACTGGTGGCGGCACCGGCGGGACTGGCGGCGGCACTGGCGGTACCGGCGGTGGTACTGGCTCGACAACCACCCCGCTGGTCACCGGCCAGATCGCCGGTACCCTCGGCACTACCGTGGGCAATGTCGGCACAGCGGTTGGTAACCTCGGCTCCACCCTCAACGGTGTACCTATCGTCGGCGGCACCGCAGGCGGCCTGGTGACCTCGGCGGGTACTGCTGTGACCAGCATCGGTACCGGCGTGACCAACGGTTTGGGCTCACTGGGCACCAATACCAACTCCCTCGGCACCACTGTCGCCGGGGTCGGGACTGGCGTTGCCAACCTGGGTACCGGTGTTTCCACTACCGGCCAGAACGTGACGACGCTGTTGGGTGCTGTCCCAGTGGTAGGCACCACAGTAGCGCCACTGGCGGGTAACTTGGTGGGCACTGTCGGCAATACCGTCACCATGATTGGCAACACCTTGACCACTGAAAGCACCAGCGGCCAGTTGAGTGGCCTTACGGGTACTGTCGGAAGCAAAGTCCTGGTACCCGTCATCTCGATGGTTGAAGGTGTAACCGGAAAAATCGGTACCACTACCGGCCTGGGCACCCCATTGAATGGTGTGCTCGATAAAGTCGGTAGCACTGTCACCAGCCTGGGCGGCCAAGTAGCCGGCGCCGGTGGTGGCAACCCTGTCACAGCGGCGGTCGGCGGCGTACTGGCCGGCGTAGGCAATGTGGCGAATACTGCGGGTGGCTACGTCGCGCCAGCCGGTGCAACCAGTGGCGGTAGCGGGATCGGTGGTGCGCTTTCGGGAAGCCCCGTGGCAGGTTTGCCGGAAACCGTCGGTGGTGCCATCGCCAACGTGGGTAACGGCCTGCTCGCTGGCAATACCACCAACGTTGTGGGCACTGTCGGCATGACCGTCGCTTCGGTCGGCGCTACTGTCGCATCCGTGGGCTCTTTGACTGGCGGCACAGGCCTCGCCAACACCGCGACAACTTCGCCTATCGCAGGTTTGACCACCAATGTCGGCGCAGCCCTTAATCCGGTGACGACACCCGTCGCAGGCTTGACTCAATCCATTGGTGCCACTACCGGTCTGGGCGACCCCGTCAATGGTGCACTGCTGAAAGTCGGTGAAGTCGTCGCGTCCGTAGGCAGCACTGTTAACGCAGCCAGCCCTAACCCAGTCGTCGGCGCAGTCGCTAATGTTCTCGCGACCGTGGGTGGCACCGTCCATTCTGGCGGCACCCTGGTCACCGGCGGTACTGGCGCGACTACCGGCACCGGTCTGGGCGGCTTGCTCGGTGGTGTAACAGGCGGCGCGACTACCGGCGGTGCAAGTACAGCGCCAGCAACTGGCCTGGGGGGTCTACTCGGCGGCCTGGGAGCTAAAAAATAGAATTGCACCTGGCCGATTAGACGGCCTCCCCTACAGCGCCTACGCTTGGTTGAGACGAGAGACCCTAAATAAGTCTCTCGTCTTTTTTATGGGCGACGCCTTGTAATGAACCGCCGCCCTCCCGAACCGAGTCCCAGAACCCGGCGGGCCCGAAGCGCTGCTGCAGTTGACCATGGAGTGTCCTATGCGCGTATTAACGCCGTTGTTAATGCTAACCCTCAGCGCTTACGCCCAGGCCGAGCCCCTTCCCAGCTTTTTGAACAGCAACGACACCGTCCGCACCTTGCCGACCCCCAACCTGCCCGCCGATGCCTATCGCCCGACCACGCCGCAAACCCAAGTGCCTGAAGCGCCACCGACTGCCGGGCAACCCCTGTTGATGGACACCAAGGTCACTATCCGCAAGCTGCAAATCGAAGGCGGCACCGTCTACCCGCTCACCGAGACAGCCCAGGTTTATGCACCGCTGATTGGCCGGGAGACCAACCTCGCGCAATTGATCGAAGCAACCCGTGGCATCACTCGCCGCTACCAGGAAGACGGTTACCTGCTGTCCTACGCGTTCCTGCCGCAGCAGAATTTCGAAAACGGCCTGGTCCGCGTCGTCCTGGTGGAGGGCTACATCAAGGACTACCAGCAAACCGGCGACATCGGCTCGGTGTCGGCCTACGTCGACAAGCTGGCGCAAAAGCTGTTGGCCGAACGCCCGCTGACGCGCAAGACCTTCGAGCGCTACACCACGCTGATGAGCCGTATTCCCGGCCTGACCGTACAAGCCCAGGTACCGCCGCCCGGCACCACCGACGGCGCCACGCACATGCAGATCCAGGCCAGCCGCAAACCTTTCACCACCAGCATGAGCCTGGTGCAAAAAAGCCGTGGCGGTACGCAAGCCTTGCTCAGCGCCACCAGCAACTCGCAAACGTTCATGGGCGAACAGTTGACCGTCAGCGGCCTGTTCCCGCCCGGCGAGGACAAGGAGCATTACTACCGGGTGGATTACAACCAGTTCATCAATGCCGAGGGTACCCAACTGGCACTCGCCGCCGAGCGTTACCGCGCCGATCCCAACAGCCGCGTGCAACTGGACGGCGGTTTCGAGCTCAAGCCGCACCAGTCGATCGATCGCTACTCCATCGGTCTGAGCCACCCGTTTATTGCCTCCCCCAGCGAATCATTGACCCTGGGCACACGCCTGTACGGGGTGGACCAGACCACCCGTTACAAGCTGGTGGGCTACCCGCTGAGTTTCGACATCGAATCCAACCTGCGCGCCCTCGCTTTTGAAGGTGATTGGCGCAAGGCCGACGCACGCCGGTTACGCATCATCAGCGGCGGCCTGTACCGAGGCATCGACGGTTTAGGCGCCAAGGCGCGCAGTGACCTGGACGTGGCAAAACCGGACCTCGATTTTTTCCGCCTGCGCCTCTCCGGCGTGCAAAGCGACAAGTTCTTCGATAACTGGCAAGGCGTGCTTTCAGGTGCGTTGTACTGGAGTAACAACACACTGCCCGACAGCGAACGTGCCACCTTCGGCGGGCAAAATTTCGGGCGTGGCTACCCTGACGACCAGGGGTCGGGCGACAAGGGCTGGGGCGTGGCGTACGAGGTCAACTACAGCTTCAACCGCGCAGGCAACTGGGTGAAGGTCTTGCAACCCTACGTAGTGCTCGACCGCGCCAAGACCTGGTTCAACGACCTGCCGGTTAAATCCAACGACATGTCCTCGGCGGCGGTGGGGTTACGCTTTGGCGATAACAAGTACTACAACATCGCTCTGGAAGCGGCCAAGCCGATGTCGGATGTGGCGCTGGACAGCTTTAATCGACGGCCGCGGTATACGCTGAGTTTCAGTTATCAGCTCTGAAGAGGTTGATGCGTTGACCATTTGTTGAATCAGACCGGGTACATATCCATTGCTGCGGTAACGGCTGCTATGGGTTCCGCCCTTACGGCGGCTCACTTTTGAAAAGCAAAAAAGTAAGCAAAACGCTCTTGCCCCACCACTCGGCACCTCGCTTAGGCTCGGTGTGCCCGTAATCCGCCATGGATTTGGGGGGCCGCCGCCACGCGCCATCCATGGCGCGGGGCGGCTAAACCGGCATCCCTGCCGGTTTACCCCCCAAATCCATGGCGAATTCCGGCCAGCGTGGTTTGACGGGGCGCTTAAGATCAAGATCAAAAGCAGATCAACAACAAGAGCGGCTCGCTTCGCATCGTGGTTACTGCTGGCTGCTACCAGTTGTGTAGAGCTCATCGGGGGCAAGCCCTAATGTCAGTCAGTTAAGCGTACATCGCCCTCTGTAGGAGCGAGCTTGCTCGCGAAAAACCTCAACGATAACGCGGGCTTCCTGAATGAACGCGGCGCCTATGAGTTTTTCGCGAGCAAGCTCGCTCCTACAAAACCTAATCAGCTCAATACCTGTCAGCTGTCAGGCAACACTCGCATTGGATCCATCGATCAAGAGGGCTTCGAGCGGGGAAACAAACTATCCAGCGTATCAATCAAACGCACCAGATAGATCGGCTTGCGAAACAGATCCAGCACCTGCAAGCGCAACATATCGCTGACATCATCCATCTCGGCATGACCGGACATCACGATCACAGGCAAATGCGAGCGTGAGGTGTGTTCGCGCAGGCGCTTAATCAAGGAAATGCCGCTTTCCTCGGGCATACGCAGGTCGGTGATCACCAGGGCGATATCGGGATTAAGTGTCAATTCTTGCAGCGCGAAAGTGACGGATGTGGCGGTATAGCAGACGAATCCCTCGTTCTCGAGGGATTCGGCCAACTCGATCAGCGCATCCTCCTCGTCGTCCACCAACAGGATTTTCTGGCGGGATGACGAGGGGTGGCTCATGGGCAGTACCTGATTAAAGAATCACCAGAACAACAACCTTCAGCAATTATCGTTATGCCGCAGCCGGCAGCCCATCAGACACTTTTTGGAACACGCCTTTTATCTTATCTCCAATCTCAGTGCCGAACGTGATGATAGCCAACGCAACTAGCGCCACGATAATCACATACTCAATGGCCGACGCCCCGTCTCTGCGACGCAGAAATAACTGGGCATGAATGTAAAACTTCAAGAACAGGTCAAGGATCATACGCCTTCTCCTTCATGCGCCAAAAAGCGCCGCTACAGCTGGCCCGCACAATGATTGCCGTGTGCCACTAGAGCATTGTCAACATTTTTAACACTCACAACTGTAAGAACGCATTAATCACAAAGTATTAGTCGCCTTAGACACGCCGTAAAACCTGTATTTACAGGGGTGCGCTTGAACTTCAGATAAATTTTGCGTTCGGTAATGGCATTTCGTCCTAGCTGAGCTACCTTCAAATAGCCAAATCGTTAGTTGTTCATCACAGCCAAGTTGCGAATTTAACTCGTTTGAAGTGACGGGATAAAAGCCGTGCAACAGGATAGGGAGAGCCGTCATGAACAGTCGCATCAGCATGGTCCTGGCGGGTTTGCTGCTTGTTGGAGCCTTGATTGCAGGGTATTGGGGCCTGGTGCTTAGCCGCCCTCCCGTACCGGTAGCGGCTCCATCGCAGAACCCTGTCATTTCTGTTGAAAAAACCGTCGCTGCCGTCGAAGACCAGACCCGCCAGCCGGTGGTGGTGCTGGTAAATGCGGTGCCGCCTTTCGTTGCGCTCACAGCCGCCGATGTTGCCGTGGAAAAACTGCGTACCGTACCGGCCGGCAGTCTGACCAGCCTCGACCAGGCCATCGGCCGCACGCCTTTGCGCGCCCTGAGTGCCGGCACCTGGCTGAACGAAGAGAGTTTCACCGCCGGTGGCCCCCTGGCCCGTATGATCCGCGCCCATGAACGCGCTCTGGCCGTGGCTGTGGATGAAGTCATCGGTGCCGGCGGCCAGTTAAGCCCCGGCGATTACGTGGACGTATTGCTGTTCCTGCGCCAGGACAACGCCAATGCCGAGCAGTCGGCACAGGTGGTCATCCCGGCAATTCGCTTGCTCAGCGTCGGCGATCAACTGGGCCTGGCCAACGACGGTCAACCCGCAGTGCCGCCACCGGCCACGGCCGAAGAGCGCGCCCAGGCGGCGCAGCGCCGTACCGCCGCGCGCAGTGTTGTGTTGGCAGTGCCCGAAGCGCTGCTGAGCCGGCTGATGCTCGCCTCCCAGGCAGGCACCTTGCGCCTGGCCGTGCGCAGCGCCGACGAGCAACTGCTCAGCCGTTACTGGGCCGGCGAAAGCGACACCCCGGACAAGGTACAAAGCGCCAACCGCGACCTCTACCAATTCACTCAATTAGCCCTCAGCGGACCGCCGAAGAAAATCGCCCCCACGGTTGCCGACACCGGCCAGCGTCGCGGCATCGAAGTGATTCGCGGCGCAGCATCAGCACCCCAAACCCCCTGATTGAACAAGGATGCCTTGAATGAGCCAACGCTACGCTCAATTGGCCTTGGCCTTGGCCTTGATGCTGCCGTGCTTGCCCGTGGGCATGGCGATGGCAGCACCGGGTAACTGCAACGCCCTGGGCCAACTGCCCGCTGTGGTTGAGGTGGGCGAGGGTTTGCAAACCGAACTGCACTCTCCGGTGGCGATCACGCGCCTGGCCATTGGTGACCCGAAAATTGCCGACGTGCGCGTCAATGGCGAGCGCAATTTTCTGCTGACCGGCGTCGGCACGGGCGCCACCAGCCTGATGGTGTGGACGAGCTGTTCGACCACACCGCGCCAGAGCATGGTGTTCGTCAAGGGCAAGGCCACTTCGGCGCTGACCAGCCAATCCCTGTCGCCCTCCGAAGACCCGACACTGCCCAGCCAGGTGCAGACCGACATTCGCTTCGTCGAAGTCAGCCGCACCAAGCTCAAGGAAGCCAGCACCAAGATCCTCGGCATGGGCAAAAACTTCTTTCTCGGCAGCCCTGACCTGCTGTCTCCAGCCGAGAGCGTGTTCAAATTGCCGGTGAGCGCTGACAGCTTCAACATCGGTTTTGGCGGTGGGCGAGTCAAGGCATTGATCAACGCGCTGGAAAGCAGCGGCTTTGCCTACACCCTGGCGCGCCCGAGCCTGGTGGCCATGAGCGGCCAGAGCGCGACCTTCCTGGCCGGTGGCGAAGTGCCGATCCCGGTGCCCAGCGCCGGCAGCGATACCATCACCATCGAGTACAAGGAGTTCGGCATTCGCCTGACCCTCACACCCACGGTCATCGACCACAACCGCATCGCCCTGAAAGTCGCGCCTGAAGTGAGCGAGCTGGATTACAACAATGCGATCCGCATCGAAGGCATTCAGGTGCCGGCCCTGACCGTGCGACGTACCGACACCAGCGTGTCGTTGGCCGACGGCGAAAGCTTCGTGATCAGCGGCCTGATCAGCAGTACCAACCGCTCCACCATCGCCAAGCTTCCGGGCCTGGGCGATATCCCGATTCTTGGCGCGTTTTTCCGCGACTCCAATATCCAGAGCGAAGAAAAAGAGCTGCTGATGATCGTCACCCCGCACCTCGTTCGCCCCTTGGCGGCCAATGCGCAACTGCCCTCCTTGCCCGGCGAAAAACTGCGCAACTATGACCCGAACTGGTTCCGCCTGTTCTTCCTGGAAAACGGCAATTTCGACCGTCGCAGTGGACTTTCCCAATGAGCGATAGCCTGAGCCAGACCTTCCTGGCAATCACCCGCAACAGCACCGATCTGGAATGGCTCCAGGGTGCGCTGGCGCCCCTGGGTCAAGTGATCAGCGTGGGCGGCGGCAGCCTTGACGAACTGCTGGCGTTGGTGGATGTGACCTTCTCCAACCTGGTGTTCGTGGGCCTGGACCGCGAGCACCTGGTGGCCCAGAGCGCCTTGATCGAAGGCGCACTGGAAGCCAAGCCAATGCTGGCCGTGGTCGCCCTCGGCGATGGCATGGACAACCAGTTGGTACTCAACGCCATGCGCGCCGGCGCCAGGGATTTTGTCGCCTACGGTTCACGCTCCAGCGAAGTGGCCGGGCTGGTGCGGCGCCTGAGCAAACGCCTGCCGCCCACCGCGCCCAATGCCCACCTTGGTGGCCTGACCGTGCTCTATGGTGCCCAAGGCAACACCGATGGCGCCCTGCTCGCCAGCCACCTGGCGATGGTGGTGCAAAAGAGCGGTCAACAAACCCTGCTGCTCGACCTCGGCCTGCCCAAGGGTGACAGCCTGGCGCTGCTGGGGCTGGAGAGTACGTTCAATTTCGGCGACGCCCTGCGCCACCTGCGCCGCCTCGACACTACGCTGATCAACAGCGCGTTCACCAGCACCGACGATGGCTTGCGGATCCTGGCCTATGCCAATAGCGACGAACCCCTGGAAGTGACCAGCGCCGCCGAGCTGTACATGCTGCTCAGCGCCCTGCGCCAGCACTTCCAACACATTGTGGTGAACCTCACCGGCCAGGCCGACAGCGAAGCGTTGCGCACCTTTGTCAGCCACTGCGACAAGCTGTTGTGGTGCACCGACCAGGGCGTGCTCGACTGCCGCCGTAACCTCGCGGTGCTGAACCTGTGGCGCGAAAAAGGCATGAAACTTGACCACGCCAAGCTGCTTATCGACCGCTATATCAAAGGCTGCGCCCCCGGCACCGAAGCCCTGGAAAAAAGCTTTGGCCTTGAGTGCATCGCCGTGTTGCCCCTGAGCCCCGAAGTGCGCCTGAATGCCAAGAACCAGGGGCAAAGCCTGTTCACCCTGGCGCCACGCGAAGCCTTGACCCAAGCCTTGCGCCAGTTGGGCGAGCGCCTGGCAAAACGCTCCGAGGGCATTGCCAAACCCTCGACGCGTTGGTTCGAGCGCCTGCTGGGGCCCGGTCGATGAACGGCGAAAAACTCTTCGGCGCACCGACTCGCAGTGCGACCACACACAACGATCACGACGGCCTGAAACTGGTGCTGCACCGCTATATCATCGACGCGATCGAAGAGTCCGGACAGAATCTGCTCGAAGGCTCGCGCCAATCCCTGGCGCAATTTGTCATCGACAAAGTGGCCGAATACATCACCCGCATGCACCTGGCGATCTCGCGTTATGAGATGGAGCGCCTGGCCGAAGAAATCGTCGATGAGCTGACCGGCTTCGGCCCACTGGAGGTGCTGCTGCGCGACGTGTCGGTGACCGAGATCCTGGTCAACGGCCCACACCGGGTGTTTATCGAGCGCGACGGCGTGCTGCACCAGAGCGACCTGCGCTTTATCGATGCGCACCATGTGGAACGCGTCATGCAGCGTATCCTCGCGCCACTCGGGCGGCGCCTGGATGAATCCTCGCCGATGGTCGATGCGCGTCTGCCCGACGGCAGCCGGGTCAACGCGATCATCCCGCCAATTGCCCTGGATGGCCCCTGCCTGTCGATCCGAAAGTTTCGCAAGGACATGCTCAAAAGCAGCGACCTGGTGGCGATGCAGACCATTGACCACAGCATCTTCGAATTTTTCCAGGAGGCGGTGGGCAAGCGCTGCAATATCCTTATCAGTGGCGGCACCGGTACCGGCAAGACCACGCTGCTCAATATCCTCAGCCAACTGATCAACCCCCATGAGCGCCTGGTCACCATCGAAGATGTGGCCGAACTGCAACTGGGCCACCCCCATGTGGTGCGCCTGGAAACGCGGCCGCCCAATGCCGAAGGGCATGGCGAGGTCAAGGCCAGCGACCTGATCCGCAACGCCCTGCGGATGCGCCCCGACCGCATCATCCTTGGCGAGATTCGCGGCGTCGAAGTGCTCGACGTGATGACTGCCATGAACACCGGTCACGACGGTTCCATGAGTACCGTGCACGCCAACAATGCCCAGGACGCGCTACTGCGCCTGGAAACCCTGGTGGGCCTGACCGGTCGCGTGGTGGCGGAAAAAACCCTGCGGCAAATGATCTGTGCGGCGCTGGATGTGGTAATCCAGCTCACGCGCCTGCCCGATGGCCGCCGGTGCGTCAGCGAGGTGGTGGAAGTGGTGGGTGTGCGCGACGACGTATACGTCACCAACACCCTGTTTCGCCTGGACCGCCGTACCGGTTTTGGCTTCCTGCGCGAGGCGCTCAACCCGGCCGGCGACAAGCTGCGGCGTGAATCGGCATTGCCGTTGTAGAGGGCACCATGACCGGACTTATCTTGCTGCTCGTCTGCGTCCTGCTGGTCAGCCTGTCTATCTGGCTGTTCCAGCGTGGGTTACGTCAGGCCGGCACCGACCGCGTGCTGGAGCGTCTCGCCGATGGCCAGCCGTTGCTTCAGGAACCCAACGGCAGCTGGATCGCACTGGAGCGCATGTTTCAGCGCGCCGGCCTGGGCAAACCCACCGATCGCCTGGGCTTGTGGCTCAGCGGCTGGGTGGTAGCCATGTTGCTCGGCTACCTGCTGGCCGACGGGCTGGGCCTGCTCGTCATGCTGATCATGCCGTCGCTGCTGCTGCGTGCGTATATCGCTTGGCGCTACCAACGGCGGGTGCAGCGCATGATCGAACAATTGCCGCAACTGCTGGACCACAGCGTGCGCAGCCTCAAGTCCGGCCGCACCCTGGCCGATGCCGTGCTGGGCGCTATCGACAGCACCGAGGCACCGCTCAAGCAGGCCATGAGCCGCATCCAGCGCAACGTGCAGATGGGCGTAAGCCTGCCCGAATCCGTCAGTGACTTTGCCGAGTTCTATGAACGCGATGAGTTCCGCCTGTTTGCCCTGGGTTTGAAGGTCAACCACCGCTACGGCGGCAACGCCAGCGAGCTGCTGGAAAACCTGATCAAGATGATTCGCGAGCGTGAACAGGGCGCCCGTCAACTCAAGGCCATGACCGGTGAAACCCGCATGACCGCCTACGTGTTGGCCGGCTTGCCGATCGTCATGGTGGGTTACTTCCTGATGGTCAACCCGGGCTATCTGATGAGCATGTGGAATGACGGCACCGGGCGCTATTTATTGTTGGCCGCGGTGGCACTCGACATCACGGGCACCTTTGTCATGTGGCGCATGTTGCGGAGTATTTGAAATGGCGATTTTGATCAGCATTCTGCTGTTGCTCGCCGCCGTCGCCTTGATCGCCGGCAACCTGCTGGAGCAACGGCGCCGCCAGCGTATGGTCAGCCAGCGCCTGCAAGGCCAACTGAGCCGCGAAGACAAACTCGGCAGCCTGATGCGCCAACTGGGCGCAAGCCAGGTGGCCCAGCGCTCGGTCAGCCTGGACAACGAAACACAGACCCTGCTCAACCGTGTCGGCTGGCGCAAGGCCAACCAGCGCTCCATGTTTGCCGCCTGCCAGGTTGGCGTGCCGATCGTGCTGCTGGGCGTGACCCTACTGGGCCAGCAACTGCTGTTTCCCCATGCCGGCTCGCCATGGATCGCGCCGGCGGTTGCCCTGGGGGTCGGTTACCTGGTGCCCAAGCGCGTCCTGGCCCTCAGCGCCAAATATCGCCAGGAGCGCATTGCTCGGGAAATTTCCACGTTCATTCCGCTGCTGCGCATCCTGTTCGAATCAGGCATGGCGGTTGAGCAATCGCTGCGGGTGCTGAGCACCGAAGCACAGCGTCTGCTCCCAGACCTGACCCACGAACTGCGCCTGATCCTGGCGCGGGTCGACTCGGGCCTTGAACTGTCCGAAGAACTGGGCAAGACCGCACGCCTGTTGGCGGTGGACGAGTTCACCGACACCTGCATCATTCTCCAGCAATTGATCCACCAGGGCGGTGGCGCGATGAAGTCGCTGCTGGCGCTCAAGCAATTGCTCGATGACCGACGCCTGACCCGCCTGCAGGAATACATCTCGAAAATGTCGGCGAAGATGTCCGTGGTGATGATGGTGTTCCTGTTTCCAGCCTTGCTGATTGTGCTCGGGGGCCCGGCCATGATCGCCATCTCCCGCGCCCTGAATAACTTCTGAGGAGTCTGTTATGAAGCCATTGATTGTCGCCCTAAGCGTGCTGATGCTGGGCGGCTGCGCCAGTAATGGTCAGGCTCCGTGGGCCGGGTTGCTGGCGCCCGGCAGTTGCCCCAAACCCAGCTCGGACCAGGAGCTGTCCCTGAACCTGGCCGATGACATGGCCAACGAGGGCAAGCTGCACGCCAGCCTGGCCAACCTGCAAAACCTGCCCAGTACCCTGCCCCAGGTGCGCCAGCGCCAGGCCCGCGCCTATCGTTTGCTCGGCCGCACCGAGGCCGAGCCGTTGTACCGCAGTTTGCTCGGCACCTGCCTGGCCGCCGATGGCGAGCACGGCCTGGGGCAACTGGCGTCGGCCAAAGGCGACAACGGCCAGGCCATGGCCCACCTGCAACGTGCAGCACGCCTGGCGCCCACCGACGAAAAAATCCGCAATGACCTGGGTGTGGTGTACCTCGATCAACTGCGCCTGGAAGACGCACGCTTTGAATTCATGACCGCCATCGAGCTCAAGCAGAGCGATCAACTGGCGGCGGTGAACCTGGTGACCTTGCTGATTTACCAGGACAACTGGGAACAGGCCGCCAAAGTGGTCGGCCAACTCGGGCTGAGCCCCGAACAAGTGACCCAAGCCCAAGCCCGCGCGCAACGCATCAAGGGGGCGAGTGCGGCACGTCCATCCAAAGACCAGGTAGCGGCCGTCAGCGACACGCTGCCGGCGTCTGTGAAATAGGGAGTCGATGATGAAATTCCATTACCTCGCCGGCCTTGCACTGCTGGCCCTGCCTTATGCGGCATCGGCCATCGAAGCCGGGCCTTCTTCGCCGCAGCAGGCGGAAACAGAAAACTGGATGGCCCTGCAACTGAGCGGGCGTGCAGCCTCGGCCAACCCGCAAAAGACCACACCGGCAGAACGCGAGCAGGCGCTGAAGCGCTGGCTGGACAGCAACAAGCACCCGATTCCGGAGTTCTTTGATCAGAAGATAGGCGGCACTGCGCAGGGCGGCAAATAACCACTGTAGGAGCGAGCAAGCTCGCTCCTACAGTGGGGCGGTGCTAGTGCGCGGTCACCCGCTGACGCATCGCCGAGTTACTCGGTGATAACGCCAACGCCAACTGGGTACGGTTGTGCATATGGGTCAGGCGCAGCACCTGGGACACGTACAGCTTGACCGTGTTTTCGGTGATCCCCAGTTCACAGGCAATCTGGTAGTTGGTCTGCCCCTTGCCGACCAGGCGCGCCACGTCCAACTGGCGCGGAGACAACTGATTGAAGATCGCCGGGATCTCCACCGGCCCGGCTTCGTCGGCCATCGCCTCGCCGTCGTTGTCCTTGGGCGCCGGGTTACGCCGCACCTTGTCCAGGTCCATATACAAGTCGTTGATGGATTCGGACAGGTACTGCAATTTCTGGTTAAGCGTGCCCAGTTGCAGGTCCTTTTGCCGCTCCTCCAATGCCGCTTCCTGGCGCTTGAGGCCTTCGAGCAATTCATCCAGATTGATTGGCTTCTGGTAGTAATCGGCGATCCCCGCACGCAGGGCCTTGATCACGTCCTGCTTGTCGGCGCGACCGGTGAGCATGATGGCTTCGAATGCACGATGCTTGCCGGCGACGCGTTGCAACGCCTGAACCAGTTCGATGCCGTCCATGTCCGGCATATGCAGATCACACAGCACCAGGCCGATCAGAGGGTCGTCGCTGAAACGCTGGATCGCCTGCTTGCTGGATTCGCACGGGACACAACGGTACCCGCTGCTTTCAAGAAATTCACAGAGCTCCTCTACGATTAACGGTTGATCGTCGACCACGAGCACTTTTATTGCTGATGTAAGCTTGTTCACGCGCTACTCCATGCCTGGCAAGCCAAAGGTTGACCTATCCTTTCTGACGAAAAATCCCACAACCACTCATTAAACGTAGACGTACTTTCTGACTATGTACATAGCATTAATCCACTCGAACGACTAATGGATCCAAAACCAGCTGGCAGCAAAACCTGTCAAAACAAAGGGTGCAAAAGGCTGTTTTGTTGACACTTGCGCCTCCCCTTCAACATGGCTTGAGCTAAGCCATTGATGCATAAGTGTCCAGGCCACCATGGCGATGCCAGCGCCGATCAGCGACCCCAGCAAATACTCGGTACTGGAGGCCAGGCCAAGGGCTGCCAACAACTTCACATCCCCGGCGCCGAAGCGGCCCAGTGCATAGCCCGGCAGGGTCAAGGCCAGCGCCAGCAACAGAGCCATGCCGCCGTCACTGCGCGTAGCACCGAGCCACGTCGAGCCGGCCCAAAGCAGGTAGATCAACGCCAGTAATCCGACGCCCAGGGTCAGCGTATTGGCAATTTGCCGCTGACGCATATCCTGTACGGCGCACAGCCCCAACCACAGCAACATCACTACATTCTGGATCACGTAAAAAACATCCCTTTTTGCCGAATGATTCTATGCTGATATCAGGTATTCGCCTCAGGGTAGACGCAGTCATGAAATCAGGCCTCCCGAGAAAGCAAAAAGGTGCGGCGGCGATCGAGTTTGCCTTGGTCTTCGTGATCTTCTTTGCGGTGTTCTACGGCCTGCTCAGCTACAGCTTGCCGCTGCTGTTGATGCAGTCGTTCCACCAGGCAGCGGCAGAGGGCGTGCGCCGCAGTGTGTCACTGGACCCAGGTACCGCAGGCTATTCGGCCCTGGTTGTGCAGCGCGCCAAAGATGCAGCCCAGGCGCAGTTGAACTGGATCCCCGGTTCTTTAAAGTTTTTGCCCGGCTACATCACCGCCACCTACACCAATAACTTGCTGACGGTGAAAATCACTTATCCATCCGCCAACATCAAAGCGGTATTGCCGGCCCTGGTATTGCCTGGGGTCGGCACCGTTCCGAACCTGCCCACCAACCTGACCGCCACCTCGAGCCTTCAGTTTTGACGACCGGGGATAAATTGTTCGCACGCCTGCGCGGGCGCAGCAGCGCCCTGGCCCTCGACGCGCCGGCAATGCCTGCGCCGGGCCTGCAATTGCAACTGGACAACCTGGGCCAGGTGCTAAGCATTGCCGGTAGTTTGCGGCCTCTGCTCGACCAACGTGTGGCCAATACGCCCAACACACCGTTGCACACGTTGCTGTGCCCGAGCAGCGTGCTGAGTGTGGAAGGGGCGCCGCACCAATGGCAGCGACAGGGGCTGGACCTGGACTTCCAGGGCGCCGCCGACCAAATCCTGCACACCCGCGGCTGGCTTGAGCCCGAAGGTGACGGCTGGTCCCTGCGCCTGCTGGATATCACCGACCTGCTGGCCGACCGGGCACGGATGCAACAGCGCGAGCAGAACCATCAACTCGCCAGCCTGATGAGCGAACAACTGCGCGTGTGCAGCCTCAGCCGCCTGCCTCAGGTATTCAACGAGCACCTGCGCAGCGTGGCCCAGCGCTGGCGCATACCTTGCGTGGCCATGGCGCTGCTCGACGAGGACGATCAGGGCTGGCGCATCTACAGCCAATACGCCGCCCACGATGCACCGGCCCTGTGGCAAACCGGGCAGCACCTGGGCACCAGCCTCGACAGTCTGAACGGCAACATGCCGCTGAACCTGGACATTGCCCTGGGCCGCAGCGAAAACCCGCGCCTGCACGGCATCTTCGGCAACGTCGGCGGTTTGCTGGTGCCGTACCGCGACAGCCACGGCGTGGCGGCCTGGCTGTTGTGTGGCGGCTACGACGGCCAGGTGGAACACACCCGCGAACGTGACTGGCTCACCCTGTGCGCGGCACTCGCCGCGCCACTGTTGAGCCGCCTGCGTGAACAGCGCCACCACCAACAACTGGAACGGCTGGAAGCCTTGCAGGGCCTGCTCGGCACCGGATGGTGGGAACTGTTGCCCGCCACCCAGGAGATCCAGTTGGCGCCACAATTGCTGCGCAACCTGAGCCAGGAGGACGGCCCCACCCGCCAGGCCCTCGACACCTGGCTTGAATTGATCCACCCCGCCGACCGCCAAGCCCTCAGCAGCCGCCTGCAAGACCTGCAAGCCCTGGGCAAGCCCTTGCTGGCCAGCGTACGCCTGCAACGCACGCAGGCCGAGCAGGCGCCGCTCTGGTATCGCATACAGGGCCAAGTGCTGGGCGTTGGCAGTGAACGGCGCTGGATCGGCTTCATGCTCGACATCAGCGACATCAAGAACCAGCAACTGCAAGCCGCCGCCGCCCATGCCCGCCTGGACAACCTGATTGCCAGCTCACCGGCGGTGATCTATGTACAGCGTTACGTCAACGGCGCGCTGCATCCGGCGTTCTTCAGTGCCAGCCTGTTACCGCTGCTGGGCTGGACCTTGGCCGAGTGCAACCACGACACCCTGGCGACGCTGATTCACCCCGACGACCGCGAACTCTACTTTGAGCGTACCCGCCAATTGCTGCGCGAAGGCACCGTGCGCAGCCGCTACCGGCTGCGCGACAAACAAGGCCATTACCACTGGCTGCTCGATGAAGCCAAGCTGTTGCGCGACGACCTCGGCCTGCCGGTGGAAGCCGTGGGCCTGTGGCTGGACGTGACCGAAGCGACCCTGGCGGCCGAGCAAGTGCGCCAGAGTGAAGAGCGCTACCGCATCCTGGTGGAAGACTCGCCGGCAATGATCTGCCGCTACCGCCCCGACCTGATTCTGACCTTCGGCAACACGCCGCTGGCCAACTACCTGGAATGCCTGCCCGCCCAATTGCCGGGCGTCGACCTTGGCCAATGGCTGTCGGATGAACAACGCGCCTCATTTGTGCAACGCATTGCACGACTGACCCCAGAATTCCCGGTCAGCACCGCCGAAATCAGCCTGCAACTGCCCGGCCGCGAACATGCCTGGTGGGTGTGGTCGGACCGTGGCGTGTTTGATCAGCAGGGCACTTTGATAGAAGTACAGGCCGTGGGCCGCGACAACACCGAAGTGCGCCGCTCCCAGCAACAACTGACCCAAAGCGCCAAAATGGCCACCCTCGGCGAAATGGCCACCGGCCTGGCGCACGAGATCAACCAGCCGCTGAACGTGATGCATATGGCCGTCGTCAACGTGCTCAAGCGCCTGAGTAATGGCGATGTGCAAATCGACTACCTCACCGAAAAACTCCAGCGCATCGACGCCCAGGTGCAACGCGCAGCCCGGGTGGTTGACCACATGCGGGTGTTCGGCCGCCGCTCGGAAATCGAGCAGCAACCCTTCGACCCGGCGCAAGCCCTGGAAGGCACCCTGGCATTGCTCAGCGAAGGCTTGCGTGGCAAAGGTGTAGACGTGCGCATCGCACCGGCGGACTTCGCCGTGCAGGTCAAAGGCTATGCCGATCAGTTGGAACAGGTACTGATCAACCTGATGGTCAACGCCCGCGACGCATTGCTCAACCAACGAGAAAAAGACCCTGCCCTGCGCCCCTGGATTGCCCTGCACAGCGAGCATGACCGCCAACATGTACGCATCTGGGTCGAAGACAACGCAGGCGGCATCGACCCGCGCTTACTGGAACGGATTTTCGAGCCATTCTTTACCACCAAACCAATCGGCGTAGGCACCGGACTGGGATTGTCGGTGAGCTATGGCATCGTAGAAAACATGGGCGGACGCCTGAGCGTCACCAATGGCGAGGCCGGGGCGAAGTTTTGCGTTGAATTGCCCATCGTGCAGGCCTAACCCCCCGTAACCACGATGCGAAGCGAGCCGCTCTTGCTTTTGCTCTTGCTCTGCTGTTGCTCTGCTTTTGATCTTGATCTCAGGCGCCCCGTCAAACCACGCTGGCCGGAATTCGCCATGGATTTGGGGGGTAAACCGGCAGGGATGCCGGTTTAGCCGCCCCGCGCCATGGATGGCGCGTGGCGGCGGCCCCCCAAATCCATGGCGGATTACGGGCACACCGAGCCTAAGCGAGGTGCCGAGTGGTGGGGCAAGAGCGCTTTGGTTACTTTCGCGCTTTTCGAAAGTGACCCGCTGTAAAAGCGGAACCAATAGCAGCCGTAACCCAAACAACGGATATGTACTCGATCAAAGTCCAACATCCTGGTCGGCTCTCAGGCCGCCATCGGGAGCAAGTCGAATCGTCGCACCGCCCCTCCCACAGTTGGATCGCAGGCCGTCAGTTAAATTATGGGGCTCAAGCTAAATCACAAGATAAGCCCGGCCCATATGGCAGGTCAGGTTGGCCCCAACTTCGGCGTTGCCCAGGTTGATACCCAGAGCGCTCAACAGGGTATCTACAATCGGGTCGAGTACCGGCGACAATACATTCTTGATCGCCGCTACCAGCGTGTTGGTAATAGTGGTAAGCAACCCCGAAACTACCGGCAGTATTCCGCTCGGAGTACTCCCGGGTGGGGGAACGTAACTCACCTGGACCGCCCCCAATGTGTTGACTAGGCTTTTGACCACATCTGTAGAAGGTGGAGCGGAAATATAGGTAGGTGCCTGATTCATGTCGTTGACAGGAGAAAATACTAAGGTGTGCGCTCCTCCTCCAACCTTCGCATGTTCGACTGACAACAATAAGCTCCCCCCCACGCCTGGCTTACGTGGGCCACAGCCGAATATCCCTTTGCATGTCTGTACGCCGATATCAACAAGCGCTACTGGATTCACTTGAGCTTTCGCGGCAGAAGAAAAAGCCTGTGCCGGGTCCACTTTCCCTACCGAAACATCTGCAACCGCTGTCTCAACCTGCACAGTCAAGGACTTAGTCGCGTTACTCGCACAATTGAAATCCTTGACGTAACTTGTTGCGCTGGCGACCTCGATATTTATATCCAGACCGCTCAACAACTGAACATCGGTATGATCACAAGGCTTTAAAATCAGGCATAACAATGGGTCCAGAAGGCTCACCAAATTCAAATGCAGCAAGTTATTTACGACACCTGTCACCGGAGTCGTGATGGCGGAAACCGCAGACGTCAGCCCACTGATGCCATTTAACACGGGCAGTTGAATAGACACCAACGTGCGCACTTGCGCAGTGCGCACAAATATCTGATCGGTCGGCGGGGTATTCAACAAGCCCTTCTTCGCCAATGCCGGATTGCCAATCGCCGACAACTGCGGCGGCTCAATGACTTTGGTCTGGATCGACACATTACCCACCAGAGGAAGAGCAATCTGCGCCGCCGCGCTCACCGCACTCTTGCTACTGGACAACTGCGCCACCGCTTCCAGCAACTGAAACAACTGCACATTGCTGTTCAGCGCTGCTGTCGGCGTGCCGGTGGCGATGTCGATCAAGTCCCCTACCGTCAACAGCTTGGCATTGGGCGCAATCGCTTGAATCGCAATCACATCATTGATCACCGACGTGACCGCTGCGCCGTTTTTCTGCAAGACCTTGACCGCGGCATCGATCAACTGGGTCGCGGAGACAGCTGTATTGAGCAAGGCATCGTAGTCCCCCGCCTTCACGTCCAAGTTGATCGCCAACTGGTCCAGGTAACTGAGCAGGTTGACGTTGGTTTGCAGCAAGCCGTTCCATCCCGCAGCGGTGAGCGCCAGGTTGCCACCGAGCAGGTTGCCGATGACCAGATTAAGCAGTGGGGACTTGCTCGAATCCACACTGGCCAGGCTGCTGCGGATCGACAGCTGCGCTACCGGAGGCGGCGTCGCGGCGACAGCAGTGGCGCTCAGGTTGATTTGCGGGGCGATCGGCGCGCCGCTGAAGAGGTTCCACAGACCATTGGCGATGCTGGTCATCACCGTGCGCGAAGCCACCACGCGGATCGCATCGCTCTTGGTAGCATCGGCGGTAAATACGCGGGTGTTCAGGGCGTTGGTGGCCAGGGTGCCGCAGGTCACGGCCAGGGTGCGGCCATTGCCGACCACAAAACCATTGCGCGCCGCGTTTTGCGTGGCATAGGCGTTGGCCGTGGTATTAGTGCCGCACTGCCCACCGAGGCCGGCCGCTTCCAGCGCCGAGGTGTCGGCGACGGACTGCAGCTTGCGCTTCTCCAAATACAAGCGCCCGCTGTCGACCGCCAGCAACGTAAACACCAAGGCCAAGGCCAAAGTGCCTGCCGCCATCAAGCCAATTGCCCCACGCTGCCTGGAACCGAATCGGGGAGACATCGAAGCACTCCTGCGCTAACTCACCGGGGTTGCACTGGAGTGTAGACAAGGCTTCGACAGGTTGCTGGCAACTCGCCACATTGGCGACTGGCGGAGGTGCCCTAATCCTGTAGGAGCGAGCTTGCTCGCAAAAAACTCACAGGCGCCGCGTTGATTCAGGAAGCACGCGTTATCGTTGACGTTTTTCGCGAGCAAGCTCGCTCCTACAGAAGATAATCAGCGCGGCGGGTAGTTGGAGAGAATCTTGGTCACGGTGCTGCGGATGGCCTTGTTGCGGTCCTCGGGGTTAGGCGTGCTGGCCATCATTTGCTCGTCGCTGCCGCGCCACACCAGTTTGCCGTCCTTGCCGTCGAGCAGGTCGATCTGGATGGTCGCGACTTTGTAGGTGATGTTGCGCGTTTCGTTGTACATCGGCGCGCCCCAATAACCATTCCACGGGCCGCCCCAGGCGCCGCCATAGTTGGTGGTGACCTGTTGCTGACGGTCTTCGACGATCAGGTACGCCTGTACATTCAGGTCGGCCCTGGTACCCGCCGCTGCCGGACGCAGGCCGCGTTGGTCGAGCTGCTCACCCACGGCCTGGCGGATACGCTGCTCGGTGAGGTCGCTCTTGATCCGCGGGTCATCGGGGCGGTACTGCAACGCCGGGTCTTTCCAGGCCCAATTGCGGTAGGCGCCAAAGTCGCGGCTGGCGTCGAAATCGTGGTTGACCTGGTTGCTCTGGCAACCGCCCAGCAACACAACAACAGCAAGTGCAGCGATGCGACCGAACATGATGTTCTCCAAAAAACGACTTGAGCCTGAAATGAGAATAGCTGCTAACTGGGCGGATAGGCAGCCATTGCCTTTTGCATCGCCTTGCGCAAGCTGTCGGCCCGCTCACTCAGACTGCCCTGGCTGGTGGTTTCTGCGCTGGTGCTCCACACCGGCTGGCGAGTGCGGGCGTCGAACAGGCTGATGCGCGCCACCGCCACCGTCACTTCATAGGTGCGCACCACCGGCACGGTGTTGTACATCCCATAACCGTTGCCATACCGGTTGTAGCCACCGTAGCCATACCCGTAATCATCCTGGACCTGACGCAAGCGCTTTTCCAGGCGCACATCGGCGCTTACCAGCAAGTCGGGCACGCGCTTGTCATGCAAGGGGCGCAGGCCGCGCTGGTCAAGGGCGCCGCTGACCGCCTCGGCAATCTGCGCCGAATCGGCCCAGGCCGTACCCGTCGGCAACTGGCCATTGAGCCAGCCCCAACTGCGATAGGCGCCATAGTCGCGTACCGGTGCCGGATAGGCGCTGGCATCAAAGGTCGTGGCCGCCTGCGCCGGAGCCGGCGGCATCGGCGCTGAAGCGGCGACGTAAGGGTTGGGGCTGGAGCATGCCCCCAGCGCCAGAGATAACAGGATTAAACCGAGACGACGCATTTCGACCTCCGCAAACTGGGCCGCTTAAACCGGACGGCAGATCCAGTGCAAATAACGCCCAAGCCCGGCAAAGCTTGGGTGACGACGGTGAGCGAGCTCCATCTCCAACAAGTCCTGCAAATCGGCGCGGGCCTGGAACTCCACCGGCATGTAGTCGTGGAACACCCGCACCCCACTTTGGCTTTCGACCTGCCATAACCCTTCGAGTTGCGCCGCCAATTCCCGAGGGTCGAGCGGTTGCTGCGGCGTGAGGCTCTGCTTTTCACCGGCCATGTCGTTCTTGCGCATTTTGCGAAAGTGGCCTTTGAGCAGGTTGCGGTAAATCAACGCATCGCGGTTGTAGAACGCCAGGGACAACCAGCCGCCGGGCGCCGTCAACTGATGCAGCACCGGCAGGATGGCATGGGGTTCGGCCAGCCACTCCAACACCGCGTGGCACAGCACCAGATCGTAAGGCTCGGTGAGCTGGCCGAGCAAGTCTTGCCATGGTGCATGGATAAACGTCGCCGTTTGGCCGGCATCGGCAAAACGTTGGCGCGCGCCGTCGAGCATGGGCTCAGCAGGCTCGGCCAGGGTCACCTGGTGCCCGCGCTCGGCCAGCCACAGCGACATATGCCCCAGGCCCGCGCCGATATCCAGCACGCGCAATGGGCGATCGGGCAGTGCTTCAAGCAAGTCGGCCTGAAGTACAGCCAGACGAATCGCGCCCTTGGCACCGCCGTAGATTTTCTCGGCAAAGCGCGTGGCCAACTGGTCGAAATGACGATCACTCATGGGCAAACCGCCGCTCGCTGTCGGCCAGCTTGGCACGTACCACTTCGTTCATGTCCAGGCCCAGTTCACTGCACAGCAACAGCAGGTACAACACGATATCCCCGACTTCCTGGCCCGCATGGGCAAGTTGATCGGCGGGAAGCTGGCGGGATTGGTCCTCAGTCAGCCACTGGAAGATTTCCACCAGCTCGGCCATTTCGACACTGGCAGCCATGGCCAGGTTTTTCGGGCTGTGGAACTGCTTCCAATCGTTGGTATCGCGGATGCGGTGCAGGCGTTCGGTGAGGTGTTCGAGGTTCATGCGGGGGCTCCTGAATGGGCATAGCTTCAGGGGGATGGGGGATGAACGCAAGCACCTGTAGGAGCGAGCTTGCTCGCGAAGAACCCCAAGACACCGCGTGCTTTCTGGCTGCACGCGTTATCGTTGACGTTTTTCGCGAGCAAGCTCGCTCCTACACCTACAGTGGGGCTAGTCGACAACGCTGAATTCGAGCCTGGCGGTTTGACCGGCTTCATCCAATACGCTGAGCTGATAGCGGCCCAGCCGTTCAAAACTGGCATTGATGCTGTCCTGATTGGCGCTGTCGCCCAACGGCGCACCATTGAGGAACCACCAACGCCGGCCACTGCCGCCCAAGGCGGAGATTTTCAGGCGCAAGGCTTGCTGACTGGCAGCGGGCAGACGCAACTGATCGCCCTCGCGCACGCCCACAATAGACAATGGCGAAGCCGCGGCCAGCGCCGGTGGCGGGCAATCCGGATCAGGCGCAGGGATGCGCGCTTCACGGCGTTCAATCCTTGGCAACCAGGGCTCCAGCGGCGCCGGCCACAGGGCAATATTGTTCGGCACCGCGCCAGGGCAACGGGCATCGACCCGCAAGCCCTTGGCATTGACCCAGATACTTTCCATCAAGCCCACACTCAAGGGTTGATCCAATGCCTGCAAAGTCGGTGGCGTGGTGTTGTCCAGGGTCCAGGCAAAACGCTGGCGACGGCAATTGGGGTCGCTTCGGCTCATGGGCTGGCCCAGCGGCCAACAGATGGCCGCCACACCAATATTTGCCGGCACCGGTTTGACCGGAGCACTGATGCCGCGCTGGCTGTCCCGGTTGGTCAACACGTCATGCACTTGCAGCATCAACGGCGCCGCCGACGCCAGGCCAAATTGGCCCGGCACCGGGGTGCCATCTGGCCGGCCAATCCAGACGCCGATCAAATAACGCGGGCCCACGCCAATCGCCCAGGCATCACGAAAGCCATAGCTGGTGCCGGTTTTCCATGCCAGCACCGGGCGTTGCACCAGCTCGGCACGCGGGTCGCGGTCGGGCCGTGCCTGGCCGCTGAGGATGCGCCGCACAATCCACGCCGCCCCCGGCGACAGCAAAGGCCGCTCCCTGAGTGCATCCTTCGGCTGTAGTCGCAAGGTGGCGCTTTTGCCGTCGCGTGCCAGGGCGCTATAGCCGCTCACCAGGTCTTCCAGGCGACTGCCCGCGCCGCCGAGGATCAGCGCCAGGTTCGGTTCGGCCAGCGCCGGCAGCGCCAAGGGCATGCCACCAATACGCATCTGCGCGGCAAAACGCTTGGGCCCGTAGGCTTCCAACAGTTGCACCGCCGGCAGGTTCAACGAACTGGACAACGCCGTGCTCGCCGGCACCGCCCCGGTAAAGCCCATGGAAAAGTTGCCCGGCCGATAATCGCCGTAACGCCGAGGTACGTCCTGCAACAGGGATTCGGAGTGAATCAGGCCGTCGTCCAACGCCATGCCATACAGGAAAGGCTTCAGGGTCGAACCGGGCGAGCGCAGCGCGTTGATCATGTCCACATGGCCAAAGCGTTTGGTGTCGTTGATATCCACCGAGCCCAGGTAGGCGCGCACCGCCATGCTTTCTTCTTCTACCACCAGAATCGCCGCCGAGGTGTGTTCCGGCAGGCGTGCGCGCCAACCCAGCAGCAGGTCTTCGAGACGGCGTTGCAGGGTGGCGTCCAGGGTGGTGCGAATCAGCGGCGGGCTGTCGGGGCGGTTCAGACGCCGCGCCAGCAACGGCGCCAGACTCGGCTCCAGGCGTGGGGCAAGCAGCAGTGGTTCTTCCAGGGCTTCATCGACCGCAGGCTGCGGCCACACCTGGAACTCGGCGAGGCGGCGCAACACTTTGTCGCGGGCCTGCTGGGCGCGTTGCGGATGACGGTCCGGGCGCAAGCGACTGGGTGCCTGAGGCAATACCGCGAGCAAGGCGGCTTCGGCGTGGGTCAGTTGTGACGGCGACTTGCCCAGATACGCCCAACTCGCCGCCGCCACGCCCTGCAGCGTGCCGCCGAAGGGCGCACGGTTGAGGTACAGGTTGAGGATTTCGTCCTTGGACAGGTGCCACTCCAGCTGCGCGGTGCGCCACAGTTGACGCAATTTGCCATGCAGGGTGCGTGAATGCGGGTCGAGCAAGCGCGCCACCTGCATCGACAAGGTGCTGCCGCCGGACACCACCCGTGCACCCGTCAGGTTTTGCCAGGTTGCGCGCACCAGTGCCAGGGGGTTTACACCGGGGTGCTGATAGAACCAGCGGTCTTCGTAAGTGAGCAGCGCGTCGAGATAATACGGCGACACTTCACGCGTCTGCACCGGATAGCGCCATACGCCGTTGGCATCGGCAAATCGCCACAGCGGCGTGCCATCTTCGGCCAGCACCACCCGGGCCAGGTCGTCCTGAGGCAGGGGCAAGGGCCAGATACGGTCGGCCAGCCATAGCAGGGCAATCACCAACAACAGGCTCGCCAGGGTCCAGCGGGCAACAAAACGCAAATTCAACCGGGCAAACCTCTATGCTTGTAGGGAACTAGCCTGTCGCAATAACGACCAAAGGCACAGTTACGCCCACCTTCTTATCAGGACACGCACATGCAGGTAGAAAGCTTTTTCGAATGGTTGGGCCAGGCGCTCGGCTCCGTCATCCGCTTTATCGTCGATGGCCTGAGCGGGTTGTTCGAGGCCTTGACCCACGCCGGCGGCAACTTTATCGATGGCTTGTCGCGCACCTTGGGCATGGATACCTCGATCATCAGCATCATCACCCTGATCGTCGGGTTGCTCTTCCTGTACTCGGCGGTACGCGCCTTTATGCGGGCGTCGATCATTATCGGGATCATCTGGCTGATGTTGGGGCTTTGGCTACTCAGTTGGGTCGTGCACTGACGGTGCAACCACTCAATTCCCCTGTAGGAGCGAGCTTGCTCGCGAAGAACTCAAAGGCGCCGCGTTGATTCAGGAAACACGCGTTCTCGTTGACGTTTTTCGCGAGCAAGCTCGCTCCTACAGGGATCGAACCATTGCCTTTCAGCGGCCCTTGATCACCATATCCACCGGCGTCTCGCCCACCGCTTGCCAGTTCGGTCGATACATCGACTCCACTTGCGGAGGCGGCACCCGATAGGTGCCCGGCGTCACCGCCCGTGCCAGGTACAGCAAGTGCGTGGTGCCGTAGCCGTCCAGGTTCATGGCCGCCACATAGCGATCATCCCTGAACTCCTGATGCTTGAGCGATGCGTTCTGCATCGACTCGCGCCACTCCTTGACCTGGCTGCTGGCGTTCCCCAGGCTCGCCGCGCTTTGTGCCAGGTTCTGGTTTTCCAGTTCCAGGCCGGCGGGCAGCAAGTCCACCACCAGGGCATCCGGCACCCGTTGCTTGGCACTGACGGCCAGGTGCACCAGCACCAGGTCGCCGCTGTTGAGGCTGCGCAGATTCAACGGCTGGCCATTCATGCCCAGGTATTCGCGGCGAATACTCAGGTTCTCGCCACCCGGGGCAGGCGGCACTTGTGGGTAACCCGAGATGGTCAGTTGCTGGTAGACCGGCACATCGCTTTGATTGGTCAGGCTCAAATTGCCGGAGAGCAACTTGCCTTCCAGGTTAAGCGTCGAGTGTTGGTTGTTCAGCTCATGCTCCCCGTCGCTGCCGTCCAACAGCACCTTCCACGCCGATGCGGGCTGGGCGAAACCCAGCCGCCCGGCCAGGAACAGCGAGTTGCGCTCCTGGGTCGACAGATAGGGGCTGGCCGCCAACTGGTCCGACAAGGTAAACAGGCGCTCTTCACGCGTGCCCTTGGCCAAGTCATTTTCCTCCAGCAACGCCAGAATCATCGCCTGATCGCGCAACGGGCTGCCGTAGTCGGCCAGCCACTCCTTGGCACTGCGCTGCGCCGCCAAACCGGCGAGCAAGGCTTGATCGGCACGCGGCTGGTCGCCCATTTTTTGCAGGGCGATGGCCAACTGCACCAACGGCAACCCGGAGCGCGCATCGCTGCGCCGTTCAAACAGGCTGCGCAAGGCACCCAACGGCGCCTGTTGACTGCGCGCCAGCACCATACCGGCGTAGGCCTGTACGGCGAAACGCGTGTGCTCGGCGTTGTCGCTGTAGTCGACTTCAATCAGGTTGCGTTCCTGCACATACCGCAGCAGCCGCTCGCTGGCCTTCTTCAAGGCTTCAGGTGGTACGGCAAAACCCTGGTCGCGGGCACGCAGCAGGAAGTCGGTGACATACGCAGTCAGCCAATACTCTTCCTCGCCGTCAGCGCCCCACAGGCCAAAGCTGCCGTTGTAGCGCTGCATCCCCAGCAGGCGTTCGATGCCCAACTCGATCTTGCGTTTGCGCTCGGCATCCGGCTCGCCCTCAATGCTAAGGCGCTTGAGCAGCGCATCGTCGGCATACAGCGACGGATACAAGCCGCTGGCGGTTTGTTCCAGGCAGCCATAAGGGTAAGCCTTGAGCGCACTGATCTGCGCGCCAAGGTTCAACGGCGGCCGGCTCGACAGGCTCAACAGCGCCTCACGCCCCGAGGCATCGAACTGATCCAGCGCACCCGCCGGCAAGCTCCACGGCTGATCCTTGATCACGGCACGGTAATGCTTGAGCAAAGCCGGATACGCGGGGCGCACGCCCAGGGTCCATTCACGGCTGAACGGCGGCAGGTTTTCCCCCGGCAGGTCCAGGCCATTGACCGTAACCTTGACCTTGCCCTGACCGAAACCGCCCCAGGCTTTTACCGGAATGCGCAGGGTGGTGCGCTGGCCTTGCTTGAGTTCAAGCGATTGCGCGTCGCTGTTGACCAGTTCCAACGGCCCTTGCGTCGCTAATTGCACATCGAGTTTCTGCGCCTTGCCCGACAGGTTGGAGAGGTCCAAAGCCAGAGTGGTCTGGTCGCCTCCGGCCAGGAAGCGCGGCGCCGACAGCTCGGCAATCAGCGGTGCAGCGATAACGGTCTTGCCCTCGGCCATGCCGTAGCGATCATCGCTCCAGGCCTGGGCCATCAGGCGCAGTTCGCCATTGAAGTCGGGGATATTGACGCTGACTTCGCCCTCGCCTTTGTCGTTCAAGGCCACCGGCGCGCTTTGCAGAGCCACGATGGTCACGCTGGTGTCCGGGCGTTTGCCGCCTTTGGCCAACGCCGCGTCACCACCAAATGCCAGGCTGGCCAGGCGCCCCTGGCCGGCTTCGATCAACTGGCCGTAGATGTCGAACTGGTCGACGCCATAGGCTTTGCGACCGAACAGGCTGGAGTACGGATCGGGCGTTGGGTATTCGGTAATATTGAGGATGCCCACGTCCACCGCCGCCAACAGCACATGCACCTGCTTGGGCACGCTGCCATCGGCGTTCTTCGCGGCGATCTTTACCGTGAGTGGTTGCTTGGGGCGCATTTTTTCCGGCGCGGTGAGGGTCAGGCCGAGTTTGCGCTGGGTGCGATCCAGCGGCAGGTGCAGCAAGCCCACGGCGCGCTTGGGGGTGATATTGGCTTTGCGCTCGCCGGGGCGAATCACCAGGGCGCTCACATACAGATCATGGCGCGACCATTTCGGGTCGAGCTTCACCGCAAAGCTTTTGCCTTCGGCCGGTACGTCGATTTCCTGCCACCACAGCGGGCCTTCGGCAGACTCCACCAACAGGTAGCCTTTACCGGCAGCGGGCGGCGTGACGGTGACGTTGGCGGTGTCGCCATCGCCATAGGCCGGTTTATCCAGGGCCAGCTTGACTTGGTCGGGCCGCACGGCGCCGCCTTCGGTGTTGTCCTGGGCCTGGTAACCGGCCCAGAAGCGCACGCTGCTGATCAGCCCGGTCTGCGGGTCTTCAACCTCGACACGGTAAGGGCCCCACTCCACCTGGAAGCTGACCTTGGCGGTGTCACCGCCCTTGATGTTCAGGGTCTGCTCATCGAGGTTGAGGAATTTCTCGTTGAAGTGATAGCTCCAGCCATCGTTCTCCGAGTAGTTCCAGTAGTAGTCACGGCGCTCGCGCACCAGGCGCACCTTCAGGTCCTGCGCGGCAAGCTTCTGCCCGTCCTGGTTGGCCACCAGCACTTCGAATTCCACCGGGCCATCGCCGTTGGTTTCCTTGCCATCAAACAACCCGCGCACGCCCGGCAATTGCTCGGCTGGCCAGATCGGCTGCACCAGGCGTCGGGTGATGGGCCGCCCGCCGGACTCTTGCAGGCTGGCTTGCACAATCAGTTGCAGTGGGGATTTGGCCTCGGCCCACTTGCTTTCCAGGGTCAACGCTTGCTCGCCGTTGGCGTCGAGTACGCTTTCGTCCAGTTCAAAATCCTGGCTCAGCTCATCTTCGGTAACGGAACCGAACTGGTAACCCGGCAAGGACTTGACCGCTTCACGCAGCGGGCGCACATAGACCTGGCCACTGACCCGATTGCCGGATGCCGGTGCGCCGTACAGATAGCGCCCGTTGACCTGAATAACCGGGTTGTCCGCCGGGCTCAGCGCGGTGTCACTGCCCTTAAGTTCCAGCGCCAGGCGTTCGGGCAGGAAATCTTCAACAAGAAACTCATACAGCTGCGGCTTGCCGTCCCCCAGGTCAAACACCAATTGCCAGCGCCCGGTCGGTGCTTCGCCGGCCAGTTGCAAGGCATATTGGTACAGGCCGGAGGCATCCGCGTCCCACACGAATTTGCGGCTCACCTGTTCATCCGGACGGCGCACCTCGACGCTCACCGGCTGCGGCTTGACCGCGTTGCCATCCTTGTCGCGCAATAATGCATTGAGCAACACGGTTTCGCCGGGGCGGTACAGATCACGCGGGCCGAATACAAAGAACTGCAGCGGGTGGGACGGCTGCCCGCCGATATCGAACTCAGCCAAATCCAGCGCGGCGCTGTCCAGGCGCAGCAGGCTGGTTTGTTCGCCAAGCTTTGCCAGCAACACCTGGGCTTTTTTCGGCAGAGGCAGCTCGGCGTGACCGCCGTCTTCAGTCTTGCCCTGGCCGAGTACGCGGCCTTCGGCATCAAGGATTTCCAGTTCGACGCCGTTCAGTGCCTTGCCGCCTTCCAACGCCTGGGTAAACACGTCCAGGCGATTGGCATAGCGGTGCACCGACAGGCCGATATCACTCAAGGTGAACAGCGTGGCCGGTTGCGAATAGTTGTAAGTGCCCGAAGCACGCATCACCGCCAGGTACACCCCCGGCTGCTGCAATTGCTTGAGACCGGCAATCGGCAGCAGCAGGGTTTCGCGAGTGTTGCGCGCCGGGTTCAGGTCGAAACGCCCGCCATAGACCAGTTCGGCCATCGGCAGTAGTTCACGGGACTCATAGCTTTGCAGGCTGGTATTGCGCCCCCACTGCGCCAGGAACGACGGCAGGGATTCGGGTTTGATACGGAAGAACTCGACGTCGATCTTGTCGACGTTCAGCGCGATCACCGGCAAGCCCTCGGCTAGACGTGTCGGCAGCAACGTGCCGCGACTGGCAAAGCCGACGGTGGCTTGCAGATCACGGGTTTCCAGGCGGGCGGTGTATTCGGCGGCGAGCTTGTTGTCGTTGACCGCCTTTACCCCGGCATCCACCGTCAGCACCAGCTTGCGCTGCGGCTCCAGGTGACGCAGGCGCAACTCCATCAGGTTATCGGACAGCTCCCAGGCGCCATCGACCTTGCCGGACTTGCTGTCCACCAAGTGCAGTTTATCGGCGAACTTCTGGTCCGGATCCAGAGGAATGGAAAAGCTCACCGACAAGGTGCTGGCCCCGTCCAACTGCACCTCGGACACGTCCACCACGCTTAACTCACGCCCGGCATAGCGCTGCTTCAACGCCGCCACGTCCACCGCCGCCTTGGCAGGTTTGGGCGCAACGCTTGGCGCTGCAGGGGCCGCAGGTGCAGCCGGTTTATCGGAAGAATCACAGGCGCTCAGCAGGGCCAGCGCGCAAGCGAGGAACAGTCCTTTGTTAAACATGGGGCACTCGTCGTCAGAGGAAACCTGGGGGGTGAACTATATATCAGCGCCGCGCTGGCTGCTGCGGCGCCGGTCACATTGACCGACGGAGGGGCGGTTGGTTCTAGGTGGGCATGAAGCCAAGCCAAATCCCACAGCCACTGGAGATCAAATTGTGGGAGCTGGCTTGCCAGCTCCCACATTGGTTCTGCTGTGTGGCGGGCTGACGGTTACAATGCCGCTCCACCAAGGAGCCTTCATGACCGCCCTGCTCGCCGACTGGCGCCACCGCCCCACCCATCGCCGCGTCTGGGCCCTGGCCGCGCCGATGATCCTGTCGAATATCTCGGTGCCCTTGGTGGCCCTGGTCGACAGCATGGTCATCGGCCACCTGCCCCACGCCCACCAACTGGGCGCCGTGGCAGTCGGCGCCAGCCTGTATACCTTCCTGGCGTGGGCCATGGGTTTCCTGCGCATGGGCTCCACCGGGTTTGCCGCCCAGGCCGCCGGGCGCAACGATGGTGCGGCGCTGCGGCAAATCCTGTTGCAAGGCTTGCTGTTGGCGCTGGGATTGGCGATGTTGCTGGGCACGGTCGGTATTCCACTGAGCCACCTGGCTTTGGAATGGATGCAGCCCTCCCCTGAATTGAACCAACTGACCCGCGAGTTTTTCCACACCCGCCTGTTCGGCCTGCCCGCCGCCCTCGCCAGCTATGCGCTGGTCGGCTGGTTCCTCGGCACGCAGAATGCGCGGGCGCCGTTGGCGATTCTGCTGACCACTAACCTGGTCAACATTGCGCTTAACCTGTGGTTTGTACTCGGGCTGGACTGGGGCGTGGTCGGCTCCGCCCGTGCCTCGGTGATCGCGGAATGGACCGGCGCCCTGCTCGGCCTGGCGCTCACGCAAAAAGCCCTGCGCGCCTATCCGGGGCATATCGCCTGGGCCGCCTTGAAACTGTGGCAAAGCTGGCGCCCATTGCTGGCGGTGAACCGCGACATCTTTATTCGCAGCCTCGCCTTGCAGTCGGTATTTTTCATGATCACGGTGCAAGGTGCTCGTCTGGGCGATGCCACCGTGGCGGCCAATGCGCTGCTGCTTAACGGCCTGTTACTGACGGCTCATGCCTTGGATGGCTTGGCTCATGCGGTCGAAGCGCTATGCGGCCACGCCATTGGTGCCCATGACCGCCAGGCGTTGCGCCGCTCGCTGGTGGTGGCCTGTGGTTGGTCGTTAATCGCCAGCATTGGTTTCGCCCTGCTGTTCACCTTTGGCGGCCATCTGTTTATCGCCATGCAAACCGATATCCCCAGCGTGCGCGAAACCGCCGATATCTACCTGCCCTACCTGGCGGTATTGCCGTTGATTGCGGTGTGGAGTTATTTGCTTGATGGGCTGTTTATCGGTGCAACGCGGGCGCGGGAAATGCGCAATGGGATGTTGTTGACGGTGCTGCTGGTGCTGCCGGTTGCCTGGGCGTTGCAGGGGTTGGGTAACCACGGGCTGTGGATAACCTTCCTGCTGTTTATGGCGGTGCGCAGCCTGACTTTGTGGGCGATAGCCTGGCGCTTGAATCGGCAAGGGCTGTGGCTGGAAGCAAACTGAAGGAATACAGAACCAAATGTGGGAGGGAGCAAGCCCCCTCCCACCTATATTACGAGGACAGGTACGAAGAACGCGTCAGGCCCAGGCGCAACGCGTCCAGAAACTGAGTGCGCTCCGAAGCCGAGATCTTCGCACTGGCACACTTGTCGCGGTAATGCGTCATCAACTCCTCCGGCGACAAGTGCACATAACGCAGCATGTCTTCGATGGTGTCGTGGGTTTCAATACCGGCGCTGTACACCGAACCGTCTTCACGCTGGTAGATGTTCACTGAGTCGGTATCACCGAACAGGTTGTGCATGTCACCCAGGATTTCCTGATACGCGCCGACCAGGAAGATACCCAACAGGTAGTCTTCGCCTTCGTTCAAACCGTGAACCGGCAGGCTGGTCTCGATGCTCTGCTCGTCAACGTACTGCTTGATCTTGCCGTCGGAGTCGCAGGTCAGGTCTTGCAGCACGGCGCGGCGCAGCGGCTCTTCGTCGAGGCGGTGCAGCGGCAGGATCGGCAGGACCTGGCCGATGGCCCAGGTGTCCGGCAGGCTCTGAAACACCGAGAAGTTGCAGATGTACTTGTCGGCCAGCTTGTCGTTGAGTTCGTCCAGCACCTGGCGGTGCGAGCGCTGGCGGGCTTTCAACGAGTTGTGCAGGCGGCGGCACACGGCGAAGTAGCACTGTTCGGCGAGGGCTTTTTCGGCCAGGGTCAGTTTGCCGTCGGCGTACTGAGTGGCCACGTCGCTCATGTAGTGGGTGGCGCGCCAGTAGGTTTCGGTGACCATTTCGATGTCGGTCGGACCGAGCAGGTCCACCAGCCATTGCACGGTTTCCGGCAGGCTTTCCTTGTTTTCGATGGTCGGGATTTCGTCGTTGTGCTTCTCGACGTCCGTCACCTGCACCACCAGCATGGCGTGGTGAGCGGTCAGGGAACGACCGCTTTCAGAGAAGATGTTCGGGTGCGGCAGGCTCTGCGCATCGCAGAATTCCTTGAGCATCCCCACGACCACACCGGCGTAGTCGTCCATGTCGTAGTTTATCGAGCTGGCGTTACGCGAGTGGGTACCGTCGTAGTCCACGCCCAGGCCGCCGCCGACGTCGATATGGTCCACCGGCAGGCCGAGGTTGCGCAGTTCGCCGTAATAACGAATGGCTTCCTTGAACCCGTGCTGGTAGTCGGCCAGGTTGGCGATTTGCGAACCCATGTGGAAGTGCAGCAGGCGGATACCCTGGTCCAGGCCGGCCGCGCGGAAGCGCTCGACCACCGACAGCAACTGCGCCGCCGACAAACCGAACTTGGACTTCTCGCCACCGGTGTCAGCCCACTTGCTCGAAGCCAGGGACGACAGGCGCACACGCAGGCCGACCTGAGGCTTGACCTTGAGGCTGGCGGCCTCTTCGATCACCAGCCCGACCTCGGACTCTTTCTCGATGACGATGAAAACGTTGTGACCGAGTTTCTGGCCCATCAACGCCAGGCGGATGAACTCGCGGTCCTTGTAGCCGTTGCAGACGATGGTGCCACCCTTCGGCGCCAGGGCCAACACGGCCAGGAGCTCAGGCTTGGAGCCCGCTTCCAGGCCGATGGAAACGTTCTGGGTGGCGATGATGTTCTCGATCACCGCTTCCTGCTGGTTCACCTTGATCGGGTACAACGCGGTGTACTTGCTCTGGTATTCCAGGCGCTCGATATTCGCATCGAAGGCGCCGGTGAGCTGGCGTACGCGGTCTTGCAGAATGTCGGGGAAACGTACCAGCAGCGGCAACGACAGGCCGCTTTTACGCAGTTGATCAACCTGCTCGTACAAATCGACCGGCGTGCTGTTCGGACCGTTGGGGCGGACTTCTACGCGGCCGGCTTCATTGATCGCGAAATAACCGGCCCCCCAATGGCGGATCCCGTAAACACTGCGGCTGTCCGCAACTGTCCATTGGCTGCCATCGTCTTTGCGTGTGCGTCGTACGGACATCGAAGTCCCCTATAAATGAAGGCGAAGGCGCCACCTCAAACGGAGGCTGGCGCAGTCTAAAGAATGAAAATGACGATTTGCCTGTAAGAAGGTCAGACCCCACTCGCAGGACAGAGTTTAGCCACAGGTTGGGAAGAGGCTTCAGCCGCCGGACTTCTTGGCCTTGTAACCGAGCTTGATCAGCTCGGCCAACAGCAGTTCGACGTGATCGCCCTGAATCTCGATGACCCCGTCTTTCAATGCACCACCGGTGCCGCAGCGCTTTTTCAGCGTGGTGGCCAGCTCCTTGAGGGCGTCTTCGGCCAGAGGCACGCCAGTGATGGTAGTCACCGTCTTGCCGCCACGGCCTTTGCTCTCGCGGCGTACGCGGGCAATGCCATCGCCTTCGGGAATCAGGGTCTGTTTGCAGGTACACGAATCCACGGGCTGACGACAGTCCGGGCAGTGTCGACCTGCATCGGTGGAAAATACCAGGCCACCAAGGGCGGCGAAGGATGCGGCTTTTTTGGCCACCGGCAATCCTCTTGGGAGGATGAAGACTGATCGGCGCCGCAAAGGGCGGTGACCGACCGCGAAGCCCCACTCAGGCAGGGGCAGCGCTACCGAACCGTCAAGGTCATTACCACCGTAGGAGCGAGCTTGCTCGCGAAGGTCGTCAACGATAACGCGGGCATTCAGGCAGCACGCGGTGTCTTGGCGTTTTTCGCGGGCAAGCTCGCTCCTACAGGGTGAAACAATAGCGGTTCGGGTGAAAAGGCGCGCAGTGTAACGGCAAAAAGCCAAGTTGCTAAGAGCCAAATGGCGCCAATTTATACAACTTTAGCGACGTGAGGCGAGATAGCGCCGCAGCCCCTCTTGAGCATCCGGGCAATAGGGCTTTTGCTCTGCCTCGGCAAGCACCGTTTCAATGGGCAGAAAGCGTGCCTCCATGACCTCTTCAGGCTGCAGCCGCAGGGGGCCGTCCCATATAGCAGAGTAGGATTTGCACCAAAGCCGACTGTCGCCATCCTCAAAATAGAAGTGGTCATGCTCGGTCAATGACACACCGCTCACACCCAGCTCTTCTTCCAGCTCACGGGCTGCCGACACCCCATAGGACTCACCCGCCGCCACCATGCCCCCAGCCGCCGTATCCCAAAACCCCGGATACAGCGCCTTGCTCAAGGTGCGCCGGTGCACACACAGCTCGCCTTTGGAATTGAACAGGAAGATAAACGTGCAACGGCCAATCAGGCCGCGCTGGCGCAGGTCGGACCTGACCAGGTGACCGAGCAGGTTGTCCTGCTCGTCGACCCAGCAGATCAGTTCAGCATCGGAGGCCATGCGGTGTGCGGCCTCCTTTTGAGTAGCGTCCATCATCAACCCTGGTTGAGGAGCTGACGCAAGTCGATCACTGCAGCGTTTGCCCGGGAAATATAGTTGGCCATCACCAGCGAATGGTTCGCCAGTACACCGAAGCCACTGCCGTTAAGAATCATAGGACTCCATACCGGTTCCTGCGAGGCCTCCAGTTCACGAATGATCTGGCGCACGCTGACGGTGGCGTTTTTCTTGGCCAGCACATCGGCAAAGTCGACTTCAATCGCGCGCAGTAGATGGGACAGCGCCCATGCCTGGCCGCGGGCTTCGTAGAACACGTTGTCGATCTGCATCCATGGGGTTTCCACCACTTCTTCATCGACCTGCGGCACTTCGCCCGGCGCCAGCGCCTCGGTTTTCAGCGCAGTGTTCAACTTGACGCGACCCACGCTGGCCGACAGGCGCTGGGACAGCGAGCCCAAACGGGTCGCCACATCGCCCAGCCAGTTGTTCAGGTTGTCGGCACGCGCATAAAACAGTGCGCCGCGCTGGTTCGGGTCAGACAGGCGCGCTTCGTAGCGGCTCAGGGAGTTGATGCCTTCCTGGTATTCCGATTCGCTCGAAGGCAGCACCCAGCTCTTGTTATCGAAGTTGAAGCGCGGCTCGGCCTTGGCCAAATCCGCATCTTCAGCCGACTGCGACTGGGAGCGGGCGAAGTCTTTGCGCAAGGCGCGGGTCAGGTCACGCACCTGCACCAGCACGCCGTATTCCCAGCTCGGCATGTTGTCCATCCACAAGCCCGGCGGGAAACGATCGTTGGAGATGTAGCCGCCCGGCTTGTTCAGCAAGGTGCCGACCACCGTCTTGAGGGTTTCGACGGTGGTGTAACCCACAACCATCTGCTTGCCTTCCTTTTCGGCGGCAAGCTGGGCGTTCTGCTGGACCGGAAACAGCGCCGGCTCCTGGCTCCAGTACCAACCCAGGCCACCGGTGACCAGCAGGTACAGGCCGATAATGCTGAGCAAAGCCCGGCTCATCAGCAAGTTGCGAAAATAGCTGCGGTTGGCCGACTTGGGCTCAGGGGCGGGGCCTTTGGCACTGCCTTCACGGTTTTTCCAGTCCAGCATGGCGATATCCTTTCAATCACTTGAGTTCATGCACGTCAATTGTCCGGGTGCGTTCAGACACTCCGACCACAACCCTACCCCATCGTGCCCATCGGTGCGGGGCTTTTACGCGAAAGTGGCGCATACGCGCGGTTGGACTATAAAGGATGCACGCTTTTTAAGCTGCGCGACCCGCTGGTCAATAACTGAATATCCGGCGCGCAGACTTAATTGACGTATGACACTCATGCGACAGAAAAGAGGTGCTAGCATAGAGCCATCAGTCGACCTCAGCATGCACCCTCACAGTAGTCAGGATATGACCGAGTCAGAAGACCCCAGCCGCGAGCGTCTCAAGCAGCATTTTGCCCAGCGGGTAATTCATCAGGCACGTCAAATTCTTGAGATCTGGCAGCGCCTGCAACGCGGCGAATGGTCGAACGCCGACTTTTCCGAACTCAGCGAAGCCAACCTGCGCCTGCAGCGCTTTGCCGAGCGTTTTGAACAGCCCGAGCACGGCCAACTGGCCCAGCATATTGGGCAAACCCTCCAGGCGGTGGACGAAAACCGTGGTCGCCTGAGCAGCCAGCTGATCACCGAACTCAACCGCCTGATGCAGCGCCTGTCGCGCACAGGGCTGCGTCAGGGTGACCAGCTTGAGCAAACCCTGCTGCCGCCGATGCGCAAGCCGATCTACGTGATGCTGGCTGACCACGACCGCGCCGAGCGCCTGGCCAAGCAGCTGGAATTCTTTGGCCTGAGCGCCCAGTCCCTGGACAGCGTCGCAGCTTTCAACACCGCCATGGCCGAGCGCCTGCCGTCAGCGATTGTGATGGACGTCGACTTTTGCGGCCCCGGCCTGGGCCTCACCATCGCGGCGCAAGCCCAGGAGGGCCTGGAGCAAAAGTTGCCGCTGTTGTTTTTCAGCCTGCACGAAACCGACACGCCGACGCGCCTGGCCGCGGTGCGTGCCGGAGGTGAAGAGTTTCTGACCGGCACCCTGGAAGCCTCCAGCCTGCTGGAAAAGATCGAAGTGCTGACCTGTGTTGCCCAATACGAACCGTACAAAGTACTGATCATTGACGACTCGCGAGCCCAGGCGCTGCACACCGAGCGCCTGCTCAACAGCGCGGGGATTATCACGCGCACCTTGATCGAACCCATCCAGGCGATGGCCGAACTGGCAGACTTCCAGCCGGACTTGATCATCCTCGACATGTATATGCCTGCCTGTACCGGCACCGAACTGGCCAAGGTGATTCGCCACAACGACCGCTACGTCAGCGTGCCGATTATTTACCTGTCGGCCGAAGACGACCTGGACAAACAGCTAGACGCGATGAGCGAAGGCGGCGATGACTTCCTGACCAAACCGATCAAGCCGCGCCACCTGATCACCACCGTGCGCAACCGCGCAGCGCGTGCGCGCAACTTGAAGGCGCGGATGGTGCGCGACAGCCTGACCGGGCTGTACAACCATACGCATATCCTGCAACTGCTCGAAGACTGCAGCTTTCGCGCTCGCCGCGAGAACAAGCCCTTGAGCTTTGCGATGCTGGATATCGACCACTTCAAGCGCGTCAATGACAGCCACGGCCACCCCATGGGCGACCGGGTGATCAAAAGCCTGGCGCTGTTTCTCAAGCAGCGCCTGCGCAAGACCGACTACATCGGCCGCTATGGCGGTGAAGAGTTCGCCATTGTGATGCCCGATACCGATGTGGAATCGGCCTGCAAGGTGCTCGATGACATTCGGCGGCGCTTTGCCGAAATCCACTACCCCGCTCAACCGCAGGATTTGTGGTGCACTTTCAGCGCCGGCCTGGTGGAACTGTGCGACGGCTGCGACAGCCTGACGATGGCCGCCCAGGCTGACGAAGCGCTGTACCGCGCCAAGGACGCCGGACGCAACCGCGTACAAGCCGCGCGCACATCAAAGCAAAGTGCCATCTTTTCACCGGAATCCACCGAATCGGTCATAACTCTGTAACGCAAGCGCAATAACTTCAGGCACTTATCTTTTGCCGTCGGTTGAAACCCCGCATGCGCCTCAAGCTGCTGACCAATCTCAATACCCTTCTGCTGGTGGCCGTATGCCTGGCCCTCGGGGCGACGCTGTGGTGGTCGCAACGGGCGCTGGAGCGTCCGTATTTGCTGATGGAGCGCTACCTGGGCCTGTCCCAGGCCTTTCAAAACCAGGCTGCACGCAATATCGATGACTACCTGGCCAGCGGCGATGCCCTGCGCCTGAGCCGCGCCAGTCAGAGCCTGGAAAGCCTGTTGCAGCAAGTCGCGCAATTGCCGGACGCGTTGGCGCAAACCCTGCGCCCCAGCCTCGCGGACCTGGAAACCTTCAGCAAGACCGACCTGCTGGCTGCCGGCAAGCTGGCCGGCGACCCGCAAGCACTGTTATTGCAGGCCGAACGTGAACTGGGGGCGAACCTGGAGCAACTGAGCCAGTACGCCAGCGCCGTCAACTCTGCGGACGCCGCGCGCTACCTGCCGGCGCTGCTGGCCGCTTCGCAGCATCTGGGCAAACTGTCCCTGGCCCGCGACAAGCTGGTGAGCAGTGGCCGCGCCGAGCTGGCCGATGAGGTGGAACGCGAAATGGCCAATATCCGCACCCAGGCCGACCTGCTGGCGCAATTACCCTTGCTTGGGGTGAAGGCCAGCGCCGAATCCAGCGCTGATGATTTTTCCGCGCTGATGGGCCTGGAAAATACCGAAAAAACCACAGCCCAGGACAGCGGTGTCGACCTCAAGCGCGAGCTCAACAGCCTGTTGACCCGCTACCCCGCCGAACTCCAGCGCACCCGCGAACAGATCCAGCAACGCGCCGACCTCGCCGCTGCCACCCAAATGAAAATTGCCAGCGTGCAGCAAGCTATCGCCGGCCTGGAGCCGGTAGTGCGTGCACAGCACGCCAGGATCCAGGGCGAAGTGCGTGTGCTGCAAGGCGTGATGATCGGCCTGATCCTGTTGATCGCGCTACTGATCGACACGCTGCAGCGGCGCCTGGCACGGGTGCTGACCAACCTGGCACCGGCCTTGTCGACCTGGGCCGAAGGTAATTTCAGCCAACCGATAGCCCTGGGCAAGACCAACCGTGAACTGCACGCTATCGAAGCCTCCCTGAATCGCCTGCGCGCCTATCTGGTGGACCTGGTGGGCACCATTCGCGGGAATGCCGAAGAAGTGGCCGGCAGCAGCCGCGCCCTCGCCGAACTGAGCAGCGGCCTGCACGACGGCGCCGAGCGCCAGGCTGGCGACACCGCACAGATCCGTGATTCGCTGGGTGAACTGGAAGCCACCATCCAGCAAGTGGCCGGGGATGCCAGCCAGGCTGCCGGCGCCAGTCGCAGTGCAGGCCAGGCCGTGGAACAAGGCCAGCGCGTAATCGGCCTGAGCCTGACCGGGCTGCACGCGCTGGTGGGCGAAGTGCAGCAAAATGCGCAGATGATCGAGAAACTCGCCGAGGAGTCCGCCACCATCGGCGGCGTGCTGACCGTGATTCGCTCGATTGCCGACCAGACCAACCTGCTGGCCCTCAATGCTGCGATCGAAGCCGCTCGCGCCGGTGAGGCCGGGCGCGGCTTCGCGGTGGTAGCCGACGAAGTACGTTCCCTGGCCCAGCGCACCGCTGGCGCCACTGCCGAAATCCAGGGCCTGATCGCTGGCCTGCAAACCGCCGCCCACCAATCGGTGCAAGGTATGCGCGCCCAGGTTGAACACGCCGAAGCCACCGCCCAGCAAGCCCAGGCGGCAGATGGGGCGCTGGATGAAATCGTCGGTGCGATCAAGACAATTTCCGAGACCGCGGTGCGCATCGCCGATGTGACCGCGCAGCAGAGCGGGGCCGTGAGTGAGATTCGCGATAACAGTGAGCGGATTCATCAGCTGGGTGAGGATAACTTGCTGCGCATAGGCCAGGGCCGTAGCCAGGGTGAGCACCTGTTGGTGCTCGGAGGGCAACTCAACACTGCCGTACAAGCCTTCCGCGTCTGACCCGCTCTCCCGCCCTATGGAGATCAAATGTGGGAGGGGGCTTGCTCCCGATTACAGTGTGTCAGTCTCAATACCTGTAGCTGATCCACCGCTATCGGGAGCAAGCCCCCTCCCACATTTGATCTTCAGTGGATTCAAGACCGTGTTCGGCATGACCAGATTCCGGGCCACAGTCACAAATTTCGCGCAATCCTCGCTAATCGTGCTGGCTACTGCATAGAACTGGACAGTCACAAAGGCTTTGCGGCATAGTCGCCGGGTTCTGCCGTACCCCACCAATAACAAGGAACAGCCGATGGCGACCTTACTGGTTCTTCACGGACCCAATCTGAACCTGCTTGGCACCCGCGAACCGGGCGTCTACGGGGCAGTGACCCTCGACCAGATCAACCTCGACCTGGAACGACGGGCCCGTGAAGCCGGCCACCATTTGCTCTACCTGCAAAGCAATGCCGAGTATGAATTGATTGATCGCATCCATGCCGCGCGTAACGAAGGCGTGGACTTTATCCTGATCAATCCCGCCGCTTTTACGCATACAAGCGTTGCATTACGTGACGCGCTGCTGGCGGTGAGCATCCCATTCATCGAAGTGCATTTATCGAACGTGCACAAACGCGAAGCTTTCCGCCATCACTCTTACTTCTCCGACGTAGCGGTAGGAGTGATCTGCGGCCTTGGCGCCAGCGGTTACCGACTGGCCCTGGAGGCCGCCCTGGAACACGTTGAAGAACAGGCTAAACGCCCCTGACCGACCCTTGGGAGTTGATGATTCATGGATATCCGTAAAGTTAAGAAACTGATCGAACTGCTGGAAGAATCCGGTATCGACGAGCTGGAAATCAAGGAAGGCGAAGAGTCCGTACGGATCAGCCGTCACAGCAAGACCCCGGCTCAACAGTTCTACGCACCGCAGATGCAAGCACCGGCTCCTGCCGCTGCCGCGCCTGCCGCCGCTCCAGCCGTTGCCGCAGCCCCTGCTGCCCCGGCCGCACCAGCGCTGAACGGTTTCGTGGTCAAGTCGCCAATGGTCGGTACCTTCTACCGCACCCCGGCACCGACCTCGCCAGCCTTCGTTGAAGTGGGCAAAACCGTGAAAGTGGGCGACACCATCTGCATCGTTGAAGCGATGAAGATGATGAACCACATCACCGCTGAAAAAGCCGGCGTCATTGAATCCATCCTGGTAGAAAACGGTCAGCCGGTTGAGTACGACCAGCCGCTGTTCACCATCGTTTGAACCGCGGAGCGCCTTCGATGTTGAAACCTGCGAAGAAACTGCAAAAAGTCCTGATCGCCAACCGCGGCGAGATCGCGCTGCGTATCCTGCGCGCCTGTAAGGAAGAGGGCATCAAGACCGTCGCTGTTTACTCGACGGCCGATACCGAATTGATGCACGTGAAACTGGCGGACGAAAGCATCTGCATCGGCCCGCCATTGGCCACGAACTCGTACCTGAAAGTCTCGAACATCATCGCTGCCGCTGAAGTGACCGGCGCTGATGGCATCCACCCGGGCTACGGCTTCCTCGCGGAAAACGCCGATTTCGCCGAACAGGTGGAAAAATCCGGGTTTGCCTTCATCGGCCCCAAAGCCGAAACCATTCGCCTGATGGGCGACAAGGTGTCGGCCAAGGACGCCATGATCGCAGCCGGCGTGCCAACCGTTCCAGGCTCCGACGGCCCACTGCCTGAAGACGAGGAAACCGCTCTGCGCATTGGTCGCGAAGTCGGCTACCCGGTGATCATCAAGGCCGCCGGTGGCGGTGGTGGTCGCGGCATGCGCGTGGTGCACAACGAAGAAGACCTGATCGAAGCCGCCAAGCAGACCCGCTCCGAAGCGGGCGCCTGGTTCGGCAACCCGATGGTCTACCTGGAGAAGTACCTGACCAACCCACGTCACGTGGAAGTCCAGGTGCTGTCCGACGGCCAGGGCCACGCCATCCACCTGGGTGATCGCGATTGCTCGCTGCAACGTCGCCACCAGAAGGTGCTGGAAGAAGCACCGGCACCGGGCCTGGACGAGAAAGCCCGTCAGGAAGTTCTGGCGCGCTGCGTCAAGGCGTGCATCGACATCAACTACCGTGGCGCCGGTACCTTTGAGTTCCTCTACGAGAACGGTCGTTTCTACTTCATCGAGATGAACACTCGTGTGCAGGTAGAGCATCCGGTATCGGAGATGGTCACCGGTATCGATATCGTCAAGGAGATGCTGAGCATCGCCGCCGGTAACGTGCTGTCGTTCACCCAGGACGACGTGAAGATGCATGGCCACTCCCTGGAGTGCCGCATCAACGCCGAAGACCCGAAAACCTTTATCCCAAGCCCTGGCCTGGTCAAGCATTTCCACGCGCCCGGCGGCAACGGCGTACGTGTGGATTCGCACCTGTACAGCGGCTACAAGGTTCCGTCCAACTACGACTCGCTGATCGGCAAGCTGATCACCTGGGGCGCAACCCGTGACGAGGCCATGGCCCGTATGCGTAACGCCCTGGATGAAATCGTGGTCGACGGCATCAAGACCAACATCCCGCTGCATCGGGACCTGGTTCGCGATGAAGGCTTCTGCGAAGGTGGTGTGAACATTCACTACCTGGAACACAAGCTGGCCAACCAGTAAGTGCTCCACCCAACAAAACCGCCTTCGGGCGGTTTTGTTGTTTCTGGGCCCCAAAAAACACCACCAAACCCAGTGGGAGCTGGCTTGTGTGGGAGCTGGCTTGCCTGCGATGGCATCACCTCGTTCCGGCAGAAAAACCTAGGTGCCTGCATCGCGGGCAAGCCCGGCTCCCACACAAGCCACACATTTGGACCGGGTGCAGTCAGTGGTGTCGTCTTCTGCCCGCCGCTCGCGTAAACTTGCGCGCTTTCGCGGCCTACTCGCTGCACATTCATTTTTTTCAAAGGTGCCCGCCATGCCTTGGCTGCAAGTCCGTCTCGCCATCAGCCCAGAACAAGCCGAAACCTACGAAGACGCTTTCCTCGAAGTGGGCGCTGTCTCGGTGACCTTCATGGACGCCGAAGACCAGCCGATCTTCGAGCCGGAACTCAACACCACGCCGCTGTGGTCCCACACCCACCTGCTGGCCCTGTTTGAAGACGGCACCGATGCCGCCGCCGTACTGGCCCATATGGAGTTGCTCACCGGCGGCCCGCTGCCCGAGCATCACAGCGAAGTCATCGAAGACCAGGACTGGGAGCGCAGTTGGATGGACAACTTCCAGCCCATGCGCTTCGGCCAGCGCTTGTGGATCGTGCCAAGCTGGCACGCTGCTCCTGAGCCAAACGCCGTCAACCTGCTGCTGGACCCGGGCCTGGCGTTCGGCACCGGCACCCACCCCACCACCGCTCTGTGCCTGGAATGGCTGGACGGCCAGGACCTGACCGACAGCAACGTTCTGGACTTCGGCTGCGGCTCGGGGATCCTGGCGATTGCCGCGCTGCTGCTGGGCGCCAAGGAGGCCGTGGGCACCGACATCGACGTGCAGGCCCTGGAAGCTTCCCGCGATAACGCCGGGCGCAATAACATTGCTGAAGGCAAATTCCCACTCTATCTGCCTGAAGACCTGCCCCAGGTTCAAGCGGATGTATTGGTCGCCAATATCCTCGCCGGGCCGTTGGTGTCGCTGGCAGCGCAATTGTCGAGCCTGGTCAAGCCGGGTGGGCGCCTGGCGCTGTCGGGCATCCTCGCCGAGCAAGGTGAAGACGTGGCGGCGGCCTACGCCAAGGACTTCGAGCTGGACCCGATCGCCAACCGTGATGGCTGGGTACGCATCAGCGGTCGTCGGCGCTAGAATGAGCGCTTGTCTGAATCGGATGGCCGCATGACCGACAGTTTCGTCACCCAGTGCCCGCATTGCCAAGCCCGTTTCCGCGTCAACCACGCTCAATTGAGCGTGGCCCGTGGCGTGGTGCGCTGCGGCTCCTGCCTGCAAGTGTTCAACGCCGCTCGCCAGTTGCTGGAGCAACGCGCCCAAGTGTTGGCAGCCGAAGCTGAACGGCCCGCTGCGGTCGAGCCAACGCCTGAACCCCCGCGAGCTATCAGCCAGAAACAGTGGACAGCCCAGGAGCTGGACCTGGACAACCTGGACCTGGACGAAGAACTGGCCAAGCTTGAGCGCCGCGAGACTCAGCACACCCAACCTCTGGGCGCAGAGCGTCGGCAGCCCGGCAGCGAACGTCGACACAAGGAAGACACCCTCAGCGCCAGCCGCGACACGGTCAAGGCCGAGGAAGAAAAGTGGGCCGCCAGCCTGTTCAGCGAACCTGCACAAGAGCGCGCAGCTGACGACGAGCCTGAACCGAGCAATACCCGGCAGCGCACCGAACCGTCCATGTCGCTGCACAGCGAAGCCATCGACGACGAGCCCACCCTGCTCTCGCCCCTGCATGACGATGAGCCTGACCCGCCCTTCACGCCCCTGACCCCAGCGGCAGAAGAGGCCGATGAACGCCCGCATCCACGGGGTAAACGTCCACGCGCCGAGGCCAGCGTTCACGACGCCATGCTCCAGGACCTGGAAGACGACCCGCTGCACCTCTATGCACAGAAACGTCCGTCAGGCTGGGGCCGTCGCCTGATCTGGATCCTGCTGGTACTGATCGCCGCCGCCGGCCTGGCAGGCCAGTACATCGCCTACCAATTCGACGAACTGTCCCGTCAGGACGCCTACCGCCCATGGTTCCAGCAGCTGTGCCCAAAAGTGGGCTGCACCGTGCCATCGCGGGTCGACATCGCCCATATCAAAAGCAGTAACCTGGTGGTACGCAGCCATCCGGAGTTCGCCGGTGCGCTGGTGGTGGATGCGATCCTCTATAACCGTGCGACCTTTTCCCAGCCGTTTCCGCTGCTGGAACTGCGTTTTGCGGATTTGAACGGCAGCCTGATCGCCAGTCGTCGCTTCAAACCCGCCGAATATCTGAGCGGCGAGTTGGCCGGGGTCAGCGAAATGCCCTCGCAGACACCGATCCACATTTCCCTGGACATCCTTGATCCCGGCAACAAAGCCGTGAACTACAGCCTGAGCTTCCACTCGCCCGAGTGAAACGGCACGCCCGAAGAGGTTTGACGGCGGATTATTGACTTGACCGACGTCAACCAAACCGCTGGCGATAAAAAAATAACTGTTCAGATTTTATCCAATTCAGCCTTTAACCCGTCATCGAGAGCGGGTATCATGCCAACCCTTTTTCGAACTCTAATGATCCGGCCCCACAACAGGGAAGTCCTATGTCGGCGGTACGCATCGGCCCATATACATTGCAGAACGGCTTGATCCTCGCCCCGATGGCGGGTGTCACCGATCAGCCCTTTCGTCAGCTGTGCAAGCGTTTGGGCGCGGGTCTAGTAGTCTCTGAAATGGTTACCAGCGACATGAGTTTGTGGAACACCCGCAAATCGCGGATGCGCATGATCCACGAAGGTGATCCCGAGCCACGCTCGGTACAGATCGCCGGGGGTGATGCGCAGATGCTGGCGGATGCGGCCCGGGCCAATGTTGAGCTGGGTGCGCAGATCATCGATATCAACATGGGCTGCCCGGCCAAGAAGGTCTGCAACAAGGCCGCCGGTTCCGCCCTGTTGAAAGATGAGCAGTTGGTCGCCGAGATCCTGCAGGCCGTGGTTGGCGCAGTCGATGTGCCGGTGACCCTGAAGATTCGTACCGGTTGGGACCGGGACAACAAAAATGGCCTCACAGTGGCAAAGATCGCTGAACAGGCCGGGATTACAGCGCTGGCGGTGCATGGCCGCACCCGCGCCGACCTTTATACCGGTGAAGCCGAGTACGACACCATTGCCGCGATCAAGCAGGCTGTGTCGATGCCGGTATTTGCCAATGGCGACATCGACTGCGCCGAGAAAGCCCGGCGCGTGCTGCACGCAACCGGTGCCGACGGATTGTTGATTGGCCGGGCCGCCCAGGGGCGACCATGGATTTTTCGCGAGATCGAGCATTTCCTGCGCACCGGTGAAGTCTTGCCGGCGCCGGAGCTGGTCGAAGTGGAACGTATTCTGCTTGAGCATCTGGCCGCCCTGCACGCCTTCTATGGGGATGTGATGGGCGTACGCATTGCTCGCAAGCATGTCGGCTGGTATCTCGCCACCTTGCCGGGCGCCAAGGAATTTCGCGCTCAGTTCAATCGTTTGGATGAAACGCAGGCACAGGTCGCCACCGTTCGTGAGTTCTTCGCCGAACGTGACAAGAGCCTGGGAACAGGGGATGGAAAAGGGGTGGCCGCATGACGATGATGACCGAGACTTTAGTGAGTGGAACAACACCCGTGAGCGACAACGTCAATTTGAAACAGCACCTCAACACGCCCAGCGAAGAAGGCCAGACCCTTCGCGGGAGTGTCGAGAAAGCGCTGCACAATTATTTCGCCCACCTTGAGGGTGCTTCCGTCACGGACGTGTACAACCTGGTGCTCTCCGAAGTCGAGGCGCCCTTGCTCGAAAGCGTGATGAACTACGTCAAGGGCAATCAGACCAAAGCCAGTGAGCTGCTGGGCCTGAACCGTGGCACCTTGCGCAAAAAGCTCAAGCAGTACGATTTGCTGTAAGCATTCAATCAAACCAGAAAGGCGCCCGCGTAAAACCGGTCGCCTTTTTTGCTGACTCCTTTGCTTTTGATGGAAATTGAAATGACCGACCAGACTACCCGCCTGCCGATCCGCCGCGCCTTGATCAGTGTTTCCGACAAGACCGGGATCCTCGAATTTGCCCGGGAGCTGGAAGCCCTGGGTGTGGAAATCCTCTCCACGGGCGGGACCTTCAAACTGCTGCAGGACAACGGCGTGGCCGCAGTAGAAGTCGCGGACTACACCGGCTTCGCAGAAATGATGGACGGTCGCGTCAAGACCCTGCACCCGAAAATCCACGGCGGTATCCTCGGCCGTCGCGGTATCGACGACGCCATCATGACCGAGCACGGCATCAAGCCGATCGACCTGGTGGCCGTTAACCTCTACCCGTTCGAAGCCACCATCAACAAGCCAGGCTGCGACCTGCCGACCGCCATCGAAAACATCGATATCGGCGGCCCGACCATGGTGCGCTCGGCGGCCAAGAACCACAAAGACGTGGCCATCGTGGTCAACGCCAGCGACTACGCCAACGTGCTGGAAAACCTGAAAGCCGGTGGCCTGACCTACGCCCAGCGTTTCGACCTGATGCTCAAGGCGTTCGAACACACCGCCGCCTACGACGGCATGATCGCCAACTACATGGGCACCGTGAACCAGGCGGCTGACACCCTCAGCACCGAAGGCCGCAGCCAGTTCCCGCGCACGTTCAACAGCCAGTTCATCAAGGCCCAGGAAATGCGCTACGGCGAGAACCCGCACCAGAGCGCGGCGTTCTACGTGGAAGCCAAGCCTGCCGAAGTGGGCATTGCCACCGCGACCCAACTGCAAGGCAAAGAACTTTCCTACAACAACGTGGCCGATACCGACGCCGCGCTGGAATGCGTGAAGAGCTTCGTCAAACCGGCCTGCGTGATCGTCAAGCACGCCAACCCGTGCGGCGTGGCCGTGAGCCCGGACGCTGAAGGCGGTATCCGCCAGGCCTACGAACTGGCCTACGCCACCGACACCGAATCCGCGTTCGGCGGCATCATTGCCTTCAACCGCGAGCTGGACGCCGAGACCGCCAAGGCCATCGTCGAGCGTCAGTTCGTCGAAGTCATCATCGCCCCAAGCGTCAGCGAAGAGGCCCGCGCCATTGTCGCCGCCAAAGCCAACGTGCGCCTGCTGGCCTGCGGCGAGTGGTCGGCCGACCGCGCCGCTGCCTGGGACTACAAGCGCGTCAACGGCGGCTTGCTGGTACAGAGCCGCGACATCGGCATGATCGGCAGCGACGACTTGAAAGTGGTGACCAAGCGCGCACCGACCGAGCAAGAGATCAACGACTTGATCTTCGCCTGGAAAGTGGCCAAGTACGTTAAATCCAACGCCATCGTCTACGCCAAGAACCGCCAGACCATCGGTGTCGGCGCCGGCCAGATGAGCCGTGTGAACTCGGCGCGTATCGCCGCGATCAAGGCAGAGCACGCCGGTTTGCAGGTGGTGGGTTCGGTGATGGCTTCCGATGCGTTCTTCCCGTTCCGTGATGGCCTGGATAACGCCGCGAAAGCCGGTGTGACTGCCGTGATCCAACCGGGTGGCTCGATGCGTGATGCAGAAGTGATTGCCGCTGCTGATGAAGCCGGCATCGCCATGGTCTTCACCGGTATGCGCCACTTCCGCCACTGATTGATTTGATCTCAAGCGGGCACTGGCTTCATGTGGGAGCTGGCTTGCCTGCGATGGCATCACCTCGATGCAACTGACACACCGAGGTGCCCGCATCGCAGGCAAGCCAGCTCCCACAGGAAAACAGCCAACAGTGCCCCCACGAATTTGCTCCATCCGAGGTTTTTGAAATGAATGTTTTGATCATTGGCAGCGGTGGCCGTGAACACGCCCTGGCCTGGAAAGTAGCCCAGGACCCACGCGTGCAGAAAGTCTTCGTGGCCCCCGGCAACGCCGGTACCGCCATCGAAGCCAAGTGCGAAAACGTCGCCATCGACGTACTGGCCCTGGAGCAGTTGGCAGATTTTGCCGAGAAGAACGTTTCCCTGACCATCGTCGGCCCGGAAGTGCCACTGGTTGCCGGCGTCGTCGATCTGTTCCGCAGCCGTGGCCTGGATTGCTTCGGCCCGACCGCTGGCGCCGCACAGTTGGAAGGCTCGAAAGCCTTTACCAAGGACTTCCTGGCACGCCATAAGATCCCGACGGCCGATTACCAGAACTTCACCGAGATCGAACCGGCCCTGGCTTACCTGCGTGAGAAAGGCGCACCGATCGTGATCAAGGCCGACGGCCTGGCGGCCGGTAAAGGCGTGATCGTCGCCATGACCCTGCAGGAAGCCGAAGACGCCGTGCGCGACATGCTCGCCGGCAATGCCTTTGGTGACGCCGGTTCGCGCGTGGTTATCGAGGAGTTCCTCGACGGCGAAGAAGCCAGCTTTATCGTGATGGTCGACGGCAAGAACGTACTGCCCATGGCCACCAGCCAGGACCACAAGCGTGTCGGCAATGGCGACAGCGGCCCGAACACCGGCGGCATGGGGGCTTACTCCCCGGCGCCAGTGGTCACCAGCGATGTGCATCAGCGTGTCATGGACCTGGTGATCTGGCCGACCGTGCGCGGCATGGCCGATGAAGGCAACGTCTACACCGGTTTCCTCTACGCCGGCCTGATGATCGACAAAGCCGGTAACCCGAAAGTCATCGAGTTCAACTGCCGTTTCGGCGATCCGGAAACCCAACCGGTAATGCTGCGCCTGCAATCGAGCCTGGTGCTGCTGGTGGAAGCGGCACTGGCCCAAGCGCTGGACAAGGTCGAAGCGCAGTGGGACCCACGCCCGAGCGTCGGCATCGTGCTGGCGGCCGGTGGTTACCCTGCCGATTACGCCAAGGGCGATGTGATTGAAGGTCTGGACGCCGCCGCTGCGCTGGAAGGCAAGGTGTTCCATGCAGGCACCGCGCTCAAGGACGGCAAAGTTGTAACCGCAGGTGGCCGTGTGTTGTGCGCCACCGCAATGGGTGCCAGTGTCGATGCCGCCCAACAGCAGGCGTACAAGCTGGCCGCGAAAATCGACTGGAACGGTTGCTTCTACCGCACCGACATCGGCTACCGCGCCATTGCCCGTGAACGCGGCGAGAACAGCTGAGAGCTACCTTGCAGTAGCTATCCGTTCGGTTAGGTAAGGGCCTTTGGCCCTTGCCGTACCCATGTCGCCCCGCGCATAGTTAACCCGTGCATCAACCTACGAAGGGATTTCGCCGTGCGCTGGCTCAGGATCGCCATAGGTTTCACAGTCAGCTTGCTGACCCTGCTCTGCCTGCTCCCGGCCCAGGCCGCCGCGCAAGGCAGTGGTTGGGCGGTATTGCTTGATGAACAGGCCGACCTGCAACTGAGCGACATCCGTTCCGCCCGCTACACCAATCAATTCAGCCCCATCGAACTGGACCGGATCACTGCCGCGCAGCCGGACGGTGCGTTGTGGGTGCGCTTCAGGCTGCAGCCCGGCAAGCACGAACAAGTGCTGCGGGTGTTCGCCCCGGATCTTTCCAACCTGAGCCTGTATGTCCTGGACGGCGATACCCTGGTGGAGCAACAAACCACCGGCACGCGCCAACCCCAGGCTGAACGCCCGTTACCCAGCAGCGATTTCATGCTGCCGATGCCCCAGAGCACGCGGCCTCTGGAGGTGTACCTGCGCCTGGTCTCGGAACACGAGCTGCGACCCTACATCACCCTGGAACCTGCGGTACTGGCCGCCGCCAACCAGAACCAGACGCTGATTTACGGCCTGCTGTTCGGCGTGCTGCTGATGCTGATCCTGCACAACCTCACGCGCTTCGCCTACCACCGCTCGCGCAGCAGCCTCTGGCTGGCCGCCTGTGAATTGCTGTTGATGCTCAGCCTGGCGCTGTTGCTCAACCTGGTGGGGCCATGGCTGCCGAACTGGCACGCGATCCAGACCCCTGGCGCCTACCTCGCCCTGTTGCTGACCGCACCCTGCGGGTTGATGTTTGCCTACCGCTTCTTCATGCCCCTGGGCCCGCACCCGCTGAACAAGGTGTTGATGGCCGACATCCTGCTGATCGTGCTCTGCGGCCTGCTGTTGTTGTTCGTCAATACCCTGCCGCTGAACATCATCACCTATGCCCTGGTGGCGCTGGCCGGCCTGAGCATGTTGTTTGTCTCGGCCTACCACTGGCAAAAAGGCTATCGCCCGGCACGCCTGTTCGTCGCGGCGATGGTGGTGTTCAACATCGGCACGCTGATCATTCTTCCCGCCCTGCTCGGCCTCACCCTGGTGGCGCCGCAGGGTCTGATCGTCACGCTGCTGAGTTTCATCTGCCTCAGCGGCCTGCTGATGAGCCTGGCCCTGGGCGAACGTCAGCGTGCGATTGTCGAAACCCGCTTCAGCCTGAGCCGCGACCTGGCGGCCAGCAACGCCGAAATCGCCGCCAAGGCCGAGTTCCTGGCGAAGATCAGCCATGAAATTCGCACGCCGATGAACGGCGTGCTGGGCATGACCGAATTGCTATTGGGTACGCCACTCTCGGTGAAGCAACGCGACTACGTGCAGACCATCCACAGCGCCGGCAACGAGCTGCTCACCCTGATCAACGAGATTCTCGACATTTCCAAGCTGGAGTCCGGGCAGATCGAACTGGATGATGTGCAGTTCGACCTCAACGCGTTGATCGACGACTGCCTGAGTATCTTCCGCGCCAAGGCCGAGCAGCAGAATGTCGAGCTGATCAGCTTTATCCAGCCCCAGGTGCCGCGCGTGATCAGCGGCGACCCGACGCGCCTGCGCCAGGCGCTGTTGAGCCTGCTGGAAAACGCCTTGCACAAGACCGATGAAGGCGAAGTGCTGATCGTCGTGGCCCTGGACGAGCGCAGCAGCAAGCCACGCCTGCGCATTGCCGTGCAGGACAGCGGCGTGCCGATGGAAGCGGCCGAACGCGACGCGCTGCTGCACAGCGAACTGCACAGCAAGAACTTCCTTTCGGCGACACGCTTGAGCGGTAACCTGGGCCTGGTCATTGCCCGCCAGTTGATCCTGCTGATGAACGGCGAGTTCGGCATCAAGAGCGGCAGTCATCAGGGCAGTACCCTGTGGCTGACCCTGCCGCTGGATCCGGAACGCCTGGAACACCCGACGTCGGACCTTGACGGCCCGCTCAAGGACGCCCGCGTGCTGGTGGTGGACGACAACGACACCTGCCGCAAAGTACTGGTGCAGCAATGTTCGGCCTGGGGCCTGAACGTCAGTGCCGTACCGTCCGGCAAGGAGGCCCTGGCGCTGCTGCGTACCAAGGCGCACCTGCGTGATTACTTCGACGTGGTGCTGCTGGACCAGAACATGCCCGGCATGACCGGCATGCAACTGGCGGCGAAGATCAAGGAAGACCCGAGCCTGAATCACGACATCCTGCTGATCATGCTCACCGGTATCAGCAACGCACCGAGCAAAATCATCGCACGCAACTGCGGGATCAAGCGCATCCTCGCCAAACCGGTGGCCGGCTATACGCTCAAGACCACCCTGGCCGACGAATTGGCCCAGCGCAGCAAAGGCGCCGCTATTCCACGCCCCGTACCCAGTGCACCGGTGGCGGTAACCGTACCGAGCGATTTCCGCATCCTGGTGGCCGAAGACAACAGCATTTCCACCAAAGTGATTCGCGGGATGCTCGGCAAACTCAACCTCAACCCGGACACCGCCAGCAACGGCGAAGAAGCCCTGCAAGCGATGAAAGCCCAGCGCTATGATCTGGTGCTGATGGATTGTGAAATGCCAATCCTCGACGGATTTTCCGCCACCCAGCAACTGCGCGCGTGGGAAGTCAGCCACCAACGCGTACGCACGCCGGTAGTGGCGCTCACGGCGCACATTCTCTCGGAACATAAGGAACGCGCACGCCAGGCCGGCATGGACGGGCATATGGCCAAGCCGGTGGAGCTGTCACAGTTGCGTGAGCTGGTGGATTACTGGGTGGTGCAACGCCAGCAACGCCCTGAGCACAGCACCCTTTCCTGACTTGAAATACCATCCCCTGTGGGAGCTGGCTTGCCTGCGATAGCGATGTATCAGTCACTGATGTATTAACTGACCCACTGCTATCGCAGGCAAGCCAGCTCCCACATTTGATCTGTGTCGGATAGACTCCTCCACACTTTCTCCGCCCGCGAGCCATCCCCATGCTCCATGTGTTATTCAGCGTTTACCTGAAGATGCTGGTGCTCTACAGCCCGTTCTTTGTGCTGTCCTGCTTTATCAGCCTGACCCGTGGTTATTCCAGCAAGGAGCGGCGGCGCCTGGCCTGGAAGGTTGCACTGGCGACCCTGGTATCGAGTGTGTTGCTCTACCTGTTCGGCCGGGTAATTTTCAGCGTGTTCGGCATTACCGTGGATGCGTTCCGTATCGGCGCCGGCAGCGTGTTGTTTATCTCCGCATTGGGCATGGCTCAAGGCAAGTCGGCGGTGCAGACCGACAACGTGCAGCAGGACGTGACCATCGTACCGCTGACCATCCCGCTCACCGTCGGCCCCGGCACTATCGGCGCACTGCTGGTGATGGGCGTGAGCCAGCCCCACTGGGACGACAAGCTCACCGCCATCCTCAGCATCGCCTTGGCCAGCCTCACCGTGGGTGTGGTGCTGTACCTGTCCAACCGTATCGAACGGATTCTCGGCGACCAGGGTTTGCAGATTGTCAGCCGGTTGATGGGCCTGTTTGTGTGCGCCCTGGCCGCGCAAATTATTTTTACCGGGGTTCGCGGCTACCTGGTGCCTTAGATCCGGTATTTGGCAATCGCCAATTGCACCTTGTCACCGGCGCTTTCGCGCATCAGCTGGATGGTTTTTTCGTTGACCACCGAGGTGTTCAGCACCAGGCAGGTTTGCCCGCTGAAAGCCTCGAACGATGAGCTATCCCATTCAAGAAACGGCACTCCCACCTGTTTGCTCACACCGTGGCTGCTGTAGGTCACCAGCACCATCATCACTTCGCCATTGGTTTGGGCACAGGACGCCACGCCAAAATCACCACCTTCCTGCACCGTACTGTTGCGCTTGAACAAATCGAAAGACGCCGGCTGCTGCTTCAATGCCTCCAGCGCATCGGCGGCCAGTTTGGGCAGCGCGGTCACCAGCGGCCCCGACAGTGACATCGACCCCAGCAGCGCGCCGATGATATTCAGCGCAGCCAATTGCACGGTCAGCCCCTTGCCCGAGCGTGAGACCCGCTCGAAACTGCTACGCACCGGCAGCCAGCCAAGGCTGACCATGACCTTGATAAATTCGTCGTACCACGCCTCGGTGCCTCGATGCACCTTCAGCACATCGCTCACGTAACTGCTGGCCAGCAGGTAACTCTTGCGAATGTATTCGCGGTTCAGCCCGGACAGCCCCTCGGCGAAGGAAAGCACCCCATTGTTGACCACCGCCGCGTTGCAGTCGTCTTCGGTGTCCAGAGGTAACGCCGCGTGCGCTCCAGGTGCCCCGGGCAACTTGTAGGCGGCGATCAGTTTGCGCCGTTTGGTACTGTTGATCCTTCTGTGATGTCGCTCCATTTTTCAGTTCTCCACAAGCACCCGACATGGGGCTTTCCTCCACACTAGTCCAGCGGGCGGAGGGCTTTCCATGCGACAAACATGCCTTGGCGGAACCGGTCAAAACCGCGTGCCCAGCAATCACGAGGCGCAGCCGCCAGGCGTGCGGTTTTCAGCGTGAAAATAAAGAAAAAGCCCCGAACAACCTCAGGACAATCCTTGGGTCATTCGGAGCTTTCCGGCAGCCGGCGGGCTGTTTTCAGGAGGCGGGTTTGTCGCCGTACCAACGCGGTGTGTACACCCACTCCCCGCCACCGGCACGCGGGAACACGCAGGTAGTGGACGAGCCGACCAGCACCATGGTGCGCATGTCCACCTGCTCGGGCGTCAATTGGCCGAGGGTGATGATACGCAGTGTCTGGCCCGGCCGACCGATGTCGCGGCCCAACACTACCGGCGTCTCGGGCGTGCGGTGCAGACGGACAATCTCCAGCGCGCGCCCCAGTTGCCAGGGCCGCGAACGGGAGATCGGGTTGTAGAACGCCAGCGCCAGGTCGGCCTGGGAAGCCAGGTCCAGGCGCTTTTCGATGATCGACCAGGGCTTGAGGTTATCCGACAGCGACATAACGCAAAAGTCATGACCCAAGGGCGCGCCCGCCTGGGCGGCGGTGGCCAGGGAGGCGGAAACCCCCGGCAGGATTTCCAGGTCGACCTGATGCCAGGCCGGGTCGCTGGATTCGTGCAGCGCCTCGATCACCGCGGCGGCCATGGCGAACACACCCGGGTCGCCGGACGACACCACCACCACCGAACGCCCCTGCGCAGCCAGCTCGAAAGCGTGGCGAGCGCGCTGCATTTCTTCGCGGTTGTCGGTGCAGTGTTGCACTTGATCGTCACGGAACGGCCCAGCCATGCGCACATAGGTTTCATACCCCAGCACATCGGTGCAACGCGCCAGTTCCGCCTTGACCGCCGGCACCATCAACTCAGCGGCGCCAGGGCCCAGGCCGATCACTGCGAGACGGCCACGGGGGCGCCCCACCTGCGACACGTCCAGGGGCTGTTCGGCCACGGTAATGCTGATATCCGCAACGGGCGCCAGTGCGGCAAAACGCAGCGGTACACCCAACGCCAGCGCAGCTTCATGCAATGAAGCGTCGGCCATCTGCAGGTCACTGGCCAACAGGCAGGCGAGCGCTTGCACGGCGATCCCCGCCTCATGCAGCGCCGTGCGCACACGCGCGGCCAACTGCGCACCGGGCTTGCAGGTAACGCAGACATTTTGCGGGTAAATCAGCAGCTCGTCGGGTGCCGCCGGGCGCTCGGCACTGCCCACATGAATCGCCAGGCGCGCCTGCTGGTCCTGTGCCAGGTTGGCCTGGTCCAGCCACGGCGCGGCGCCTTCGATGCGCACGGGCTCACCGGCCAAGAGGTCGGAAACAAAACGCTTGCCCAGCTCAAGGTCCGCCAGTTGATACCCCGCCGGCGGGTTGAGCAGGCAGGTACCAAAGCGCAGCTCGCCACTGGTGGTGATTGCCGCGGATACGCCCAGTGCCGCAGCGATATCCCGCGCCATCACATTCACCCCGCCCAGGCCACCAAGTAGCGGCACCACGGCACTGCCGTCTTCAGCCACGGCCAGCACGGCAGGTTCCTCGCCCTTTTCCAACAGCAGCGGCGCCAAGGTGCGAATCACAATGCCGGCAGCGCACAGGGCAATCAGCGGCGTGCCTTGCTGGTAGAGTTGGCGCAGCGTCGTGCCGAACTCGCTGTAGTGCTGGTCTGCGCCTTCAACCCGAGCGGCCAGGCCGTGGATCAACGCGCCGGGGTAAACCTGCTGGATCTTGCGTGCTGTCGCCAGGCTGCCTTGGCCCAGAATCACAATCGCCGGCGTCATCAACCTTGCCACCTTTCACCGGGCACGATGATCAGCGAGAAATACGGCGACGACATCGGCTCCACCTGATCCAGCGGCACGATCTTCTGATTGGCCATGGTGGCGCGCTCCACATACAACGCTCGCTCGGCCAGGCCCAGCTCTTCCAGCACCTGGCGTACCTTCGGGAAGTTGCGCCCCAGCTTCATGATCACGGCGGCATCCGCATCCGCCAGGCGGCGCTTGAGGTCCTCATGGGGCAATACGCCCGAGAGCACCGACAAGCTCTGGTTGCGATACACCAACGGTGCGCCGAGCACCGAAGCGCCACCGAGCATTGAACACACGCCGGGAATCACCTGAGCTTCGTAGCGCTCGGCAAGGCGGTCATGCAAGTACATGTAGGAGCCGTAGAAGAACGGATCACCTTCGCAGATCACCGCCACATCGCGGCCTGCATCCAGGTGTGCGGCCACGTCGAGGCTGGCGTGGTCGTAGAAGTCGCTGATCACCTGCTCATAGGACAGCGGCGCCGGCAGCGCTTCAGTGGTAACCGGGTACACCAGCGGCATCAGCGTCTGCTGCGGCACCAGGTGGTCTTCGATGATGCCGAAAGCGTTGCCCTTCTTGCCCTTGGCCACGAAGTACGCCACCACCGGCGATTCACGCAGCAGGCGCAGGGCCTTGAGCGTGATCAGTTCCGGGTCACCGGGGCCTACACCCAGGCCGATCAAACGTCCGCGCACCTGCATTATTCGACCTCCGTGGCCAGGGCATTGACGGCGGCGGCGGCCATGGCGCTGCCGCCCAGGCGACCTTGCATGATCACGAACGGCACGCCACGGCTGTCGGCGGCAAGCATGGCCTTGGATTCGGCGGCGCCGACGAAACCGACCGGGAAACCCAGGATCAACGCCGGTTTCGGCGCGCCGGCATCGAGCATTTCCAACAGATAGAACAAGGCGGTCGGCGCGTTGCCGATCACCACCACACTGCCTTCCAAATGCGGACGCCACAGTTCCAGGGCGGCGGCGGAACGGGTATTGCCCAACTCGCGCGCCAGCTGCGGCACGCTGTCATCACGCAAGGTGCAGATCACCTCGTTATTGGCCGGCAGGCGCGCACGGGTGACGCCCTCGGAGACCATCCGCGCATCACACAGGATCGGCGCGCCAGCGGCCAGCGCATCGCGCCCGGCCTTGCCCGCACCTTCGGAAAACTGCAGACCGTCGATGGCCTCCACCATGCCGCACGCATGGATCACCCGCACCGCGAGTTTTTCCAGGTCGGCCGGGATGCGCTCCAGGTTGGCTTCCGCGCGAATAATGGCGAAGGAGTTGCGATAGATCTCCTGACCGTCGCGGATGTAATCAATCATCGGTGTTGCTCCGTGGGCGAGCGCGTAACAGGGCGCCCGCCGCTTCAATGGAAAGAGTGCGCGCGTGCAGCCGACCGAAACCCGGGTGGGCTGCGTCGCGAAAATAGAGGTCGTAGTGGCCGGGGCTCACCGCCAGCAACGTGACTGGCGCGGTGTGCGCGGCGGCGCAAGAGCGCGAGCAGCCGGACAGGTGAGCTTCGACGCCCGGTTGCAGCGCGGCCAGTTGCACCGCGTCGGCCTTGGTGTCGGCCAGGCCCTTGCCGCAACCGCTGGAGCCGGTGCAGGCGATCATGCGCGCCAAGGGATGGTCGGTTGAACACAGAAAGCCCAGTTGCGCCAAGCCTTCGGTCACGGCGCCAGGACGTTCAATGTTAGGCAGCAACACGCCCTGCCAGGGGGTGAAGCGCAAGGTGCCATCGCCATACTCGCTGGCCAGTTGCGCCGCGCCCTGGAGCATCAGCGAATCCAGGCGGCCCAATGGCGCGATTGCCGCAACGTAAAACTGATTCTTTTGAGTCTGTGGATAACTGCCGATGTGCAGCAATGCATCGCTGGCCGGGCGTTTGAAGCCCTGCGCCGACAGCAGCGGCAGGCTCAGACGGCTCACTACGTTATCCACAGGCAGATGACGCATACGCGTTTGCTCGGGCGTCGCCATGTCGAGAAAGGCCTCCAGCACCGCCACCACCAGCGCATGGCCGTGGTCCAACGGCACCGCCGCCACCGGCGCATCCAGCCCCGGGCAGCCGGCCAGGCCGAACGCCAACAGCGTCTGCCCCTCGCGCACAAACGCCGACAGCCACAGGTCATGGTGATGCTCCAGCATCGCCAGGGCTTCACCGCCATCGAGCTGTATCGCGAACTTGGCCGACAGCTGGTGGAACCGCGCATGGTTTTGCAAGGTGGCAAGAATCTGTGTCGCCAATGGGCGAGTATCGAACCACATCTGCGGGTCGATCCCGGCGCTGGGGCTGAGCATCAGGTTGCGCACGTCGTCACCGGCAGCGTTATTCGGGCCGAGGCCGGCGGCGAGCAACCGGGCGATCAAGGCGTCCTGCTCGGCGCCAATGCCGCGGATCTGCAAGTTGGCGCGGTTGGTCGCCTCGATCACCCCGCCCGCATACATGCGAGCCGCGTCCGCCACGGCGTTGGCCTGATCCGCGGTGATCGAACCACCGGCCAGTTTGATCCGACAAATGCCGCCGTCCAGCGCCTGGACAATACGCAGCAACCCCGGACAAGCCGAGGGGCGCAAGGTATTCACAGCGGGCATTGGGTTCACGGGGCTACCGGTTGACGGGTAAAGGCGCGGTATTATGCCTGCTTTGTCCGGCGGCATGAAAAGCCTGCCCGTCGGATGTCGTTCAAGGAATTGATATGTCGCCCTGGCTGACGGTTGTAGGCATCGGTGAAGACGGCTTCAAGGGCCTGGGCAGGAATGCCCGGCACGCCCTGTTGCGCGCCACGCGGATTATAGGCGGCCAACGCCAGTTGGACCTGTTGCCGCTGTGTATTGGTGGCGAGCGCCAGCTGTGGCCGAGCCCGTTTTCCCTGGAGCCGGTACTGTCGCGGCGGGGGGAGCCTGTGTGCGTCTTGGCCAGTGGCGACCCGATGTTCTATGGCGTCGGCGCCAGCCTGGCGCGGCAAGTGCCAGCTGAAGAGCTGTTGATTTTGCCCGCGCCATCGTCGGTATCCCTGGCGGCGGCGCGCCTGGGCTGGCCGTTGCAAGAGGTGGTGACGTTATCCGTGGTGGCTCGCCCGGTGGCGGCACTTAATGCGCATCTGGCCAGTGGCGTGCGCTTGTTGGTGTTGAGTAATGACGGCAGCAGCCCCGCGTTGATTGCGGCGTTGTTGGCCGAGCGCGGCTTTGGCCCCAGTCGGATAACTGTATTTGAACACTTGGGCGGCCCGGCTGAGCGGCGTATCGGCGGGCACGCACAAGCGTGGGAGCACATGGCGGTTGCCGATTTGAACCTGATCGCCATCGACTGTCTGGCCGATGCCAACGCACCGCGTCTGTCGCGCCTTGCAGGTTTGCCCGACGCGGCCTTCAGGCACGACGGCCAACTGACCAAACGCGACGTGCGCGCCATGACCCTCGCCCGCCTCGCCCCCCTGCCCGGCGAACTGCTGTGGGACGTGGGCGCGGGCAGCGGCTCCATCGGCATTGAATGGATGCGCACGCATCCAAGCTGCCGCGCCGTGGCAATCGAGGCCGACGCAGGCCGCCAAAGCCTGATCGAACACAACCGCGACACCCTCGGCGTGCCCGGCCTGCAACTGGTTCGTGGCAAGGCGCCGGAAGCGTTAAACGGTCTGGAAGCACCGGACGCTATTTTTATCGGCGGCGGCGTCACCCGCGACGGCGTGCTCGACACCTGCTGGCAACACCTGCGGCCCGGCGGGCGGCTGGTGGCCAATGCCGTGACCCTGCAAAGCGAAATGACCTTGATGACCTGGCGTGCCGAGCATGGCGGCGAACTGACCCGCATCCACGTGGCCCAGGCGCAGCCACTGGGCGAGTTCGATACCTGGCGCCAGGCGCTGCCGATCACGTTGCTGGAGGTGATCAAACCGTTATGAAAAGGATTCTGCTGCTGGGCGGTGTCACCGAAGCGCTGGCCATCGCCCGCACCCTGGGGCCGGAACACATCTATAGCCTGGCCGGCGTGGGCCGCGTACCAACCGACCTCACCTGCCAGGTTCGCGTCGGGGGTTACGGAGGCGCTGAAGGGTTAGCGCAGTTTATTCGTGACGAACGTATCAGCCTGATCCTTGACGCCACCCATCCGTATGCAGCGCAGATCAGCCAAAACGCGGCTCAGGCGTCGCGATTGAGCGATGTGCCTTGCTGGGCATTACGCCGCCCGGCCTGGCAGCCGCAGCCGGGGGACGATTGGCGCGAGGTCGCTGACTGGGCCGAGTTGGTCGAAGCGCTCAAACCCTTCAAGCGCCCGCTGTTCACCTTGGGCCGCGAACCCTTGCAGCACCTCGACGAAATCCCCGCCGAGCAGTTCTGGACCTTGCGCGCGCTGGATGTGTATCCGGGCAACGAGCGTTGCGAGGTGATCGGCGCACGCGGGCCGTTCCTCATCGAGGACGAGCGGGCGTTGTTCGAAGAACGGCGGATTGATGTGCTGATCAGCAAGAACAGCGGCAGCACCGCCACCGAGCCGAAGCTGGAAGTGGCGCGTGAGCAGGGGGTGCCGGTGTTGGTATTGAAGCGGCCGGTGTTGGCTGCGATGGATCGAGAGTTCACAGCAGTGCCAGCGTTGCTAGAGGCAATCACCCTTTTCTAAACACCACCTATCCAATGTGTGGAGCGGGCTTGCTCGCGAAGGCAGTGCGTCAGCCAAAACATCCAGCGACTGACACACCGCTTTCGCGAGCAAGCCCGCTCCCACACTTTGGAATTGCGTTATCAAATGACGGTAGCGGATCAGCCAACAAAGACGTTAGCTCAATCAACTGCGCAACGGTTCAACGAGAAGTTACCTACAGACGCACCGGAACCCGCTGACTACTGAGACGCGCAGCCCATGGCGATGATCCTCAACATTTCGTCAACGCAAAAACGTGACATCGAGCGTGCTAAAGAAATTGCAGATGAATTTGAGAAAAAGGAGTGACCCATGACTCAATTTAAAGATTTCGATATAGCCGAGCATCTGACGACCCCAGAGGACATGGCGGAGTATCTGGAAGCCTCTTTCGAGGAGGACGCCGGTGACGGATTGCTGATTCGCTCAGCGCTCAACAATATCGCCCGCGCCCAAGGCATGACCCAAATAGCCCGCGACGCCGGCCTCGGACGAGAAAGTCTGTACAAAGCCCTCTCCAGCACGGGCAATCCCGAATTCGCGACTATCATGAAAGTCATGAAGGCTCTGGGCCTCAAGCTCCACGCCACGGTCGTCTGAACCACTGCGACACCAAACCACACCCGCCCTTTTTACTTATCCCCCTCGATCAGGCTAAATACCCGCCTGATCGTTTAACCCTACGGATTATCCGCCATGGCCCGTCAACGCTTTGCAATTGCCTGGATCGCCTGCCTTGCAGTGCTGTTCAATGCGTTTGCCATGCCGTTGGCCAGTGCGATGCAGCAGACGGATGACCCGGTCAAGCGTCTGATGTGGGGCGGGTTCTGTTCGTCCAATGGTGCCAGCCTCAAGGCGATTGCCCTGGGCAAGCTGGAAATCCCGGCAGCGCCGGACGATCACTCTGCCATGCAGCATTGCTGGTGTTGCTCGGGTTCTGCGCCGTTGGTGGCGTTGCCGGGGCATGTGCCGCAGTTGTATGTGACGCGCTTCGAGGCGGTGCAGAACTTGCCGCCGCGCTTATTGCGCAATCCAACCCCGCGCCAGCAATGGCCGAGCCTTAACCCCCGCGCTTCTCCAACGGTCTGATCTTCTTCGCAAGTGAACTGCGTTTAGAACCGTTCTGGAGAACTGCCATGCTTAAATCTTCCCTGCTTCTGGCTGCGTTGCTGCTGCCGGTGTTCAGTGCTGCCAATGCCGAAGACTACAAGGCCGGCGATTTGCTGGTGAGCGACCCCTGGTCTCAGGAGTTGCCACCGAATGCGCCTACCGTCGCCGCCTACTTTGTAATTCATAACACCGGGGCGGCCCCGGATCGCCTGCTCGGCGTTGAAACCAGCGTCGCAGAGAAAGCCGAGTTGCATGAGCATGTGATGCAAGGCGATCTGATGAAGATGCAACAAGTGCCCAGCGTCGCCGTACCGGCCAAGGGTGATCTGACCTTCGCACCAATGGCCTATCACGTGATGTTGCTGGGCCTCAAGGACCGCAGCCTGCTGGCCGATGGCAAGCAATTCCCGCTGACCCTGACCTTCGAGAAAGCCGGTAAAGTCCAGGTGCAAGTGTCGGTGCACAAAGCGCCGCCAATGGCCGGCCACGAGCATATGCACGCCCAGTAAGCCAACCTCGATGGGCGCCCCTCGCGCCAGGTTGTCTCCCCACTACCGCGTGAAGCGCGGCAGTTGGATCAGCCTGTTTGCCATGCTGATGATCTTTATCGGTCCGCTGATTTCCCAGGCGATGCCGATGGATCATCACGCCGGTCTGTCCATGGAAATGCCCATGGAGATGCCGAGCGACCACGGCGAATCCCATCACACCCAAGCTCCAGCTGAACACCACGCACTCTGGGCAAAGTGCGGCTATTGCGACCTGCTGTTCAGTTGCCCGGCCCTGCCCGGCAGCGTGTCATTTGTGGCCCTCGGCACCCCGCCGCCCGCCAATGCCCTCACCCCCGCCACACGCCTGGGCCATGCCCGGCAGAGCATCTTCCCCGGCGCCCGTAGCCGTGCGCCGCCCATCGCTTCGTAAGCCCTTCACAGCGTTACTTCACCCCGGCCGACTTTAGACAGACAGCCGTAGGCTGCTGGCCGTGTTGTTTACGATTGATTGATGGAATTTGTCATGTCCAGGTTTTCTGCTGACACCCGTTTGGGAAGTACTGCCCTGCTCACCGCGTTATGCGGCGCACTATTGGCTGCCCACGCTCACGCCGACGAGCATGAGCTGAGCCCCACGGTCATCACCGCGATCGCCCCCAGCTCGCCGCTGACCGTGGTCACCAACCCCAAAGACCCTCGCCAACCGGTGCCCGCCAGCGACGGCGGCGACTATCTCAAAACCATCCCCGGCTTCGCCCTGGTGCGCAACGGCGGCACCAACGGCGATCCGGTGCTGCGCGGTATGTTCGGCTCACGCCTGAACATCCTCACCAACGGCGGCATGATGCTCGGCGCCTGCCCGGGCCGCATGGATGCGCCAACGTCGTATATTTCGCCGGAAACCTACGACAAGCTCACCGTGATCAAAGGCCCGCAAACCGTGCTCTGGGGCCCGGGTGCGTCAGCGGGCACCATCCTGTTCGACCGTGAGCCGGAGCAGTTCGGCGAGCTGGGTACGCGGGTCAACGCCAGTGTGTTGGCCGGCTCCAACGGGCGTTTCGACAAGGTCATCGATGCCGCCGCCGGTGGGCCGTTGGGCTATGTGCGGGTAATCGGCAACCAGGCCCATGCCGACGATTACAAGGACGGCAATAACGACACCGTCGCCTCGCGCTATGACAAGTGGAACGGCGATGTGGCGGTGGGTTTCACCCCCGACGCCGACACCTTGCTGGAACTCACCGCCGGCCGTGGCGACGGTGAAGCGCGCTACGCCGGACGCGGTATGGACGGCTCGCAGTTCCTGCGCGAAAGCCTCGGGCTGCGCTTCGAAAAATCCAACCTCGGCGAGGTGCTGGACAAGGTCGAGGCCCAGGTCTACTACAACTACGCCGACCACGTCATGGACAACTACAGCCTGCGCGTCCCTTCGGGTACCGGCATGATGGCGGGGCCCATGGCGTCCAACGTCGACCGCCGCACCCTTGGCGCACGTATCAAGGCGACCTGGCGCTGGGCCGATGTGCAATTGATCAGCGGCCTGGATGCGCAGACCAATGAACACCGTGCGCGCAGCGGCATGGGCATCGATACCTATAAGGATGCGCCGCGTAACAAGGACGCCAATTTCCACAACTACGGTGTGTTCGGCGAACTGACCTGGTACGCCGCCGACAACGATCGCCTGATCACCGGCGCACGCCTGGACCGCGCCTCGGCCAAGGACTTCCGTCAACGCACCGGCTCGGGAATGATGTCGCGCCCGAACCCGACTGCCGGCGACACCCGCGCCGATACGTTGCCCTCGGGCTTTATGCGCTATGAACACGACCTGGCGGACAGCCCCACCACGCTGTATGCCGGCCTGGGCCACGCGGAACGTTTTCCGGATTACTGGGAACTGTTTTCCCCCAACACCGGCGCGGCGGGTTCGGTGAATGCCTTCGATGGCGTGAAACCGGAGAAAACCACCCAGCTCGACTTCGGCGCCCAGTACAAGAGCGCCGACCTGGAAGCCTGGGCCTCGGCCTACGTCGGCCAGGTGCGCGACTTCATCCTGTTCGACTACCGGCCCGGCATGATGGGCACCACCTCCCAGGCGCGCAATGTGGACGCTCGCATCATGGGCGGCGAACTGGGCGCAGCGTATAAGCTGAGCCAACACTGGAAAGCCGACGCCAGCCTCGCCTACGCCTGGGGCAAGAACAGCAGCGACGGCAAGGCCCTGCCACAAATGCCACCGCTGGACACGCGCCTGGGCCTGACCTACAGCGAAGACGACTGGAGTGCCGGCGCGTTGTGGCGCGTGGTCGCGGCACAAAACCGCATCGACCCGAACAAGGGCAACGTGGTCGGCAAAGACTACGACAAGAGCGGCGGTTTTGGCGTGTTCTCGCTCAACGCCGCATACCGCATCAATAAGAACTTCAAGGTCAGTACCGGGGTCGACAATTTGTTCGGCAAGGCTTATGCCGAGCATTTGAATCTGGCGGGGAATGCAGGGTTCGGCTACCCGGCGAACGACCCGCAGGCCATCAAGGAACCGGGGCGTACGCTTTGGACCAAGGTGGATATGAGCTTCTAAGAGCATCGGGGGCACGCCCCCTCCCACCTTGGATTGGGTTCACAGATATTGATTTGAGAACCCGATCAAGGGTGGGAGGGGGCTTGCCCCCGATGGCGGTGTGACTGACAAAAAATCAAAAGCCTTGCGGAGCCCCTGATGACCACTCAAAAAATCAGCTTCTACAACCTGGCCTGGCGCTGGCATTTCTACGCCGGCCTCTTCGTCGCCCCTTTCATGGTGCTGCTGGCCCTGACCGGCATCATCTACCTGTTCAAACCCCAGCTTGACCCGCTGATGTACGGCCACCTGCTGACCGTGCCCGCCGCCGAACACGCGCTGAGCGCCGACGAGCAACTGCAGCGCGCCAAAGCCGCCTACCCCCACGCAGCAATCGCCAAATACTTGCCCCCTGCCGACGCTACCCGCAGCGCACAGTTCGTGGTTCGCAACGATGCCCAGGAAGTGACGGTGTTTATCGACCCGTATCGCGGCACCGTTCTCGGAGAGCAGGACGCAAAGAACAACCTGCAAGCCATCGTCCGCGCTCTGCACGGCGAATTGATGATCGGCACCACCGGCGACCGCCTGATAGAACTCGCCGCCGGCTGGGGCATCATGCTGGTGGTGTCCGGCCTGTACCTGTGGTGGCCGCGCGGCAAGTCCGCGGCTGGCGTATTGTGGCCACGGTTCAACAGCCGTGGCCGGTTATTCTGGCGTGACCTGCACGCGGTCGTCGGCTTCTGGGGCGCGGCATTTTTGCTGGTGATGCTGCTCAGCGGCATGACCTGGACCGGTTTTTGGGGCAAGCAATACGCCGACCTGTGGAACACCTTCCCGGCGGCGATGTGGAACAACGTGCCGCAGTCCGATCAGCAGGCGCGGACGCTCAACACGGCCAGCCAACAGACCGTGCCCTGGGCCATGGAAAACACGCCGATGCCGATGTCCGGCGACCATGCCGAACACATGAACCACGGTGCCATGCACACAGGTCCTGCCGCGCCCGGTATCAGCCTGCAACAGGTCGTGGACCTGGCTAACGCACGCGGCGTGGAGCCCGGCTACAGCATCACCTTGCCTACCAGCGCCTCAGGTGTGTTCACCGTTGCCGTGTTCGCCAACGACCCACGCAATGACGCCACCCTGCATGTGGACCAGTACACCGGCAAGGTTTTGGCCGATGTGCGTTGGCAACATTACAACCTGGTGGCCCGCGCCACCGAGACCGGCGTGATGTTGCACGAAGGCAAGATGTTCGGCTGGGTCAACCAACTGATCGTGCTGGTGATCTGCCTGATGATCCTGCTCAGTGCAGTCAGCGGCGTGGTGATCTGGTGGAAGCGTCGGCCCCACGGCGGGCTGGGGGTTCCACCGCTACGCCACGACCTGCCCAAGTGGAAAACGGCTATGGTCATCATGTTCGGGTTGGCGATACTGTTCCCGTTGGTGGGCGCTTCGCTGCTGGTGGTGTGGGTGTTGGATCGGCTGGTGCTATCGCGGTTCCTAGGCCCACGGGAATCCGCCACCCACAGCTGATGGGGTGGGTGGCGGTGTATCAGCCATTCGATGCGCACGCGTCGAGGTCAGAGTTCATCGTGGCCATACCAGGCCTCTTGCGTCTCGACCCTGGCGCCGATCCATCCTTCGCCCAGCACACCTCGACGTGTCCAGAACGCGTCGGCGTACAACACCATGAGCGTGCCGTGAGACCTGAGCTGGTCGACCAGCACGCTCGGATCCGGCGCGCCATTCTGGCCAAGCAGCCTGGCTTCAGCGTTCGTAAAAGCGGGCACGTACTTGAGCAACGCGCCACCGCGGCAGGCCAGGTAACAGCTTTTGGCGCTGGGCGCATTGTCTTTGATCACCTCCAGATAACCGCGCAGGTCATCCTTGGCGACGAAATTGCCTAGCAGGTTCTTATCAAGTGGTGCGAGGCTGGATGTTGAATCGATAGCTTTATAGAACGCCTGCACCGCAGCGATTCTGTAAGTGCCCAGATCATTGCCGGCAGGTACATCGAACCCGGCCTTGCCCTTCCAGAACAACAGATCCAGGGTGTTGTTGCCTGGCGTGCCCGCACGGTCCTCGACCGGATCAAGCGCCACATAACCTTGCGTATCCTGCGGCATCAGCACCGCGCCCAGGTACTGCTTTTCCTGAAAGGACGGCACCAGGCCCTGAGCATAGCGGGCCGCATCGTCGGGATACAGACACAGCGGCCCGCAGAACGAATGGAAATGCGGGTTTTCGGAAAAGGAATGCGGTGTATTTTTCGGCTGCCACTGTGTTCCGACACGCTCGTTGCGGCTCCACACTTCGCTGGTCACCCTGACATACAGCAAGCCATCAGCGGCCAGGCGACGAACATAATCGAGCACCTTGAGCGAACCTTCGAGCAGGTGCGGCAGGTCCAGGTGCGCATGGCTCGTCCATGAATAGAGCGAGGCGTCCTGGGATAGCGTATACGTCAGCAACGCCCCGTCAGCACACAGCAAATACAAGGGTAGAACATGCCTGTTGCGAGCATGGCTGACAAAATTCAGCGCCCTGGCAAGGTATTGAGGCGGAAAAAAACTCAGCGCCATCTCATCCGTAGCCGGGGCGATGGCCACGTTGGACCCGACCAGATACAGGCCGTCGATGACAAAATCCTGAGGCAACTGACCATTGATAAACACCTGCTCGAAGTCAGTAAAATTTTCCCTGACCAGCGCCAGCGTCGTCATGTACAAAGGCTTGTTGACCGCCTTGAGCAGATAGCCGAACGCCACGTACGCTTGCGGCGTGCTTAGACGTTGGGCGTACCGCACCGCATCGAGCGCGCGGGTGAAGACGGGGCCGCACGGTGAGTCAAACAGCACCGCGCGAATATCCTGATCCGGAACGAGGGGAACGTTCGAGATAAACTTCACCGTGATCCGACGAGCCGCTCCCCACAACGCGTCACCCTTTACCACACAGAACTCGCCGGCCTTCGCCAGCTGGGTGACAAAATCCTGAGGCGACAGTGTGCCGTCGCGCAGTTGTTGCTCTACCGTGTTGTCGGCATAGTCGCCCCTGGCCCGATTCAGCGGCGCCAAACGCTGCTTGAGCAACTGTTCCTCGGCAGAGCCTGATACTTGATAGCTCAGGATCGAGCCGGTCAAGCTGAACACATACTCGCGCTTGATCTGAGTCTCAACGTGCAACAGCGTGGCGAGCGCCGCACTGGGGATCATGCTTTTATAGATACTTTTCTGGGTGGCGGACAGCAGCAGTGGCACCTCCTGATCGACCACCGAGCGGTAACGGGCAACCATTACGCTGCCCCCCGGATACTGACCCGCCGCGACGATCGGATCGGGGTAGATCCAGTCCGTTGTGAGCCCTTGTGGCGGCAGCACCAACGGCTCGGTGGCGGCGAACAAGCCATTGACCAGACGCACAATCACCCCGCCATAAGCGCGACGCAGCCCGTTACCTATTCGGGTCGCGGCATAGCGGGCCGCATCATCGACACTGGCAAAGGCCGGCCCCATGCGTCGCGGCATCATCGTTGCGTAGCCGGTCCACATAGGGTCGACCCCGCCGGGTTTATCCCAGCACTGACTGGTCCTTATCACGCGCAATGCACCGCGCAGCGCCCAGTCCTGGATAAACTTCTGGGGACGCATCAGGCCGGAACGCAACTGCTCACTGGCACGCACCAACAAGTTGTCCGCATCGCCGCCACCCTTTACGTCAATCGGAAAGGGCGCATAACTCAACAGCGCGCCATCGAACGTAGAGAAGTACAGACGCAGGCTGTTTGTTCTACCCCGCTGAGCCTCAAAAAGCGCGCTATAGAGCACCTGAGGGGTCACGAAAAATAATGTGAGCCAGGCGTTGAAGCGATCCAGACCGCGTCGCGCCCACTGCTGCGAACGAAACAACCCATACAGGATAAAACCATCGGGAAACTCAAAGCCGCCCGCCTCAAGGGGCTTGAACAGGCTGTTGAGGTTGAACAACACATTGTTTGCGCCAACCCCTACTACCTCGCTGGCAATGTAGTGCTCCTTATCCCGATGCTTGAGGATAAAGGCAAAGCAGGCGGCCTGCGCCAGATTGCGGCCATGCACCCGCCCATGGAGATTACGCGCGGCTTCATCGGCACTGTCGAACACCGCTCCGTAAGTGGCGAAATCCGGCGGGCCGGAACGTGGCGCATAGTCAAAGTTGAAGGACCAATCGTTGAACACCGAGCCACGCGGTCCCCAAAATGAGTTGCCCTGGACGATCTTCAGGTCGCCCGCCTCTGCCACTCGCCACACCCATTCAACCGGCTTGACTTCACCGCTGTCCAGGCGGCGCTGCAAACTGTTGGGCCCGGCGTCGGGGGCAATATTGTTCAACAGCAGCTGCTCGTGAGAGGAGTTGCCGGGTGTGTACTCCAGCAGACAGCTCGCCGACGCAGAGAGCCAGGCCACACGCTTGGCGTGAATGACCGAATACATTTCATCGCAGGAAAACATCTGCTGGTGGACCAGCGCCTCGTTCCGCGTCCAGCCACGGCGCAATACCGGCGCCGGGTCGACCATCGACAGCTCTGCATGGGAACCATAGCGCCCTTGCAACACGTAGGGCTCCGGCGGGATTAACGGCCCCAGATTACCGACCGGGAAAAACAGCGTGAAAGCAAAAGGCTCGGCCAGGCTCTCCATCGGCTCGGTGACGACAAAACGACCGTCGGTGCCCTTGAGTACATAACCGCCGTAGGCGCGATCACGCCGATTGCCGATCTGTTCGTGGGCATACGTGACTGCATCCCGTGCGGAGAGAAACGAGCGGCTCAACGTCACTTGATAACGCGATGCCAACAGGTCGGCGCCGGCATCCACCGACCCCTCTGTACGCCACAGGCCGCCGCCCTGAACCACCCGAAGGTCGGTCGCTGCAATGATCCTGCGCGCGTAATCACGGGGCGTCAGCGTACCGGCCAGCAGCGCAGCCTGCGCGCCATTGTCATGCAGCCCGCCCGTAGCCGACTCCCGGACCAGCTCACTGGTGCGTGTAGCCTCGGGGATCCGGAAGGCAAGCAACGCCGAGTCGGTGGCGAGCATGTACAAAGACAAGCCACGGGCCGGATCCTGGATGGTGCGAGTTGCCTGCGCCTGGCGGGTAGCAGCCACTACCTGTGCCGGCGTGAAAAACGTATTGGCCAGCCACGTTTCCCGGGCAGCCACTTCATGGGTCTCGTACCAACTGGTGAAGTAAATCGCCTCCAGCCGGTAGTTCGACGGCAACTGCAATCTGCCGTCGCGCTTTGGAAAGACCTCTTCGGGTGAGAACAGCGGATAACGCCTGGAAGTTGCGAACGTGGCCACGTAGGCATCGTCGCGGGTGTGTTTGAGCACAAACCCGAACGCGCCGGGCTTGCTCGCAGCACCGGAAAGTTCCAGTGCACGCTTGACCGCCAATTCAGGGCGCGGCAGCACTTCGCTGCAGAAGGGCTGTTGCTGGACGTCGCCTGTGTTTGTCACTGGCGTGCCAAGCCGCCACCCCTGGGTGACACGCCCGCGAACACCGCCCCAAACCCGATTGGCAATCAGCACCCACAACTCGCCCGCATTGGCCAGCCGGCGTACGGGAAACTCGAAATCACTGCTGGTTTCACCCGGCCCGCCTCGCAGTTGCTGCTCCAGGTTGCGCTCTTGAGCCGACCCGCTGCTGACGTACTTGAGCAGCACGTCGTCAGGGCCGGAAAAATAATGGTTCTTGGCAAATGCTCTGTTCTCGAAACTGAAGAGTTGATCGGCCTCTGAATAAAAGTTATTGAACAGCGTCACCTGGTCCGGCGTGAAATCGGGAAAGTGGGCCTGGATTTGCGCAGTATCAACAGGATGTGAGTGATAGAACGCCTCGGCGCTGTGATCATCAGGGGCAATGAAACGGCCCTCGCTGTCCCTGGCCAAAAGCAGCTTGTGATCGAACGTGTTGCGACGGTCCGGGATGGGGTGAGTGGCGTAGTAGCGGTTCCGGCGCTTAAGGATCACCCCTCCGTACTCGATATCCCGTCGTTGGCCGATCATCATATGCGCCCAGCGAGCCGCATCATCGGCGCTGATAAAAGGCGGGCTGTAAGTCGGCAGCGCAATATCGGCAAAGGGGCGCCAGTCGGCACCGACCGATCCGGTCCGGCTCCACAGCTTGCTGCCTTTACCGGCCTTGCTGGTCTTGAGCACGGTCAACTGGCCCGCGGCTGCCAGGCGCAGCACGAACTCACTGGGTTTGAGGCTGCCGGCGACCAGGGCGGAATCGATGTTGTTATCCACGATCGCACCCTCGGGCGCCACCCGATAAAGCTGCGCTTCGGCTTCAGAGAACGAGCAGGTATAGCGCAGCAATGCGCCGTCTTGGGTGCCCAGGAATATCGAATATGCGCCTTGCTTGAGCAATTCAGGGACCAAGCGCCCCTGGTACAAATGTCGGGCCAGTTCTGGCGCCCAGAAAAAATTACGATACAACCACGGTTGCCTGGTGGTGACCGGTGCCGCATTGCCGCCGCTGCCCAGGTAAACCGCGTTGAGATGAAACTTCGCAGGCAGTTGGTGCTTGCCATCGGTATCGGTGGGGAACAACTCTTGGACAGACTGCTGCGCGCCGACTGAGCCCGACGGTTCGGTCACCGCATAGAGGTGCTTATCATCATGTTTGAGCACATACACCTGCTGGATAGCCGCCGGTTTATCGGCCAGGCGCGCCTGAGCATGGCCGATGGCGGCGGTGAGACTCGCCTGCACTGGGCCGCAGGGGGGCAGTTCGCGTTTTTTCGGCACAAAGGGCGAGTAAGGTTTCCAGCTCTCGGGGACCTCGCCGGTGCTGCCGCCCCACACAGCATTGGACACCACAATCGAAAGTTTGCTGACACTGGCGACCTTCTTGAAGAAGTTTTCCACTACGCCGTCATAGCCATCGGGTCTGCCGAACGGCTGCTTGGTTTCCAGCCACACGCCGAAACGTCGCTCGGCATCCGAGCGGGTACAAACATGCTTAAACAACGAGCCTTGCGGCCCCGACAAATAAAAGGCCGTGACGAACGCTGGCTCAAGGATGTTGGCAACCAGGTCTTCCTCTGAATAAAAGCTGTTTAAGGCATTGATGCGGCGGTCTGAAAAATCGGGATGATTGGCCTTGTACTGGTCGAATAAATCCGGATGCGAATGGTACTCCGCCACACAGCGATAACCTTCGGGGTGGACATACTGCTTGTTGCTGTCGAGGTTCAATACGGTGGTCATGTCGAAATAGTTTTCGCCGCCCTCGATCGGATCTGTCGCGTAAAAGAGTTCGTCGGCCAAACTCTGCAAGATCACTCCGCCGTATTCCACGTCACGCTGGCTGCCGATCTGTTCATGGGCATAGCGAGCCGCATCATCCATGCTGACAAAACCCGGCCCTACCGGGGGTAACTCTACGTCGGGCTTGGGGTCTGCCCCAAACCAGCCTCGTCTGATTCGCTCCATGTCTTCGTTTCCCTGTTGGGTTGTACGGCGCCAGGATTGGCGATCGCAGCCCACATGGTCGGCAGTCGACGTGAGGCGGTGGCGTTAGATAATGATCAGCTTTCGCAGGGCAACGCACTGTTTTGAGGCCGGCTGCGCACGCAACGCCGTTTACGGCGCCAAGCTGGTGCGTGGCGTGCGTCCCTCCCACCGCCAACATCGCGGCAACCGCGCGGCCAGCGTCGCAGGCACAGCCTTTGCAATGCCCTCTGTATCTGCCCCATAAAAACTATCGGTTACGGAGATCGCACCATGCAGCGTCGCAGCTTGATCAAGGCTTTCACTTTGTCGGCATCCATTGCAGCCATGGGCTTGACCTGGACCGTACAGGCCGCCGAGACCATCAAGGTCGGCATCCTGCACTCGTTGTCCGGAACCATGGCGATTTCCGAAACCTCGCTTAAAGACATGGCGTTGATGACCATCGACGAGATCAACGCCAAGGGCGGCGTAAACGGCAAGATGCTCGAACCGGTGGTGGTGGACCCAGCGTCCAATTGGCCGCTGTTCGCGGAAAAAGGCCGGCAGTTGCTGACCCAGGACAAGGTCGCCGTGGTGTTCGGCTGCTGGACCTCGGTGTCGCGCAAATCGGTATTGCCGGTATTCGAAGAACTCAACGGCTTGCTGTTCTACCCGGTGCAGTACGAAGGCGAAGAGATGTCGCCGAACGTGTTCTATACCGGTGCGGCGCCGAACCAGCAGGCGATCCCGGCGGTGGAATATTTGATGAGCGAAGAAGGCGGCAGCGCCAAGCGCTTCTTCCTGCTCGGCACCGACTATGTGTACCCACGCACCACCAACAAGATCCTGCGCTCGTTCCTGAAGTCCAAAGGTGTGGCGGATAAAGACATCGAAGAGGTTTACACCCCGTTCGGCCATGCCGATTACCAGACCATCGTCGCCAACATCAAAAAGTTCTCCGCCGGCGGCAAGACCGCGGTGGTCTCCACCGTCAATGGCGATTCCAACGTGCCGTTCTACAAAGAGCTGGCCAACCAGGGTTTGAAGGCCACCGACGTACCGGTGGTGGCGTTTTCGGTAGGCGAGGAAGAACTGCGCGGCATCGACACCAAACCGCTGGTGGGCAACCTCGCGGCGTGGAACTACTTCCAGTCGGTGGAAAACCCGGTGAACCAGAAATTCGTCGCCGATTGGAAAGCCTACGCCAAGAAGCACAACCTGCCGGGCGCGGACAAAGCCGTGACCAACGACCCGATGGAAGCCACCTATGTGGGCATCCATATGTGGGCCCAGGCGGCAGAGCAAGCCAAGTCCACCGACGTCGACAAAGTACGTGAAGCCCTGGGCGGCCAGACCTTCGCGGCGCCGTCGGGCTTTACCCTGACCATGGACAAGACCAACCACCACCTGCACAAGCCGGTGATGATCGGCGAGATCCAGGCCGACGGTCAGTTTTTGGTGGTATGGCAGACCGAAGCGCCGATTCGGGCACAGCCATGGAGCCCTTACATTCCGGGCAATGACAAAAAACCGGACTATGCCGTGAAGAGCAACTAACGCCCCCCACAGATCAAATGTGGGACATGGTCACTGTGGGAGCTGGCTTGCCTGCGATGCAAACAACTCGGTGTGCCTGACACACCGCAGCGATGCCATCGCAGGCAAGCCAGCTCCCACAGACAACCAGCGCCCACACTGTCCCCGCATGATCAGGACATTTTCGTATGCCCACTGCCCTCCACCGCTTCATCCTCGCCGTGCTGCTGTTGCTGCCTTGGGCGGCATATGCAGGCGATGCCGAAGACTTCCTCGCCGCCAACCCGGTGCAACAAGCCAAGCTCCTTCAGGATTGGGCCGCCAACCCCGACCCTGCGCGTATCGAACTGGTGGACGCCCTTGAGCAAGGCCAACTCACACTCAATGGCGAAACCAAAACCCTGCGCCTGAACAACCGCCTGCGCGGCCTGATCGATAACGTTCAAGCCAGCCAGCAACTGCTCGCCGCCGACCCCAAGGTACGCCTGGCGGCAGCGCGAACCCTGCAAAAAAGCGCTGTGCCTGCGCAGCTGAAATTCCTCGACCAACAAGTCGCCGCCGAGACCGACGAGGATGTACACAGCGCCCTCAGCCTGGCCCTGGCCAACCTGCAATTGGTGGACACCGACCCTGCGGTACGCCTGGCCGCCGTGCGCTTGCTCGGCAGCACCGGTGACCCGCTGGCGCGCACGCGCCTTGAAGCGCTGCTGGCGCCGGGGGTGGAAACCGATGCCGCCGTGCACACCGCCGCCGAAACCAGCCTGGCCCAGGTCAAACGCAAACTGATGGTCGGCGAGATACTCGGGCAGGCGTTCAGCGGCATGTCGCTGGGCTCGATCCTGCTGTTGGCGGCACTGGGTTTGGCGATCACTTTCGGCCTGCTCGGCGTGATCAACATGGCCCACGGCGAGATGCTGATGCTCGGCGCTTACTCGACCTACGTGGTGCAGTTGTTGATGCAGCGCTATGTGCCCCAGGCCATCGAGTTCTACCCGTTGATTGCACTGCCGGTGGCATTTTTTGTCACCGCAGCCATCGGCATGGCCCTGGAGCGCACCGTGATTCGTCACCTCTATGGCCGCCCGCTGGAAACCCTGCTCGCCACCTGGGGCATCAGCCTGATGCTGATCCAGTTGGTACGCCTGGTGTTCGGCGCGCAGAACGTCGAAGTGTCCAACCCCGCCTGGCTGTCCGGCGGCATTCAAGTACTGCCCAACCTGGTGCTGCCGTACAACCGCATCGTCATCATCGCCTTTGCGCTGTTCGTGGTGGTGCTCACCTGGTTGCTGCTGAACAAGACGCGCCTGGGTCTGAACGTGCGCGCCGTCACCCAGAACCGCAACATGGCCGCCTGCTGCGGCGTGCCCACCGGGCGCGTAGACATGCTCGCCTTTGGTCTGGGCTCCGGCATTGCAGGGCTGGGCGGCGTAGCGCTGAGCCAGATCGGCAACGTCGGCCCGGACCTGGGCCAGAGCTACATCATCGACTCGTTCCTGGTGGTAGTGCTAGGTGGTGTCGGCCAGTTGGCCGGTAGCGTGATGGCGGCCTTCGGCCTGGGTATTGCCAACAAGATTCTTGAACCGCAAATCGGTGCCGTACTCGGCAAGATCCTGATCCTCGCGCTGATCATTCTGTTTATCCAGAAACGCCCGCAAGGACTCTTCGCACTGAAAGGACGGGTGATCGACTGATGAATCAGCCATTGATGCTTACGGCCACGCAAAAAGCCGGCCCCAAGGTGACGATTGCCGTGGGCGCGGTGATCCTGTTTCTGCTGCTGGCATTGCCATTGTGTTCTCTGCTGCCTGCGGACAACCCACTGCATGTATCGGCCTATACGTTAACGCTGGTGGGCAAGATCCTCTGCTATGCCATCGTCGCGTTGGCACTGGACCTGGTGTGGGGTTACGCGGGCATGTTGTCCCTGGGCCACGGCCTGTTCTTTGCCCTGGGCGGCTATGCCATGGGCATGTACCTGATGCGCCAAGCGTCGGGTGATGGGTTACCGGCGTTCATGACCTTTCTGTCCTGGACCGAATTGCCCTGGTACTGGGCCGGCACCGACAACTTTCTGTGGGCGCTGTGCCTGGTGGTGCTGGCGCCAGGGCTGTTGGCCCTGGTGTTCGGCTTCTTCGCCTTCCGCTCGCGGATCAAGGGCGTGTATTTCTCGATCATGACCCAAGCCCTGACCTTTGCCGGGATGCTGCTGTTTTTCCGCAACGAAACCGGGTTTGGCGGCAATAACGGCTTTACCAATTTCCGCAGCATCTTAGGCTTCGGCATCACAGAACCTGGCACACGAGCGGTGTTGTTTGTGGCCACGGTGCTGCTGCTGGTGGCCAGCCTGTATATCGGCTGGCGCTTGGCGCAGAGCAAGTTCGGCCGGGTGCTGACCGCTTTGCGCGATGCCGAGAACCGCCTGATGTTCTGCGGTTACGACCCGCGCGGCTTCAAGTTGTTTGTGTGGGTGTTGAGCGCGGTGCTGTGTGGCTTGGCGGGGGCGCTGTATGTGCCGCAGGTTGGCATCATCAACCCCAGCGAGATGTCGCCAACCAACTCCATCGAGGCCGCCGTATGGGTCGCCCTGGGCGGGCGAGGCACGCTGATCGGGCCATTGCTCGGCGCCGGGGTGGTCAACGGCATGAAGAGCTGGTTCACCGTGGCGTTCCCCGAGTACTGGCTGTTCTTCCTCGGGGCGCTGTTCATCATCGTCACCCTGTACCTGCCCAAGGGCGTTATCGGCCTGCTGAAGAAATGAGGAACGTCATGCTTGAACCTATTTTCGATGCGGGCAGCGGCCGCGATGCGATCGGTATCGGCCAGGCCGCCGGCAAGGGGCTCAACACTCGCCACGGCACCATCCTGACGCTTGAAGACATCAGCGTCAGCTTCGACGGTTTCAAGGCGTTGAATGACCTGAACCTGTATATCGGCGTCGGCGAATTGCGCTGCATCATCGGCCCCAACGGCGCGGGCAAGACCACGCTGATGGACGTAATTACCGGCAAGACCCGGCCCAGCCACGGCAGGGCCTGGTTTGGCGAAACCCTGGACCTGACCAGCATGAGCGAAGTACAGATCGCCCAGGCCGGTATCGGCCGCAAGTTTCAGAAGCCCACGGTGTTCGAAGCCCTGAGTGTGTTCGAAAATCTTGAGCTGGCGCAGAAGACCGACAAGTCGGTGTGGGCCAGCCTGCGGGCGCGCCTGAGTGGCGAGCAAAAAGACCGCATCGATGAAGTGCTCGACACCATCCGCCTGACCGCCTCGGTGCATCGGCCCGCCGGTTTGCTGTCCCACGGCCAGAAGCAGTTCCTGGAAATCGGCATGTTGCTGATGCAAGACCCGCAACTGTTGCTGCTCGACGAGCCGGTAGCGGGTATGACCGATGCCGAAACCGAGTTCACCGCCGAACTGTTCAAGCGCCTGGCCGGCAAGCATTCGTTGATGGTGGTGGAGCACGACATGGGCTTTGTCGGCTCGATTGCTGACCACGTGACCGTGTTGCACCAGGGCAGCGTATTGGCCGAAGGGTCGCTGGAACAGGTGCAGGAAAATGAGCGAGTGATCGAGGTTTACCTCGGTCGCTAACGCTGACACGAACGGCTTTATGTGGGAGCTGGCTTGCCTGCGATAGCGGTGTACCTGATACACCGGGTCGCCTGCATCGCAGGCAAGCCAGCTCCCACAGTTGATCCGATTCCCACAGGGGAATAGAGGAGAATCGAACATGCTGCAAGTCGACAAGCTGCACCAGTATTACGGCGGTAGCCACATTCTGCGCGGGCTGTCCTTCGACGTGAAGATCGGCGAAGTCACCTGCCTGCTCGGGCGCAACGGCGTGGGCAAGACCACCCTGCTCAAGTGCCTGATGGGCTTGCTGCCGGCCAAGGAAGGCGCAGTCAACTGGGAAGGCAAGGCCATCACCGGCTTCAAGCCGCACCAGCGGGTCCATGCCGGGATCGCGTATGTTCCTCAGGGCCGGGAGATATTCGGGCGGCTGACCGTAGAAGAAAACCTGCTGATGGGACTGTCGCGTTTCCCCGGTTCCGAAGCCAAAGAGGTGCCGGCCTTCATCTACGAGCTTTTCCCGGTGTTGCTGCAAATGAAGCATCGACGCGGCGGCGACTTGTCCGGCGGGCAGCAGCAACAGTTGGCGATTGGCCGTGCCCTGGCGAGCCGCCCGCGCCTGTTGATTCTCGATGAGCCCACCGAAGGCATCCAGCCGTCGGTGATCAAGGAAATCGGTGCGGTGATCAAAAAGCTTGCCGAACGCGGCGACATGGCGATCCTGCTGGTGGAGCAGTTCTATGACTTTGCCGCTGAACTGGCTGACCAGTACCTGGTGATGTCCCGTGGGGAAATCGTGCAGCAGGGCCGTGGTGAAAATATGGAACGCGAGGGTGTGCGTGGGCTGGTAACCATCTAATCTGTAGCCTCCTAACGATAAGCACACGCCATGAACCTGCCCGTTACCCCTGCCCTGTTCACGCCCAGCTGGCACGCCGCGCTGGAACTCGGCTATGCGCGTGTCAAAGACACCACGCGCCCGGTCTTGCGCCGCCACCTGGGCCCGCTGCGCGTGCAAAAGCACCTGTACGCCGAAGGCCCCGAGGTGTGCCAGCACATCATCGTGCACCCACCCGGCGGCATTGCCGGTGGTGATCGCCTGGACATCAGCGCCCACGTCGGCACCGGTGCCTGGGCGCAGCTGACCAGCCCCGGCGCAGCCAAGTGGTACCGCGCCGGCGGCCCGGCGTTTCAGCACGTCGAGTTGACCGTCGAGGCCGGTGCGACGCTGGAATGGCTGCCCCAGGAAACCATCGTATTCAGCGCCGCCCAGGCCGAACTGACCACGCGTGTTGAGCTGCAAGGCGATGCGCGGTTGTTGTACTGGGATGTGGTCGCACTCGGGCGCCCGGCCAGTGGCGAGCGGTTCGACCTCGGCCACTTTCAATCGCACCTGGATATTCGCCGCGACGGCCAGTTGCTCTGGCACGAACGCCAGCGCATTGTGGGCGCCGATGGGCTGCTGGATTCGCCTATCGGATTGGACGGGCAGCCGGTGTTTGCCACGTTGCTGGTGACCGGCGAGATCGACGCTGAACTGCTTGAACAATGCCGCTCACTGCCCCACGCGGTGCGCGGTGACCTGACCCAACTGCCCGGTTTGCTGGTGGCGCGGTGCCTGGCCAGTGAAGCGCTGCTGGCGCGGGGATGGTTGATTGATTTATGGCGGCTTTTACGCCCGGCACTGTTTGGGCGTGAAGCAGTCGCACCAAGAATCTGGAGCACATGAAGATGCGCCCTTTTGTAGGAGCGAGCTTGCTCGCGAAAATCGTTAACGATAACGCGGGCATCCTGAATGCACGCGGCGCCCTCGGTTTTTTCGCGAGCAAGCTCGCTCCTACAGGGGTTAGTGCTCGTCTTTTTAACTGTTTTACTACGGACTGAACCATGGACCTGACCCCACGGGAAAAAGACAAACTGCTGATCTTCACCGCAGGCCTGGTCGCCGAGCGGCGCCTGGCGCGCGGGGTGAAGCTCAACTACCCGGAGACCATCGCCTATATTTCCGCAGCGCTAATGGAAGGCGCCCGCGATGGCCGTACCGTGGCCGACCTGATGCACTACGGCACCACCCTGCTCAGCCGCGAACAGGTGATGGAAGGCATCCCGGAAATGATCCCGGATATCCAGGTGGAAGCCACCTTTCCCGACGGCACCAAGCTGGTCACCGTCCACCAGCCCATTGCGTAAGGTGTTGCCATGATTCGTGATGCAACCGAACACGACCTGCCCGCCATCCGCGCTATCTACAACGACGCGGTGCAGAACACCACGGCGATCTGGAACGAGCAACCGGTAGACCTGGCGAACCGCCAGGCCTGGTTCAGTGCGCGCCAGGCGCAGCAGTACCCGATCCTGGTGGCGGTGGAAAACGACGAAGTCACCGGCTACGCCTCATTCGGCGACTGGCGCCCCTTCGAGGGCTTCCGCTACAGCGTCGAGCACTCGGTATACGTGCGCAATGACCAGCGCGGCAAAGGCCTCGGCCCACGCCTGATGCAGGCCCTGATCGAGCGCGCCCGCAGCGGCGGCAAGCACGTCATGGTCGCCGCCATTGAAAGCGGCAACCTGGCCTCGATCCGCCTGCATGAGCGCCTGGGCTTCAGCATTACCGGGCAGATGCCGCAAGTGGGCATCAAGTTCGGCCGCTGGCTGGACCTGACCTTTATGCAACTGACGTTGAATCCGGGCGCCGAACCGCCCAAGGAGTGAGATCGATGAGCGCTGCACAACTGCGTCGAGTCAATGCTGAAAGCTTTGCCCACTACCGCCAGGGCTTGATCGAGCTATTGCTGGACGCGGTGCAGAGCGGCGCATCGGTGGGCTTTATGGCCGACTTCGATCAGACCCAGGCCCGCGAGTATCTGACCGGCGTGCAAGCCGGTATCGAAGACGCCAGCCTGCTGCTGTGGGTGGTCGTGCGTGAAGAACGGGTAATCGCCAGTGTGCAACTGGCGCTGTGCCAAAAGGCCAACGGCCTGAACCGCGCCGAAGTGCAAAAGTTGCTGGTGCACAGCAGCGCCCGTCGCCATGGCCTGGGCCAACAATTGATGAATACCCTGGAACTTGCCGCACGCCAGCACAAGCGTGGCCTGCTGTACCTGGACACCGAGGCCGGCTCCGGTGCCGAAGCCTTCTACCAGTCGCTGCGCTATACCAGGATCGGTGAGCTGCCCGACTACTGCCAAAGCCCGGACGGGCGCTACAGCCCGACCGCCATCTACTACAAGACCCTGGGGCAACCTGCATGATTCCTGGTGAATATCAGATCCAGCCTGGCGAAATTGAACTGAATGTCGGCCGCCGCACCGTCACCCTCAGCGTGGCCAACTGCGGCGACCGGCCGATCCAGGTAGGTTCGCATTACCACTTTTTCGAGACCAATGACGCACTGGAGTTTGACCGGGCGGCAAGCCGCGGCATGCGCCTGAATATTCCGGCGGGCACGGCGGTGCGGTTTGAGCCGGGGCAGCGTCGGGAGGTGGAGTTGGTGGATTTGGGTGGTGGGCGGCGGGTATTTGGGTTTGCAGGGCGGGTCATGGGCGACCTTTAGGGCCTCATCGCAGGCAAGCCAGCGCCCACAGTTGAAATGCAATCCCCTGTGGGAGCTGGCTTGCCTGCGATAGCGATTTCACATTCAACACCTATTCTTCAGGGCACACACATGAAAATCACCCGCCAAGCCTACGCCGACATGTACGGCCCCACCGTCGGTGACAAGGTCCGCCTGGCCGACACCGAGCTGTTTGTCGAAGTCGAACAGGACTTCACCGTCTACGGCGAAGAGGTCAAATTCGGCGGCGGCAAGGTGATCCGTGACGGCCAGGGCCAGAGCCAATTGCTCGCCCATGAAGTAGTCGACACGCTGATCACCAACGCATTGATCATCGACCACTGGGGCATCGTCAAGGCCGACGTCGGCTTGAAGAATGGCCGCATCCACGCGATTGGCAAAGCCGGCAACCCGGATATCCAGCCGGGGGTGACCATGGCCATCGGCGCCAGTACCGAAGTGATCGCCGGTGAAGGCATGATCCTCACCGCCGGCGGCATCGACTCCCATGTGCATTTCATCTGCCCGCAGCAAATCGAAGAGGCGCTGACCAGCGGCGTCACCACCATGATCGGCGGCGGTACCGGCCCTGCCACCGGCACCAACGCCACCACGTGCACATCCGGCCCCTGGCACTTGGCGCGTATGCTACAGGCCAGTGATTCGTTCCCGATGAATATCGGTTTCACCGGCAAGGGCAACGCCAGTTTGCCCGAGCCATTGATCGAGCAGGTCAAGGCCGGAGCCATCGGTTTGAAGCTGCACGAAGACTGGGGCACAACGCCCGCCAGCATCGACAACTGCCTGAGCGTCGCCGATGCCTACGACGTGCAGGTGGCGATCCACAGCGACACCCTCAATGAGTCGGGCTTTGTGGAAACCACCCTCGCCGCGCTCAAGGGCCGCACCATTCACACCTACCACACCGAAGGTGCCGGTGGCGGCCATGCACCGGACATCATCAAGGCCTGCGGTTTCCCCAATGTGCTGCCCAGCTCCACCAACCCCACGCGGCCGTTCACGCGTAACACCATCGACGAACACCTGGACATGTTGATGGTGTGTCACCACCTGGACCCGAGCATTGCCGAAGACGTGGCCTTCGCCGAAAGCCGCATCCGCCGCGAAACCATCGCCGCCGAAGACATCCTGCACGACCTCGGCGCGTTCTCGATGATCAGCTCCGACAGCCAGGCCATGGGCCGTGTCGGCGAAGTGATCACGCGCACCTGGCAGACCGCCGACAAGATGAAAAAACAGCGTGGCCCCCTGCCGGGCGACGGCGTGGGCAACGATAACTTCCGCGCCAAGCGCTACATTGCCAAGTACACCATCAACCCGGCGATCACCCACGGTATCAGCCATATCGTCGGTTCCATCGAAGTCGGCAAATGGGCCGACCTGGTGCTGTGGCGCCCGGCGTTTTTCGGCATCAAGCCCACGCTGATCCTCAAGGGCGGCGCCATTGCTTCGAGCCTGATGGGCGACGCCAACGCCTCGATCCCGACGCCGCAGCCGGTGCATTACCGCCCCATGTTCGCCAGCTTCGGCAGCTCCCTGCACGCCACCAGCCTGACGTTTATCAGCCAGGCCGCGCAGGCGGCCGGACTGCCCGAGGCCCTGGGCCTGAAGAAGCAGATCGCGGTGGTCAAGGGTTGCCGCGACGTGCAGAAAACCGACCTGATCCACAACGATTACCTGCCGGATATCGAGGTGGACCCACAGACTTACCAGGTCAAGGCCGACGGTCAATTGCTGTGGTGCGAACCGGCCGAGGTGTTGCCGATGGCCCAGCGGTACTTCCTGTTCTAGAGGATGGCGCTGATCGCTTGATCGGTCAGCGTCTGGTTCAAGGTGATCAGTTCGCCATTGATGCGGCCAAAGGTGTCGTCGTAGTCTTGCTGGGACATCAGTTGCCCCGGTTCACTTTCCGAAGCCGGTCGGCCCAGGCGCTGGGCCGCCTGGCTGATGGTGTGGCGCAGGGCCTGCCTTGCGCTCTCAGGGAGGTTGGCTGCGGCGGCCCATTGTTCCTGCGCGGCCTGATAGTCAATCAGTGCATCAAACTTTGCGGCAATCGACGCGTAGTCAGCTGAATGAGCCCGCTGCAGAAAGTCGGTCCACATCGGTTGCTCCAGCAGGTTGCCACGCAGCAGCTCGCCTTGGTCCAGTAGCTTTACGCGATTGAATGCCGCCTCGACCATGGGCGCCGTCACATAATCCTCGCGGAACATCATGCTCCGCGATTGCCAGGGCAGGTCCAGGCGGGTTGCCAGTGGCGTTGTGTACGCCAGGTAGATCTCGACTTCGTCGATATCGGCGATCAAATTGCCGTGGGCATCGTAATGATCGACGCGTGCGCCTTTCGCGTCGTACTGCGGAAACTTGACGCCGTCGGCCTGCAGTTGGGACACGCGCTCATGGGCGATACGGCCCAACTCATCGAGCCGCCACTTGCCCCTGGCCAGGTTGAAGACAGTTTTGCGCACGGAGGCCACGTCCTCGCTGAAGTACGCCGACCAATGCAGCACCGCAACGCCCATCGAATTGAACAACTGCGCCCCGGCGTCCACGCAGGCCGCAGGGTCCCGGGCCATCAGGAACAACTGCTCGCGCAATTCGGCGTCTTCGCCCATCGCCTCAAGTATGCGCCAGACCTTGGCGGTCAGTTCCGGCAACCATACGCCGCCCCTGAGTGTCGAGTCCCCGGAGTTTCTGACGGCACGAAGAACATTGAAAAAGCCCTCAGAGCCAAACGAACCTTCAAGCGTGTCCCATAACACTTGCCTGGAGGGCCATTCCTGCGCCGAATAACCGGTTTTCCACTGCTCGCTGTCACGCGCGCCCCTTTTCGGTAATTGGCGATCCGGATCGCGGCCGGCGGCCTCGATGTACCGCTTGAATTGAGCAAGCAGCTCAGGCGTCAGCTCTTCACGGGTGAGGAAGGTTTTCGCCACAATCAGTGCCTTATCCGAGCCCGGTGCGAACTCGGGAATCCGCGCTATCGGGTTCTCCCGCATATCCAGAATGAAATTCTCCGGCCTGGGCACACGGAATACACTGGCAGGCCACTCCTCCAGGCTTGTGTGATTGAGCAGCAAGGTCTGTAAGCGCGTCATGCGCCCGACATCGGGTGGCAAGCCGAGTGGGTTCATGTCCAAAAATAACTCTTTGAGATGCACCCGATCTTTCAAGCGCAGGACGTCTTCAGGCGTAAGGACAATACTGTTACCGCCCAAATGCAACCGCTGCAAATGCGGCATCTGTTCGATGGCTGACGGCAGGCGTGTCAGTTGAGCGGCCTCGATCCCTAATCGACGCAAACCGCGAAAGTTGGCGAGCAGTGGCTGCACATCCGCATCCGTCAGCTGCGAGCCTTCGGTTCCCACAATGCCCAAATAGCTGACATGGTCGAAGTTTGCAGTCAGTGCGGGCAAGGTTCGGAGCTGCTGCGCCAGGTCCTCTTCCAACCATTCGATTTTCTGCCCCAAGAGGCGCCCATTTCGATCGTAGTGCCGTGGGCCAACCTTTCTCCAGGCGTCATCCAGCGCCGTATAAATCTTGCGCCTGGCCCTCAGCACCTGGCGTTGCTGGTCGCCGAACGCCTCCATGCCCTGGGGCGGTGTGCTCAACCATTTGTGCAAGGTGGCCTGCAGGGTTTTGTACTCTTGCTCCAACGCACGCAGCCAGCTCAGGTCCAGCGCGCCGCGCTCGTTGATCAGGGCGAGCATTTCGTCCAGGGTGATTTCCGGGTACAGGCTGCGGACCCGCTCGCGCGTGATTTTTTCCCACTCAGTACCACCCCGTCCGCTCAATGGATAGCCGCGACGCTCACCCGGCAACACGCTCGGCGGTCGAAAAAACGGCAGCTTTTCCGGCGACATGTCCAAGGCTTTGCGCAACGGTGCTCGGCCTAATGCATGTTGCTGGATCAACCCCTTCAATTGCTCACCCTGGCCGACATGGGGCAGGCCGATCGCGTTGCGATGGGCGTCGGTCAACGCGTGCTGCAAGGCGCCGTAGAAACCATCGAGGCCATGCAGATCCTGACCGCGCTCATCAAAGGCTTGATAACGCCCATCCTCCATGCGCGCCAGGACCTTGCGGTTGCTCGCCTCCTGAGGGCCAAAACTGGCACGCAATGGGCCTTCAAACCGGCCCTCGCGCACTTCCAGGCGCAGATTGTCCGACCAGCCGGGAAGCATCGGCAGGGTGTTGAGGGCCAGGGTTTCGGTGTCCGGCCCGGCCAACGCGTCGAGGTACAAGCCTTCATACGCGAGGGTCAGGCGCATTTGCTGCTGCGCCCGGCGCGCCTTTTCAGCGAGGCGCAGGGGAATGCGCTTGGCGCGGTTCATCGTGTCGCGCTCGGTCGGCGTCGCGTCCGCCAGCACTTCGCGCGCCAGAATCGTCGGCACGCTGCTGAAGTCGCGCTGGATCAGCATCATCGCGGAGTCGGAGGGTGGCTGCTGCTCAAGGTAAATACTCTTCATCAACCGCTCGCGTACCTCGATGGCCCTTTGTTCGAGTTTCAATTGCAGGGCCTCGGTTCGCGCCTCGGGTGTGCGGGCGGTGTAACTGCCCACCAGAGCATCGCGCTGAGGTTCGCTGAACGCTTCGATAATGCGTATGGGCAACTGGCCGCTCATCAATTCGGCGCGGTGGACCTGCACGGTGTCCGCCGCCGCAGCCTGCTGATTACCGTATTTGATCGACGGCCCGCTCAACTCGGTGCCGGAAAATGCCTCGATCGCCTTGCTCGCTGGCCATCCCGGCAACTCCACCGCCAGGGATGCAGCATAGCTGCACAGTGCGCTGCTGAGCGAACCCTGGCGAATGCCCTCGGCGACGCTCACCGCATCGCGATACGCCCTGAACTGGCGCAGGGTGTCGAGCAGGATCGCCGGTACCGGCTCGCCTTCCACATGCACGCGGCGCAGCACGTCCTCACTCACAGCCGCCACGCTGCGCACCTGCTCCAACTCGGCATCACTGAAGCCCTCCGTCACCGGGCCCAATCGCCGCATCAACGTGGCGCCTTCCCAGGTGTGCGGGCGTTCCACTTCATGGTTCCAGAGGCCAGCGCCGTTGCTCTTCAATATCGGTTGATAGGCCTCGGCGCGCGTGGGATGGAGGATGCGGTATTGCTCGGTCAGCGGGTCTTGTTGCACGGCATAGCGTTTACCCTCCAATGGCAGCACGGTTTGGCCGTTATGCCGGTGCAGGCCTTGCTCATCCGCCGCCACCGCTGGTAAAGAAGAGGAGTGCTCGTAGACCGACAGGTCGGGATTCCACAGCCGGGTCTTGCCACTGGGCAAGGTGACAGCCTTGAGCTGCTCGATAAACGGCGAGACGGTGAAATGAACCACCGCCGCCTGTGCGGCCAGCGTCGCCAGGTTTTCCACCACATCGGTAATGTGCGCCCAGCCCGCTTCACGGTCGCCTTCGCTCAGCTCGATGACACCTTCAATGACTTCGTAGAGCATTTGCCCGGCCATCGCCACGGCCATCACCACACCCAGCGGCGGCACCGCCATGGCCACCAGGTTGAGACCGAACAGGCCAATGCTCATGTAATGCGCGGCGCGCAGTGAACGCGAGGCCTCATCGACATCGGCGGTGCTCACCGCACGATGCCGGGCGTTCTCGAACAGCCGAGTACGCAGGCTGCCCAGGCGATAGGTCCACAGGTCTGCAACTTGCCATAGGTCCGTCAGGGTGTGGGCGCGAATGTTGAATTCAGGGGCAGTGGCGTGCTCGCGCACGTAGGGATGTGGTTCGCCCAGTGTCGAAGGCGTGGCAAAGGACGGAGAAGTGAGCAAGCGCCCCCATTCCGATCGCAAGGCCTGTGCGCCAAACCGCTGGGGAGGTGCGTCCAGCACCAGCTCGGTCAGCCGTTTGTAGTAGTAGGCGCGGTCTTTGTCGGCAACGAACCGGGCAAAAAAATGCTGGTTCGGCGTAGCCTTCCAGCCTTGGGAGCGGTCAGCTTCCTGGGTGGTTTTCGCGCTCAGGCGCTCGCTCAACGCGGTGCTGAAGTCACTGAAGGTTTCATAGCGCTTGATGGGATGGTCGGGATCGTCGGGTATATAAACGATGACCCAGCAGGTGTAGCCAGGCTTGGCGCAAGCGTCGATGACCAGGCAATCATGCAGGTGCAGGTTCATCAGGCTCAGGCTGCGATACCCGATGGGCTTGCCGTCGCTGAGAATGTGTTTTTCCCCGGCCGCCACCCGCATCAGCAGCGCGTGGTCGCTGTCGCCAATATCGCCCTTGAGCAACGCCAGATACGCCGCCGCCTTGAAGGCGGCTTTCTGGTGCCGGACATAACGTTCGCGCAGTTCGGCCTGGGATTTGGCGTCGTCAGGTTTCAACTGTGCCTTGAGGTGAGCCTGGTACTGCTTGCCCAGGTCAAGGTCTCGGCACAGCTGGGTGAACGCATGAATCTTCAGGGTGGTGGTATGGCGCTCGAAATGATCGCGCACGTCCGGTTGGGTGATGAAACCTGAGGCACTGTCGAAATAGCCCTCTCGAGTCTCCCGTTGCTCAAAGTTGCCGAGGGCAGCGTGCAGCAGGGAGAACGTTTTGACCTTGAAGCCACCGGTCTTTACGCCAAAGGCATCTTCGGCCGGTACATACAGGCGCAACCAGGTTTGGTTGACGTCCAGCTCATGGCCGATAGCCTTTAGCTTGGCTTCCAGCACGGGTTGGGCAAACGCTTGCTCCGAGCTTATGTGACTGAAGGTTTTCTCCAGTTCGTTAAGCGAATCGCAACGGGCGTCCAGCAGTACCTTGAGCTGATCTTTGTGGGTTTGGGAAGCGGCGTCATACCAGAGGGGAATGGCCGGCGGTGTGTCTTTGAGGGCCTTGCGGCGGGAGGGCGAACTGTGGACCAGGCAAGTGGGGATCGCCTGTTTGATCAGTTCGTAATGCTGGCCCTGCTCACCAGGAAGCGGGGTGACGGGGTCGGTGACCTGAAAGTCCGGCATGGGATGACAACCTTTTCTTGGAAGAGGTTGTCATCCTAGGCACGCCGTTTTTGCGGCTGGCGCTAACTAAATCAATGACCCGTTCAGAACTGCTCGCGCGGATTGAACGCAGCCTTTTGCGCCAGGGCCTCCCACAATGCCTTGACCTCATCATCCGCCGCCTTGGGCATGACGGCCTTGAGCTGGATGAACAGGTAGCCACGTTGCCCGGCCTTGTTCAGCAAGCCATGTCCCTTGGCGCGCATACGTTGGCCGTTCTGGCTGCCGGCGGGCACCTTGAGGTTGATCTTGCCGGTGAGGGTCGGCACGGCCACTTCCGTGCCCAGCGCCAACTCCCAGGGTGCCAGCGGCAGGTTGATGATCAGGTTTTCGCCGTCCACCTCGAACCTGGGGTGGGGCGCAAACTTGATGATCAGGTACAAATCACCATTGGCCCCGCCGCCAATGCCCGGCGCGCCCTGGGCCTTGAGGCGAATGCGCTCGCCATCGGCCACACCGGCCGGGATCTTCACATTCAGGCTCTTGACGCTATTGCTGACGTGTCGGCCGGAGGCGTCGTATTGCGGCACCTGGAAGCTGATCTGCTTGGACTCGGTCGACAGGGTCTCTTCAAGGGAGACCGACAGCTGCATCTCCACATCCTGGCCCTTGCGCCCGGCAGGACGACGCTGTCCACCACCGAAGGCATCGCCACGCGAGCCGAAGATCGAGCTGAAAAAGTCCGAGAAATCGCCCGCGTCCTGGCCACCGCCAAAACCACCACGGCTCTGCCAGCCCGGCGGCCCCTGGAATGGCTGGCCGTGCTGGCCGTACTTGCGCAGTTCGTCGTATTCGGCGCGCTTGTCGGCGCTTTTCAGCGCCTCATAGGCTTCGGACGCGTCCTTGAACTTGGCTTCGGCGTCCTTTTCCTTGCTGACGTCCGGGTGATATTTGCGCGCCAGCTTGCGATAAGCCGACTTGATCTCTTTGTCGTCAGCCGTGGGCTCGACACCGAGAATCTTGTAATAATCTTTGAAATCCATGGGGGCATCACCATCCGTTATCGATATCGCGCAGCCCGCCACACGGCACGCCATGGCTGGCAGCCTGGGAATTGATGTCAGGGCGCGTCATAAGTTAATCGGCGGCACACAGGGTCAGTGCAATCACTGTGTACCGCCTGGATATGCCCACAAGATTGGGGCAAAACCCGCCCTTTCAAGATGGGATATGGCTATTTACGACGACAGACCCCTTACTTACTTGAGTAGGATCAAGCGAACAGGTTTTTTATTGCCCCCTCAGTGTACTGATAATCCATGCGCAACTCGGTGCCCGCGGCAATGTCTTCAGTGGCAAATACCGCTGTCAGTATCAAATCTTCGCGTTTGGTTCGCGCACCGGGCCCAACCCCCATCCACATGTCTGCTTCGACATTGAAGCCCACCGCTTCAACGTTGTAGCCACTCGGGGCCTGGCGCAACGGTTTGCCCTGTGCGTCATACTCAAAGAGGGTATTGATTCTGGAAATAATATTATCCCCCGACAGGTGGACCGGCTCTTCCACCAGGGTATTGCCTCGCGCGACCATCTTGCGCCCTACCCTCATCGTGTACGTCTGCCCACTGGGTCCGAAGATCCCCCTGGGCAATACCGTTCCGCCGTACACGCCGACGATCTCGCCCTTGGCAATACGCCGGTTGGCAACCACCATGGCCTGGCCTATCAACGCGCGTTCACCGGGTGTCTTCATGTCCTGGGCCGTAAACGAACGTAGCTGGAGTTTCTCTTCATAGCGTGCGCCCACCTGCTCATAGCCCTGAAATTGAATGTAGGGCTTGATCTGCTCCGAGGTGTAGCGCACACCGGGATCTATCGTGACCGCTTGCTCCAATTCTTGAATGCGGATCGCCCTGCCTTGATAGTCTCTGAGCGGGTATTTGCCGTTATTGGCACGGTTATAACTGCCGATGCGATTGGGGCTGGCCGTAAAGTGGATATCGCGACGCATATGCCGCAGTTCCTCCGCCGTGTAGGGCGTTACCGGCATGGACTCCGACGCGTCGAAAAACTCATCGTCGGAGCCCTGCGGCTTCATCCCACCCGCCAAGCCCCTGCGCTTCCAGACCCCATGGATATCGGGCTTGGCTACCACCCCGCTGCTGACCAGCGCCAACGGGTTCTGCGGTGCCTGCACCCGCAAGATGTAATGCTCACCATCGCCCGCATCCGGCATGCTCGCGACAAAATACTGTTTGCCATTGAAATCGATAACTTTAGCCTCAGACAGTTGCAGCGCCTGACCCACAGGCTCCACCAACACTTCAAGGCTCGCAGTTGGCATCAACGCCTGCGCCACTTCATCGCGGGACAGGGTTTGAATCAGCTGTGCTTCTTCGATTGCAAACTGCCCCTGCAATGCTTCGGCCTCACGGTCGAACACCGCTTTGGAGATTGCACCGGACTCGAAATCGCGCAACAACGCATTCATTTGTTCGTGATGGGGTTGGTTCTGCGCCTCGAACCGCGAGCGGTATTTGTTCGCGATGTAGTCTTGCCAGAATTCTCTGGCGAGCATGGCTTGAAACTCATGCACCGAATTATCCAGGCCGATTACCTTATCGTACGCAGCATCCAGCATCGCCTGGCTGACGTTGCCGAAACGAATGAACCTGGCCTGCTGCGCCTGGCCCGGCAAGTCAAGCCGCTCTTTAAGGCCGTAACGATAGGCCAGCCTGATTTCCACTTCTTCCAGAGCCCTTAGAGCGTCGGCTTTCTGCGTCGCCGTCAGATCTTCGCGGCTATTGATCGCAGTCCGGCGCTGGTCGATATCCGTAAGGGCGATCTTTTCCACTTCCTCCAGGCGGAACAAGCCCCTGGACAGCTTCACCAGCGCGGCGCCCTGAGTCGAATCCAACGCCTGGGCCTTGGCATTGCTGGTCATCAGCAGGACTTCCAGATTACCGAAGGTCAACGCGGCACGGTCGCAACACGTCGCCTGGCCCGCCCATTCGAACATCTCCTTGCGCAGCTGCTCCGACTCGGCGCTGTGGTTGGCAATCGCGTCGATCACCTCCCACACTCGCTGCTGCACATCCTCATATTCAGCGGGCGCCACGTTCAGATCTCTGAGCATGTCGAAAAAACCGTCCGAGCCTGGCAGTGCACGCAGGGTAGACCATTGGCTTCGGCGCTGGGCAAGCTGCTGCGTTGACAACCCTCTGGCCCAGCGCTGAAACGGCTCAGAGTCGCCAGTAACGGCCTGCGGCACAGCCACCTCCAAAGCGCTGCGCACCAACCTGTTGGCCGCTCGCTCCGGGTCGGTAAGCCGACGGTTGTAATCGGCGATTCGCGCCTGAGTTTCGGCGGACAAGGGGTTCAGGCCCAGATCAGTGACGCTGGTTACCCGCAGGGATTGCGCCAACGCCTCGTCCGAGGGGGCAATCAGCGCATCGGGCAGCGTTGAAATCCGACTGCCCCTCAGGTACACCGCATCCAGGCTGGGTTGCGCCCCCAGCCCGGTGGGAAAGGTTTCAATATGGGTGTTGCCCATCCCCAGCGAACGCAAATCCGTCATCTGGCTGAAATCCGGCGCGATATCAAGGGGGTTTGAATTGAGGATCAAGGCTCTGAGGGTGCTGCGTGACGCCAGCATCGCAGCCGACTCCGGGTTCAGGCGTATCTGGTTATTTTGCAACGACAGCCGGGTCAGGCCATGCATCTGCCCCAGCGCCGGCGGCAACTCGCGCAATTGGTTGCGCGACATGTCCAGCCAGCGTACGCCTTGATGGCGAGCGAGGAACCCCTCAGGCGAAATACTGAGGTTCATGTCGCTCAGCTTGAGTGAGCCTACGTGGCTGAAGTCCGCATCCAGGTCGGGCAGGCTTGGCAGCGTCAGGCCGCTGAGGTCCAGCTCCAGGCCGAAGGGCTCGCCGTCGCTGGTGAGCTGTTGCGGGGTTTCACGGCGCCAGCAGCGCATGATGCGGTTGTGCGCCAGGTTGCGATCGCGCAGTGACGCGGCATCGGTGGCGCGCTCCCCCACGCGCACATAGCGCTGGCGCTCGCCGCCGCCTGAAAATGCCCACGCGTTCAACTGCCTGAGCAGCACAGAAAACTCCTGCCAGCGCCGGTCCAGCTCGGTATCGACGCCTTCGCCCCAGCTCCAGACAAGCTCCCGGGCCTTTTGCAGGGAATACTCGGGGTACATGTGCTGCACCATTTCCAGGCGTGGGTTTCGGCTGTCAAAGGCACCATCGAGAGCGCCTGACACAAGGTCGGGGCGTGACTGGTTCACGTCCTGCCAATACTTATCGAATGTTTCCCAGTAATCGTGTGGGAAGCGATTGCCTTTAAGCAAGGTGACGTTATTGATCCGCACGATCGTTTCCAGTTGATCTGCCGGCGGAACAAGATTGTCCTGCGGTACCTGCAGCAGTCGATTGTGACGTAAGTCGACGCGCTCCAGCCCAGTCTGCGTCCTCAACCCCGAAGGCCAACGCTCGATTCGGGTGAAAGATAGATTCAGCGATCTTAAATGCGGCATACCGCCGAAATCAGGCAATGTACCCAGCGGATTTTCTGAAAGATCCAGCACTTGCAAGGCATCCAGAGCGCTCAAGCTTGCCGCGCTACGCTCGCTCAGTTTCAGTTCATTGGAGGGCAGTTTCAACGACGTGAGCTGCTTCATATCGCCGATCACCGCCGGCAACTCGACCAACTCGGCGCCAGTCATGCTCAGGCTCTTGATATGCGTGAAATTTTCGAGGAACAACGAGCTGGAGTGCCCCTTCCATGTGAGCCCCGATAACGCCACTTCCTGGACATGACTGAAGTCGGCCTTCAGCGGCGGCAAATCCACCCAGCGAATCTCGTCTTTTGAAAGGCGGATATTCAACTGGCTTCCAGTCTCGCGACGCCAGCAGCGTTTGATTGCATCACTCACACGCCATTCGGCGCTGTAGTACGCCAGGGCATGTGGCCCTCTGGAGCGAGCCCACGCTTTCAAGGATTTTTTCAGGTGGTGGTATTCCAGCTCACGACTGGCCAACCCGCCTGGGACATCTTCGCCCAGCGACTGAATAAACGCGGTGACTTGCTCCTCATTGAATGATGGATACAACCGGCGTACCCGCTCTGCCGGAGAGCGAAGCACATTAGCCGCCACCCTTGCCATATGCCGAAAGCCCGGAGCGCCGCCCATCAAGCGGACCATCGGATCGTACTCGGGCTTGCGCAGCGGGTAGTCCTCCAGCACCGTGCGCAACGCCTGGCGCGAAAGAGGGTTGCGTTGAATCGCCTGCTTCAATTCGACCGCGCTGGCCAACCCGAGACGCTGACGCTCATCGGGCGCGAGTTGCTCCCAGATGGCGCTGTAAAAATCCCCGGGCATGGTTGCCTGGAACTCACCGCTGTCCAGCAGTATCAGGCTGCGCTTGTGCGGGAAGTCGGGGGAGCCAATGGCATCCATCAGCGTGCCCTGCGCCGAATACTGACGCAACTCCACCCGCGAGCCACGGTGCCAGCCCGGCAGGGTTTCCAGGGTACGCAAGGCCAGGCGATGACTGTCGAGGTGGGTCTGAGTGTCCAGGTGCAGCCCTTCGTAGGCGCGCGCCACGCGGGTTTCCTGCGCGCACCATTGAGCCTGCGTGGCCAACCGGTCAGGCAGGCTGCCGCTGCTGCGAAAAGCGGTCAGCTCATCCACAGCAGCGCCTTGCAGCAAGCGTTCGGCGGCCAGCGTCGGCAAGGCCGGGTAGGCATCCAGCACGCGCTGCACATCGGCGTCAGGCGTTGGGTTCAACGCACGGTAACGTTCCTCCAGCAGCGGTCCCTTGAGGCTATCAACGGCATCGCCAAGGTACTGGCGCAGCTTGGCGGCGCGAACGTCCAGCGATTCTTCGGAGCTGCCGGGGAATTCCTTGAGCTGCGGGTCGACACCTTGCAAGGTGTACAGCAGCTCCCTGAGTAAGCGGCCCTGGGCCATGGCGGTCTCGGTCAACACCATCACGCGCTTGGGCAATAGGGGCGACGCATCGGCGCTTTCCCACACGACCTCGCCCGTTGGGCCGATGACTTTCAGCGCTACGCCATCAGGCAGCAGGCCGCGGCGTTGAAGCAGGTCAAACTGCAGTGCCGGCTCGGCCTTCTGGTAGACCAGCGGGTCGCTGCTTTTGATTTGCTCGACAAAGGTGGTCAGTTGCTGATGCAGCTCGAAGCGCTTGATGGTGTCGTCAAGCAACAGCGGCAAGGGTTCATGATCGACCGCAACCTGGCGCAGAGCGTCAGGTTCGACGCCGCTGATACGCAACGGATCCGTCTGCTCGACCAACCCCAGGCGCTTGATCAAGGTGGGTTCGTCCCAGGTCAGCGGCTCTTCCAGCTCATGGGTCCACACCCCGTTATGGTTGTGTTCCAATTCCGGCGCGTAGGCGTCGGGACGAGTCGGGTGCTGGATACGGTACTGGCCGCTCGGGTCTTGCTTGACCTGGTAATGCGTATCCTCGAACGACACCCATTGCTGACCGGCATGATCGTACAGGCCCAACGCATTGGGCTTGACCTCTGGTGCCGGCTTGACGGCAGATGCATAGGGCCTGAGGTCGGGGTTCCACAGTACCTGCTTGCCCGTGGGCAGCGTCACCGGTTTGAGGTGATCCACTGCGCTTTGCCATTTGACGGCGGGCACCACCTTGGACCCCGTGGCAATGAACGCTACGTTCAGGGCTACCGATGAAAAATGCGCCCACATCTGCCGGGGCTCGCCTTGATCGTAGGCCTCGATGCCTTCAAACACTTCGTAGCACATCTGCGATGCGCCCACGGCCAACATGATCGGGCCGAGCCCCGGCACCACGAACGCGGCCAGGTTGAATACGCTGACGGCCGCCTCGAAAAAACCTTCCAGGCGTTCAAGCCGGGCCTTGCGGTCCTCATCCTCGGTGGGCACGGCCACTGCGCGTGCATCGCTCAAGATCTTGCTGATATGCGCCTGGCGACTGCGCTGCCACAGCTCACCGGCAAGGGCGAACTCTTGCATAGGCAAGCGCGCCAACGGCGTGCGCAACGGGTAGTCCGCACCACCATTGCCGTTACTGGCAGGCTGGTACAGACGGTTGAACCGGGTGAAGAACCCGCCTTGTTCGCGCACCGGCACAAAGCGGCTGAAGAAGCGCCGATACGATGCGCTGTGCAGACGGGTACGCAAGTCGGCCATGAATTCGCCACTGGACGCATACTCCTTGAGGGGCTGTTGCGGGTCACCGGGGATGTACACCACCAGAGGCTCGGGGCGGTTGGTGTTTTGCCGATCAGGCCCGATCAGCAGCGGCCCCACCAATACGCTGTCGAACACGTTGAGCGCGGTGTATGTCACAGGCTTCCCGGCCAATTTCGGCGTGGCGGAGCCCGTGACCACATTTTGGAGCATCTGGCAGGCGTCGGCACTGAGCGGTCCGATGCTTTGCAACCGGCCAATATCGATGCACAGTGCCAACTGCTCGCGTTGATGCTCCTCCAACAGCTGTTCAAGCGCCTGGCGTTCATCCGCGTCCTGGGGCTCTACAATGGCCTTGATATGCGCCTGATAAAGCGCGCCAAGGTCCAATGTGCGGCAAAGCCTGGCGAAAGCATGGGGCGTGATCGCCACCGCCTGTGCATGGACGGCCGCGAAGGTCGCAATGATGTGGGGGTTGTCTAGGTTGAAGGTGGTGATCAGTTGGCAATCGGTGCACGACGACGGCTGCTCTTCATCGGCCTCGAAATTGGCCAGGGCCGCTTCCAACAGGGAAATGCCGCGATACCTGTAGCTCAGTGACGGGTCGTTTTGCTGCTCGAAAACAAAGGCGCCGTAGAAGTCATCGCGAGCACCTTTTGAGCCGTATTTGCGCACGAAAAACACATTGCGCACATCCAGTTCCAGGTTGAATTCTTTCTTGATCGCCTCTTTGAGCGGCTGTTCGGCGAAGGTCAGGACGTCTTCAATCTGGCCCAGGTGCTCTTCAATCGCATTGAGCGTTTCGCGAAAGCGCGTGTGCCGGGCAGCCAGCGTGGTTTTGTCTTGGTGAGTGGCGGCCAGGTACCAGGCAGGAATATCCATCTCGTGCGTGCCTAGCTCTTGCTGGCGTTGCGGCGTGCCTTCCATGAACCAGTTCGGCACGCGTTGTTTGAGAAAGTCGTAATGCACGCCGCGCAGGTCGGCGTTGAAGGTTGCATCAGGCATAGCGATTCGTCCGTGAGGGCAGTAAAACCCGAGCCTAACCAAGCCCCTGCCGGTTCAAGACGTAGCTATATAGCGCGATTACGCGCCAATTTACGGATCACCGGTCTACGCATCCGCTCGCGAGTGACATACACTGCGCGGCCGTTTTTTGACCGGAACCTGTAAGACATGAAAAACGAATCTCCAGCCCGTGCCTGCGGCATTGACTTCGGCACGTCCAACTCCACCGTCGGCTGGATCCGCCCCGGCATGGAAACGCTGATCGCGCTGGAGGACGACAAGATCACCCTGCCGTCAGTGGTGTTCTTCAACTTCGAGGAGCGTCGCCCGGTGTACGGTCGCCTGGCGCTGCACGAATACCTGGAGAACTACGAAGGCCGCTTGATGCGCTCGCTCAAGAGCCTGCTGGGTTCCAAGCTGATCAAGCACGACACCAGCGTGCTTGGCACTGCGATGCCATTTACCGACCTGCTGGCACTGTTTATCGGCCAACTCAAGAGCCGTGCCGAGGCCAATGCCGGCCGTGAGTTCGAAGAAGTGGTGCTGGGCCGCCCGGTGTTCTTTGTCGATGACGATCCCATGGCCGACCAGGAAGCGGAAAACACCCTGGTGGATGTAGCGCGCAAGATCGGCTTCAAGGACATCTCGTTCCAGTACGAACCGATTGCGGCGGCGTTCGACTATGAGTCGACCATCGAGAAAGAAGAGTTGGTGCTGATCGTCGATATCGGCGGGGGTACCTCCGACTTTTCCCTGGTGCGCCTGTCGCCGGATCGCCGCCACAACGACAACCGCCAGAGCGACATCCTCGCCACCGGCGGCGTGCACATCGGCGGTACCGACTTTGACAAACAGCTTTCGCTGGCCGGCATGATGCCGCTGTTCGGCTACGGCAGTCGCATGAAAAGCGGCGCCTACATGCCCACCAGCCACCACATGAACCTGGCCACCTGGCACACCATCAACTCGGTGTACTCGCAAAAATCCCAGCTGGCCCTGGGCAGCATGCGCTACGACATCGAAGACACCGGCGGCATCGACCGCCTGTTCAAGCTGATCGAACAGCGCGCCGGGCACTGGCTGGCCATGGAGGTGGAAGAAACCAAGATCCAGCTGACCCAGGCAGACAGCCGCCATGTGCCACTGGACCGGATCGAAGCGGGCCTGAGCGTGGACCTGAGTCGGGCGCTGTTCGAGTCATCCATCGACAACCTGCTCGAACGCGTGCGCGGCAGTGTCACGCAGTTGCTCAATGACGCCTCGGTAAGCGTGGCCCAGGTGGACACGGTGTTCTTCACCGGCGGCTCCAGCGGCATCCCGGCACTGCGCCACAGCATCTCGGCGATGCTGCCGAATGCGCGGCATGTGGAAGGCAATATCTTTGGCAGTATTGGCAGTGGTTTGGCGATTGAGGCGAGCAAGCGCTACGGCAGCTGAATTTCAGCTGAAACCGTGGCGCGCCCACTTGACGGTAACCACGATGCGAAGCGAGCCGCTTTTGATCTTGATCTGCTTTTGATCTTAGGCGCCCCGTTAAACCACGCTGGCCGGAATTCGACAGGGATTTGGGGGGTAAACCGGCAGGGATGCCGGTTTAGCCGCCCCGCGCCATGGATGGCGCGTGGCGGCGGCCCCCCAAATCACTGGCGGATTACGGGCACACCGAGCGCAAGCGAGGTGCCGAGTGGTGGGGCAAGAGCGTTTTGCTTACTTTTGCGCTTCTCAAAAGTGAGACGCCGTCAGGGCGTAACCCTAAGCGGCCGTTACCTAAATAACGGATATGTACGCGGTCAAATCCAACATCCCGGTCGGCTGTCAGGCCGCCTTCGCGAGCAAGCCCGCTCCCACAGTTTGATCGCGGGGCGTCAGATAGATAGGGGCCGGCTGTGAGGCCGTCATCGCAGGCAAGCCAGCTCCCACAATTTGATCGGGTTGTTTCAGGTAGATAGGCTTCGGCTGGCAGGCCGTCATCGCAGGCAAGCCAGCTCCCACAGGTGATCGCATTTCAATGTGGGAGCGGGCTTGCCCGCGATGGCGTCAGCCCAGGCGACACAAGGCTTAAACCATCCCACCCAACTTCAGCTCACTCTTCAGATACGCATAGTAAATCGGCCCCGCCACCACCCCCGGCAACCCGAATGCGGCTTCAAACACCAGCATCGCCAAGAGCAACTCCCACGACTTGGCACTGATCTGCCCGCCGACAATGCGCGCGTTGAGGAAGTACTCGACCTTGTGGATCACAATCAGATACCCCAGCGCCGCCACCGCCACCCAGATCGACAGCGACAACGCGACGATGGTGATCAGGGTGTTGGACATCAGGTTACCGATCACCGGCAGCAGGCCGAGCAGGAAGGTCAGCACAATCAGGGTTTTGGTCAGCGGCAGGTGGATGCCGCACAGCGGCAGCACCACGGCGAGGAACACGGCGGTGAAAGCCGTGTTGAGCGCGGCGATTTTGATTTGGGCGAAAACGATGTTGCGAAACGCCTGGACCAGCAGGTGCAAACGGTCGAACAGCGCGGCGGCCAGGGGTTTGCGTTTGGTCAGATCGGGCACCCGTTGCAGGGCGATGATAGCGCCGAGCACCATGCCGATCAGCAAGGTGACGAACATATGGGCGGCGTCTTTGCCGACCAGTTGCAGCTCGCTCAGGTGTTTGCTCATCCAGTCGCCGATGGCCACGCGAAATTCGGCGGCGCTGGCAGGCAGGTAGGCGTCGATGAATGGCGGTAACTGGCCGCGTGCGCGGTCGACCACACCCATGAATTTATCCAGGGAAGCCCCGGGATTTTCCGCTTCGTGGAGCAGGAAACTGATGGCACCGGCAAAGATCAGGGTGAGCACGCTGACGATCAGGGTGCCGAGCAAGGCCACCGCCAACCAGCGCGCACGCCGGCCTTCGATCAGCCGTTGCAGCTGGGGAGTGAGCATGTTGACCAGTTCATAGACCAACAGACCGGCCAGCAGGCTGGGCAGCAACTTCAGCGGCAACACCAGCAGCAACCCGCCGAAAATGATGATGTAGCTGGCCAGCAACAACATATGACGCTGAGAAAACGTTGGCATACAGCCTCAAAACGAACGGCATTGAAGGATGGGCAGTCTGCCAGCCTTGGAAGAATCAAGCGAGAGCGGGTGTTGTGAATACGATCAAGTGTGGGAGCTGGCTTGCCTGCGATGCGGGCACCTCGGTGTATCCGTCATACCGAGGCGACGCAATCGCAGGCAAGCCAGCTCTCACAGGGGTTCTGCAGCACTCGTGAACTAGCGATCAGCCCTTGAGGCAGGTGCTCATGAATGTCTTACGCGCATCACCGGTCAACGCCTTGGTTTTCGCCGACGCATTGCAGTCCTTCATCTTCTGCTGCTGCGGCGTCAGGGTCTTGGCGTCGTTGGCGGCTGGCGCCGACAGGCAGGTCTTCATGAAAGCCTTGCGGTCATCACCTTTAAGGGTCTTGGTGGTAGCCTCGGCATTGCAGGTGGTCATTTTGTTCTGCTGGGCAGTGGCGGCAAAACCCTGAGAACACATGAGCAGGCCCATCATCAACAACGGAATACGCAACATCTTCATGGAGTTTTCTCCCTGTTACCGTGCCGACGGGCACGGCCTACAGCGCAGTGTAGTCAAAAGCTGTTACAACTTCACCGGCCACGAATATTCGTCCGTCGGTAGTGCTCCGGGGTACAGCCGGCATGGCGTTGGAACATGGCGATAAATGCCGAGGCGGTGCTGTAGCCCAAATCAAACGCCACATGCTGCACGCTACGGTCGCTGTCCAGGGCTTCGATGGCCGCCAGGTAGCGCAGGCGCTGGCGCCATTCGCCAAAGCTCATGCCCAGCTCACGCACAAACTGGCGCGCCAGGGTGCGTTCGCTCACATGCACCTGCTCGGCCCATTGCCCCAGCGGGCGATTGTCGGCGGGTTGCGCCTGCATACCTTCCAAGACCCCCAGCAGGCCGGGGTGGCGGGCGTAGGGCAGGAAGCCGTCGTGGATCGGCGCCTGCTTGAGTTGGTCCACCAGCACCTGGGCCAGGCGGATATCGGCGTCCGATTGCGGGATATTCACGTCGCGCTGGGCAAAATCGCTGAGGATGGCCTTGAGAATGTCGCTGATCGCCAACGTGCACGGCGCTTGCGGCAACTGCTCGCAGAGCGTCGGCGCCAAGCCTACCGAGCGATAGACAATCGCCTGGGCGTTGTAGGAGCTGTGTTCGGTATTGGGCGGGATCCATACCGCGTACTGCGGCGGCGACATAAAACGGCTGCCGGCCACCTCCATGCGCATTACGCCGTTGGCCGAATAGTCCAGCGAACCCCAGCCATGCCGGTGCGGGGTGCATTCGGTATCGGGGGCAAAATCGGAGTAGCGAAAGTACACAGGGCTCGGCAGGCTGGGGAAATCCGCAAGGCGTACGGTATGTCGGGGCATATTGTCTGGATTCAGAGGTCGGTTGTCTGGATTGCAGTATAGGCTTCGATCCAGACAGAGGATAATCGCGCCTCGTCAACACACTGGGTTTCTTTCCATGCAATACGCGTATCCGCTGCTGGCCATCTTTATCTGGGCCGGCAACACCGTGGTCAACAAATTGGCCGTGGGCTCGATCTTCCCGGCTGAAATCGGCTTTTATCGCTGGTTGTTCGCAGCACTGCTGTTCACCCCGTTCATGCTCAAACCGGTCGTAGCCAACTGGCCGCTTATCCGTCCGAACCTGGGCAAGATCTTCATCCTCGGCGTGCTGGGCATGGCGGTGTATCAAAGCCTGGCCTATTACGCCGCCACGCTGACCAGCGCCACCAACATGGGCATCATCCTTTCGCTGATGCCGCTGATGGCGTTGACCGCCGCGATTATCAGCCTGGGCCAACGCCTGACCTTCGGCGCGCTGACCGGCGCAGTGCTGTCGTTCGCCGGTGTGGTGGTAGTGGTGTCGTCCGGCAGCCTGGGCGCGCTGCTGCAACACGGTGTCAACCTGGGCGACGGCATGATGCTGGTGGCGACCCTGGCTTATGCGGTCTACAGCACCCTGTTGAAAAAATGGCAACTGCGCCTGCCGCCGTTGGTGCTGCTGTATTTGCAAGTGCTGGTGGCAGTAGTGGTGCTGTTGCCGCTGTACCTGTTCTCGGCCAAGGCCGGTTTGGGCTGGGCAAATATTCCGCTGGTGCTGTACGCCTGCCTGCTGGCGTCGATGCTGGCACCGCTGGCGTGGATGCACTCGGTCAAGACCCTGGGGCCCAGCCGTACCACGCTGTTTTTCAACCTGTTGCCGCTGATTACCGCGCTGATTGCAGCAGTGGTGTTGAAGGAAGAGTTGGCCCTGTATCACCTGGTAGGCGGCTTGCTGACCCTGGGCGGGGTGATCCTGTCGGAGCGCTGGACCACACCGGTCCGCCGCCCTCAAGACACATCCTGTTAAATCCGATAAAACTTTTCGCCCCTTGCGCGACTCACAACCTGGAGCGATCACGCCGGCAGAGCGTGGCGTAAAACCGGATTAGCCCCAGGAGATTGAAATGACTGAAGCACATTTGACTGACGTTGCAACCCTGCGCAGCCGCGCCCGCCAGAACGTCGAAAACGGTGCCGTGGCCGAAGGTTACGATGCCGACCGTCAAGAAATCATCCGCCTGCTCAACGAGTCGCTGGCCACTGAGCTGGTTTGCGTGTTGCGCTACAAGCGTCACTATTTTATGGCCAACGGCCTGAAAGCCAGCGTAGCGGCCGATGAGTTTCTTGAACACGCCACCCAGGAAGCCGAGCACGCCGACAAACTGGCCGAGCGCATCGTGCAACTGGGCGGCGAGCCGGAGTTCAACCCCGACCTGCTGTCGAAGAACTCCCACGCTCAATATGTGGCAGGCAACTCGCTCAAGGAGATGGTCTACGAAGATCTGGTAGCCGAGCGCATCGCGGTGGACAGCTACCGTGAAATCATCCAGTACATCGGCGACAAAGACCCGACTACCCGTCGCATCTTCGAAGACATCCTGGCCCAGGAAGAAGAACACGCCGATGATATGGCGGATATTCTGCAAGACCTCTGACAGGTCGCCGTTCAAACCCCAGGTGCAAGCCGAGCGCTTCCACCTGGGGTTTTATTCTGTCTATATGCCCACCACCGACCTGTCAGGTTTGACAGTAGATTTTCCAGCGCACCAGCGCTAATTAATACTTCCAACGTTCGCTGACAACACTGTCAGCCGAATGAAAAGGGAGTAACCGCCCATGAAAAACACTTACCTCTTTGCAACGGCGATGGCCACGCTGCTGATCAGTCATGGCGCCTTGGGCCTGGATGCGAATGAGGAGATAACCCCCAGCAGCGAGGGCTACCAATACTTGGTCTACGCGGTAACCTGGCAACCAAGTTTCTGCAAGCTCAAACCGCAGACACCGGGCTGCGATAAACCACCGCAAAAGTTTTTGACTCACGGCATCTGGCCCTATAACAACAGCCTCGGGCAAAAAACCAATCGTCATCCGGCCAATTGCAATACCGCGCCCAGCTGTAAATCATCCACAGAGTGCGATATCAGCGAGGACAAACTCAACCAAATTTCCGGCACCCGCGCAATTGCCGGGCTAGTAACCGCCTCCCCGCAAGGAATGTTCAGATACGAGTGGAAGAAACACGGGACCTGCTCCAATCAAACTGAGACGGACTATTTCAATGACATTGTCAGACTGCGAAAAGCAGTGATGTACCTCGAACCAATGTTTAATACCTGGATAGGTCGTAGCGTGAAGTTCGATCAGCTCAAAAATGCATTCCCGACCCATGCATCTTTCCGCTGTTTTACCCTGGACGGTAAGCAGTACTTGCATGAAGTGTTCTACTCGATCTATCCGGACGGCACCCCCTATAAAGGCGATCCGTCCCTCCAGATCGGTATTCCCTGTGCGCCCCGGGAAACGCTTATCCCCAGTGGCAGTTAACCTTTCACCGTCTTGGGTGCCTTGCCTTCCTTCATCTGCTGCAGCAACGGGGCGCACTCATTGGGCTCTCCGCCGCTCGGAGCGACCAGGGCGAGCAAGCCGGCGGCCGGTCCGGCGATCACACCCAGGGCGACCATGCCTGCTCCACGTAGCGCCAGCGGAATGGCTTTCACGCCAGCATTGGGCTTGATAAACGGCCCGTTGACGTACAGCGGCGAACGCAGCGAGAACAGGCGAAAGCCCTTGGATTCCGGCGTGATGGTCAGGTCCAACTGCTCGGTGGCCATATTCGCGGTGCCGTCGATGTAGATGATGGCGTTCTCGGTATCGAACACAAACAGCCGTGTGGTCGCCAGGCCCGTCTTGATGCCGAAGTCCGCCGCTGCGCAGTTGATCTTCACTTCCTCGTCGCCGAACAGGCGCCCCACCACGTAGTTGCCCACGTTGAGCCCGGCGATTTCCATCAGGCTGCGGCTGATGGCGCCATCGTTGATCAGCATCTTCAGGTCACCGTTGGACGTGCCTAACAGTGCCGCCACCGAGTTGCCGCGCCCGGAAATATCCGCATCGCCGTTGAGTTCACCGAAGCTGGTTTTCATCGGTTCAAACGTCGGGAACAGCTGCTTGAGCTTGAAGTTGCGCGCCGTCAGCTTGGCGCGGCCTTCCATCGGCGTAGTGCGGCCATTCAAGCGAATCTGCGCATCGAGCTTGCCGCCGGCCACACCGAAACGCAGAGGTTCGAGGCTCAGCTGACCGTCGTTGAGCACCAGGTGCGTGTAAAGATCGGTGAAGGGCAAGTCGGCACTGTGCACGATACGCTTGCCGGTGAATTCCACGTCGGCATCCATCTCGCGCCAGCGTTCAGTGCGGAACTCTTCAACCGGCAGCACTTTGGTCGCCGGTTGTTTGCTTTCACCGCCACGGGCTTTTTGCTCGGCATTGGAATCTGCGCCAATCAGCGGCGCCAGGTCATCCATCAGCAGCTGGTTGGATACCAACGCGCCGCTGAGCTTGGGCCGTGGCTGGCTGGCCACATAGGCCAGGTCGCCATGGATGTCGCTGTTGCCGATCTTGCCGTTGAAGTTCTCGTAACGGAAGGAGGCGCCGCTGGTTTCATGCAGCTTGGCGATCAAATGGCCGTCGGTTGAGTAGGCCGGCGAATCAGGCAACGTCACACCGGTCAACGGGTAGAGGTTGCCCAGGCTGCTGCCCGAGAGCTTGAGGCGCAGATCAAGGGCACCGAGGTTAAGCGGGTCGGTCAAGGTGCCAGCCAGGGCGATGCTGGTGTCGGCGACTTTCACCTGGGCTTGCAGCGGGAACGGCTTGGCCGCGTCCTGCAAGGCCAACAGGCCGCCGATCTTGCCGGTGCCGGCGAGTTTCTGGCCGTGATATTGGCCTTTGACCTTGAGGCCGAACGCATAGTCCTGAGGCGCCGAGCCCTTTTCAAGGGCCTTCTTGGCATCGGCGTCACCGACGATTTCGCCGAATGGAATCGGTTTGCCCAGGGGGTCGATGATCACATCCAGCTGAGTCTTGAGGGTTTGATCATCGAGGGTCACATGGCCCTTGTCGAAGCCAATAGCACCGATGTCCACCACCCAGTTGGAGGGTTCGGCGTCGGGGTCCTTGGGATCGAACTTGAACGTCCAGTTGGCACGGCCGTCGGCCAGGCGCTGCAACTGGGCACTGGGTTCGGTGAGGTCAATGCGCGGGATCACTACACGCTGCACCAGCAAAGCCAGGGGTGAAATGCGCAGCTCGACCTTTTTGAGCGTGACCATTTGCGGTTGCTTGGACCAGTCCGGGTTGCCCAGGGTCAGGTCTTCGGCAATCACATGGGGCCACGGCACCCAGGCACGCCAGCCGCCCTCATCGGGTTCGCGCTGCCACACCACCGCGAGGTTGCCGTTGATGGCGAACGGGCGGTGCAGTTCTTCGGAGACCTTGGCATTGAGCGGCGGTTTGATGCGGTTCCAGTCGAAGAACATCAGGAACAGTACCGCGATGGCCATTAACAGAACGAAGCTGGCGCAGCTCCAAGCGACGATTTTACGAGTGCGCGTCATTGCACAGGGCTCCTGAATACGACTGGCTGGGCAACAGCCTTTGACACAGCTTATAGGACTACGACTGGCAAAGTGCCGGAGGGTTTAACCCGACGGCGGATTTAGCCGAAAAAAGCGATTTTCCTGATCAGGCAGACAGATTTCATCATCGACAGCGCACCATTGTTACCCCGGTTCGTGTCGAAAATACCCACCTCGGTGCAAAACCGCGTGCTTGAGAGGCTCGATCTAGAGCCTTTGCAGGGAACAATCAATTCTGTTGATTATTACCATTGTGTTTATGAACTTTTATATCGACTTATCAAGAGTAGCATTAGCCCTGTACCCACTTTATCGCCCTCCCAAGGAGCAACCATCATGAAACGCCAATTACTCGCTACCGTCCTGTTATCTGTCCTGGCTTCGAGCGCCTTTGCCCTGCCAGCCGCCGAACAGGCCACCCCGCAGAACAAAGCACAAACCGTACAGACCAGCCAAACCGTGGCTCGCAGCGGTTCGCAAGAAGATGAAAACCGTGACTACGCCAAAGGTGCTGTAGCTGAGAATGGCTACAACCGCCTGCAAGAGAAAGGTCTGGTAGAAGGTGGTGCTGAACAGGCCAACAAACGCGCTTACACCGAAGGCGTTGCTGAAGGTGGTGCCGACCGTCTGCAAGAACTGCATCAAGCACAGAGCTAAGCCCGTGGTGGCCCAGAAAAAAGCCCGATCTGCCGATCGGGCTTTTGCTTTTATATAGACCGCGTCACGCCTCGCCCCCGCCAAGTTCGACGCCGGCAAAGCGCTTTTGCTAGAGTGCGTCGCTGTACTTGCCGACAAAGCCCATCCGCTCATGCTGCCCCGCGCCGAACAGAAGCAACAGACACGCCTTGCCTTGATGGACGCAGCCCGCCATCTGATGGAGTGTGGCCGTGGTTTTGGCAGCCTGAGCCTGCGCGAAGTGGCCAAGACGGCGGGTATCGTGCCAACCGGTTTCTATCGCCATTTTGCCGACATGGATGAGCTTGGGCTGGTATTGGTCAGCGAAGTCGGCCAGACCTTCCGCGCCACGATCCGCCTGGTGCGCCACAACGAATTCGTGATGGGCGGCATTATCGATGCCTCTGTGCGGATCTTTCTCGATGTGGTGTCGGCCAACCGTTCGCAATTCCTGTTTTTGGCCCGCGAACAATACGGCGGCTGCCTGGCCGTGCGACAAGCCATCGGCGCCCTGCGCGAGGACATCACCCGCGACCTGGCCGCCGACCTGACGCTGATGCCCAAATTGCAGCACCTGGATGCAGAAGGTTTGCATGTGATGGCTGACCTGATCGTCAAAAGCGTATTCGCTACCCTGCCCGATATCATCGACCCACCGGCCCATGCCCTGCCGGCCCACCTCACACCCCAGGCGAAAATCACCCAGCAACTGCGCTTTATCTTTATCGGCCTCAAGCACTGGCAAGGGCTGGGCAGTACCGAATAAGCCCTCAGCCGGCCTTATGAAAACGCTTGGCCGTGGTGTAGTTCTTGCTCCAGTACTTATTGCTCAACGAATCGATACGCACATGCTTGCCGGTACGCGGTGAATGGATGAACTTGCCTTCGCCGATATACAGCCCGACGTGGCTCACCTGCCCTCGCCCGTTGCCCTTGAAAAATACCGCATCGCCCGGTTTTAACGCCGTGCGCTTGATGGTCGCGGCGGTTGAACGATGCATCGCCGCAGTGGTGCGCGGCAGCTGAATGTTGGCCTGGGTCTTGAACAGATAGACCAGGAAACTGCTGCAATCAAACCCCTGCTCGGCAGACGTACCGCCCCACTTGTAGGGGGTGCCGAGCAGTTGATGGGCTCGGTCGATCACATCGTCGACCGAAGACGTGGCATGGGTTGAGGCGAAGCTTGGCGGCTGTTGAAGATTGGCCGAGGCTGACGAGATAACACACGACAGGCCGACAATGACTGAACAGATAAATGACTTGAACATGATGAACATCGCGGTGAATTAAACACGGCGCGAATCTTAAAGAACCATCACGTAAGCCCATGAAGGCCGATTCTTGGGTCTTTGTAGGATAAATCCTTAAAAACTTAATGGATAACTGGATGAAAGAAGTTTCATACAGCACGAGGCTACTTTCAGGAAAAACGCCCTTTTCCAGTGCTATAACCGCTCAAGCGCACCAAACCTGAACACGCCGCACAACCCGTTGATGCCCCATCCAGGCGCCACCACCCGCACCGACAGGAAATTCCTACACCGATAGCGGGTTGGCAAGCCCCTTGCTCTAGCACTGTTATTGCTCATAGCTGGAAGCCTACTGATGCTGGTGATCCACCGCCGAATCGCCCCCCAAGCCCTCTGGGCCGCTGAGTTGCTGCTGAACTTCGAAGCCCGCAGCAAAAGCCGCCTGCGCTGTTTCAGTGCCGACGGTGAAGACGTCGGCCTGTTTTTGGAGCGTGGGCAGCCGCCCTTGCACGATGGCGAGTTTCTGCAAGCTGAAGACGGACGTGTCGTACGCGTTTGCGCCCGTCCTGAACAATTGCTGCACGTCACCTGCCGCAACGCCTTTGAACTGACCCGCGCCGCCTACCACCTGGGTAACCGCCATGTGGCCCTGCAAGTCGGCGACGGCTGGCTGCGCCTGCTTGACGACTACGTGCTCAAGGCGATGCTGGAACAGCTGGGTGCCGACACGCAGACCATCGAGGCGCCGTTCCAACCGGAACATGGCGCCTACGGCGGCGGCCATCATCATTCGCGCCATGGCGACGAAGACTTCAACTATCCGCCCAAGTTGCACCAGTTCGGCGTACGTCTGTGAACCCGGCCTGGGCGCTGTTGCGCCTGGCCAGTCCGCAATTGCCGATTGGCGGCTACAGCTATTCCCAGGGCCTGGAAATGGCTGTGGACAATGGCCGCGTGCAGGATGCCGCGAGCGCAGGGCGCTGGATCAGCGATCAGTTGCTGCTCAACCTGGCGCGCTTCGAAGCGCCGCTGTTGCTCGCCCATTGCCGTGCTGGCGCTGCGCAGGACTGGCCCAGGCTGGCGCAATTGTGCGATGAGCACCGTGCCAGCCGTGAGACCCGCGAGCTGTATCAGGAGAGCCGGCAGATGGGCTACTCCCTGCAGCAACTGCTCAACGGCTTGCCGGAACTGGACAGCGCAGCACGTGAGTTTCTTGCACAACGCGACGAACCGCACCTGGCCCTCGGCTGGGCCCTGGCCGCCCGCGCCTGGGATATCAGCCCCGGCGATGCCCTCGCCGCATGGCTGTGGAGCTGGCTGGAAAACCAATTGGCCGTGCTGATGAAAACCCTGCCCCTGGGCCAGCAAGCCGCACAACGTCTGACCAGCGAACTGCTGCCGCTGCTACAGCAGGCCCAGCATGACGCCGAGCACATTGAGCCTGCGCATCTGGGCAGTGCCGCCTTTGGCCTGTCCCTGGCGTGCATGGCCCACGAGCGCCAGTACAGCCGCCTGTTCCGTTCCTGAAAGTTTTAATGGTGGAGAAGCACATGAACACACAACCCTTGCGCGTCGGTATCGGTGGCCCGGTGGGCTCCGGCAAAACCGCCCTGACCCTGGCCCTGTGCCTGGCCCTGCGTGATCGCTATAACCTGGCGGTGGTTACCAACGACATCTATACCCGTGAAGACGCCGACTTTCTGGTACGCAACCAGGCGCTGGCACCGGAGCGCATTATCGGCGTGGAGACTGGCGGCTGCCCGCATACGGCGATTCGCGAAGATGCCTCGATCAACCTGGAGGCCGTGGACCAGCTCAACCGCCGCTTTCCCGGCCTGGACCTGATTCTGGTGGAATCCGGCGGCGACAACCTCTCGGCCACCTTCAGCCCGGAACTGTCGGACCTGACCATCTACGTGATCGATGTGTCCGCCGGGGACAAGCTGCCACGCAAGGGTGGGCCCGGTATTTGCAAATCCGACTTGCTGGTGATCAACAAGATCGACCTGGCCCCGCTGGTGGGTGCCTCGCTGGAGTTGATGAACAGCGACACCCAGCGGATGCGCAACGGTAAACCCTTTGTGTTCAGCAACCAGAAAACCGGGGTCGGCCTGGACGACATCGTCGCCTTCATCGAACGCCAGGGCTTGCTGACCGCCGCCTGATCAACCCATAAGGAACCTGTCCATGAGCCTCAACAAACTCTTCGCCGCTGCCGCGCTGCTGCTCGTCCCTGCCCTGGCCTTCGCGCATCCGGGCCACGGCGACAATGGCCTGGTGGCCGGTATCAGCCATCCCTTGGGCGGTCTCGATCATTTGCTGGCCATGGTTGCGGTCGGTCTGTGGGCGGCCCAACAAAAAGGCGCCGCGCGCTGGGCGCTGCCGGGTACCTTTGTCGGCACCATGCTGATCGGCGGTGTGCTGGGTTTTGAAGGGCTGCAATTGCCGGCGCTGGAAAGCGGGATTGCCGCATCGGTGCTGGCCTTGGGCCTGGCGGTAGCGTTGGCGGTGCGGCCGCCGCTGTTCGTGGCCGTGGGCGCCACGGCGCTGTTTGCGTTGTTTCACGGCGTGGCCCATGGCCTTGAGTTGCCGGACATGACCAGCCCTTGGGCGTATGCCGCTGGGTTTGTGGGTGCGACTGCGGTGTTGCATGCCGCCGGTTACGCTGTCGTGCGCTTTTTGCCGGCTGCTGCTGCACCCTTGGTGCGGGTGGCCGGGGCGGCTTCGGCGGCGACCGGGGTTTGGTTGTTGGCGGGGTGATTGGCGCCGTGCTTAGGCCTCGTCGGGGCACAGGTATCTACACAACTTTGGTGCGACGCAGGACCTGTGGGAGGGGGATTGCCTCCGATGGCGGCCTGATAGCCGACCAGGATGTTGGACTTTGATCGAGTGCATATCCGTTATTTGGGTCACGGCCGCTATTGGTTCCGCTTTTACAGCCAGCCCTTTCAAGGTCTTCTGTAAAATCCCCTGAAATTTCATTCAGGGGGTACCTAAACGATGTGGGCGGAAGTTCTAGCGCGTTTCGAGAAAAAAGCACCTGCCAGTGTCATGGCCAAACTGG
>NZ_JAEKCN010000014.1:0-245529 GCF_016405455.1 Pseudomonas sp. MF7453 | reverse complement strand
GCTCAATCCGCCCAGATCGATCACGGCAAATGCGCAGGCGGTTGTCATACGCATCGCTGATGGAAACCAACACACCGTTACGAAAGTGATAAAACCGCGACGCTTGGGCCAGCACCAGCTCATCAGGCGCCGAGCCCAGGTAGATCGCCGCTTCCGCCAGGCTGTTGGTAATCGCGGGTCGAGCAGAAGTCGGCAAGGGCAGGGTAGTCGAGCGATTCTCATGATCGGTCCACACCACCGAATCGCCCGACACCGCAAGCCGGTGGGCTAGCCCATGACTCCAGCCAAACCCCAACCCGCAATCCAGCTCCACCGCACTGGTGCGATAAAGCCGCGTCCACTCAAACGGCAAAACCCCGTCCAGTACGCCGTCGGTGAGAGTCAGCAATTCCTCGCCGGTGACCATCGACACCGGGCAGCCATGCGTGACCGTCTTGTCCGCTGGCGCCGCCGCATCCCCCTTCGGATTCGACGCCACGGCAGGCGCATCATGGACGTGTTCCTGCCGGACCAACGTGGTGCGCTGGGTCTTGCTGCGCACCACCGGCACCGGGTTCGAAACCAGCGTTTCGCCCGCTTTCAACGGCGCCACCGGCACTGCCTTAACCGGCACCGCTGCGCTATTGAGCAACACAGGCTTGGCGGCCTCGACATGCGTGTCCAACCGCGGCCCCGAGACTTGCTTGGCCAGCAATTCCAGCAACGCCCGTGCTTGCCCGGACTTGACGCCACTGAGCACCTGCGCCCCCAGGCGCAGCTTTACGCCAATACCCCGCGTGGCCCAGATCAGCAGCAGATTGATCAACACTTCGCCGGTAATTTCACCCAGCAGCTCGTACATTTCCGGCGGCGGCAACATCCGTATCCAGGCCACCACCGCTGCCACGTAGATAAACAGCAGCGGCTCATCACTGAGCACCAACAATCCCTTGGCCAACGTGTCTTTACCCAGCGCAAGCAGCGCATCCAGCTCGGCCTGGGACAGGTACTTCAGCAACTTTTCGCTGTTGGATTTGAGGTTCGCGAGCAGGTCATACAGCTCGGTGATGTTGTCCCACAGGTTGTAGAGCGCCTTGGCAAGTCCGGTAGCAAAGGCAACACTTTGTATGCCGCTGCGTTTGTAGGCTGGGGCCTTGGCGAAGTCTGCCCATTGAGGCTCGAAACGCTCGTCCCACTGTTTACGCAGATCCGCTTCCAACCCGGCAATCACTGACGTGTAAGAGGCATACAGCGCCTTGACGTGATCCCTGGAGACATTGGGGTAAAAGGTGATTTGGTACTGCTGGTCGCGGGTACAGTCGTTGACTTCAAGGATGCCGCTGGGGCCGATGGTGCGGTGGAGTGGCGCGCCGACTGGGCTGCCATCCCGAGCCAGGGCTTGCAGCGTCACCTGGGTGTTGCCGATGGGTACAAACCGGGTACTTTCGAACAGATGCATCAGGGTCAACCCACCCTGGGCTTTGCATTGAGCGACGGTACGGCTGGGCTTGTCGGAAGAGGCCGGCGCGACCAGTGCGACATCTTCCCCAACCTTGAACACCTGCTCCACGGCAAGTGCCGAACCACTCAACAGGCTGTCGGCCCACGCGTCGAACGTGTTCAGGCAGGTGCGAAAGTCCGCTAAAACGCGAGTGACATCCGGCGCCTTGGGATCCATGGGGGCCAACACAAAGCTGGCGAACGCCGGAATCAAGAGACAGCCCAGAAAATCTGGGCGCTAACGAAAACAACCATCTGCAATCCCTCGCACTGTTTGATCAGGCGAGGGACTTTGCAGAGGTTTTCAGGGCAGGGGAGTAGAGCTTATCCGGCGCTTACGTGGGAAGTTTCAGCAACCTTGTCACGCAGCACCAGGCTGCACAGCGCCGGCAGGAACAACAGCGTCAACACTGTGCCCACCAGCACACCGCCAATCAGCACATAAGCCAGCGACGACCAGAACACCGACAGCGTCAGCGGAATAAACGCCAGCGCCGCCGCCAGTGCGGTAAGGATCACCGGCCGCGCGCGCCGCACGGTGGCTTCGATGATGGCCTCGCGAATTGCCATGCCGTGATCCTGGTTCTGGCGGATCTGGTCGGTGAAGATCAGCGTGTTGCGCATCAGGATGCCGCCTATGCCGATCAGCCCGAGAATCGCGTTGAAGCCGAACGGCTGGTTGAACAGCAACAAGGTCGGCACTGCACCAATCAGGCCCAAAGGCGCGGTAGCGAACACCATGAACATCACGCCGAACGAGCGCACCTGGAACATGATCACCGTGAGGGTCAGCAGGATCATGATGGGGAACAGCGCCGCCAGGGCCACGTTGGCCTTGGCGCTTTCCTCAACCGGGCCGCCGATGTCGATTTTGTAACCGCTGGGCAGCTTGGCGATCAGCGGTTGCAGGTCTTTGTACACGGCCATTTCCACATCGGGCGGTTGCACGCCGTCGATGATATCGGCGCGTACCTCCACGGTGGTGGCGCGGTCGCGGCGTTTGAGGATCGGTTCTTCCATCACCGCCTTGAAATGCCCGACCTGGGCCAGCGGCACCGACGTACCGGCGCTGTTGGTCAGTGTCATGTTGTTGAGGTTGGCCAGGTCCTCGCGTTGGCTGCCCTGGGCGCGGGCCACCACTGAGACGGTGCGGTTGCCTTCGCGCACTTCGGTGATCGGGTTGCCGCTGAGCAGGGCGTTGAGCTGGGATTTGACCTCGTCGGGGGTAAAACCCAGCAAGCGCAGGCGATCCTGGTCCAGCACCAGGCGATAACCGCTGGCACGCTCGCCCCATTCGAGGAAGGTGTCTCTGGTCAGCGTGTTGCCGGCCACGACCTGACGCACGTCTTCAGACAGCCCGCGCAGCACATTCAGATCCGGCCCGGAGACGCGGAACACCACCGGGAACGGCACCGGTGGGCCAAATACCAACTGCGTGACCCGTACCCGCGCCGACGGAAATTCGCCCGCCGCAATGCGCTCGCGCATCCGCAGTTTCAGCGCGTCGCGGGCGTGGGAATCCGGGGTTTGCACAATCAGCTTGGCAAATGCCGGGTCGGGCATTTCAGGGTTCAACGACAGGAAAAACCGCGGCGCACCGCCGCCCACATAGGTGTCGACCATGCTGGTTTGCGGCTCTTGCAACAGCGCCTTCTCCACCTGCGCCGCCACCGCTTCGGTGCTTTTAAAGGCGCTGCCGGGTGGCATATACACTTCCAGAATCAGCTCCGAGCGGTCGGAGTCCGGGAAGAACTGTTTCTTCACCACCGCCATACCCAGGCCGCACACCACGAACGCGGCCACCACCATGCCGGTCACCAGCCAGCGCCCGCGCACGCAGGCTTCCACCAGGCTGCGCAGTTTCTGGTAGTAGCGCCCGGCATAAATCGCATCATGCCCGCCGGGGACTGGCTTGATGTGCGGCAACAACTTCACGCCCAGGTAAGGCGTAAACACCACGGCCACCAGCCAGGATGAAATCAGCGCGAACCCAACGATCCAGAAGATATTCCCGGCGTATTCGCCCGCCCCGGAGCGTGCAAAGCCAACCGGCAGGAAACCGATAATGGTCACCAGAGTCCCGGTCAGCATCGGCGCCGCCGTTGAGCTCCAGGCGTAGGTGGCCGCGTGGATGCGGTCAAAGCCTTCTTCGAGTTTGACCACCATCATCTCGATGGCAATGATCGCGTCGTCCACCAACAGGCCCAGAGAGATGATCAATGCCCCGAGGGTTACGCGGTCGAATTCACGGCCGGTGACCAGCATGATCACGAACACGATCGAGAGGGTCAGCGGTACGGCAGCCGCCACCACCAGCCCCACGCGAAAGCCCAGCGCGAGCAGGCTGATCAGCATCACCACGGCCAGGGCCACGAAGAACTTGAGCATGAATTCATTTACCGCCAGGCTGATGTTTTTCGCCTGATCGGAGACTTTGGCGAAGTTCACGCCCAGCGGCAGGTCGGCCTGGATCTTGGCTTCCTGGGCCAGCAGGCTCTTGTCCAGTTCCAGGCCGTTCCAGTGTTTCTCCATGATCACGCCCAGCATCAGCGCGGGGTCGCCCTGGTGGCGGATGCGGTAGCTGGGCGGGTCTTCATAACCGCGGCTCACAGTCGCTACGTCGGCGATGCGCAGCACGCGCCCATTGACTTGCAGGGGTACGTTTTCGATCAGCGTGAGGCTGTCGAAGGCACCGTCGATACGGATGTAGGCGCGGGCGCCGGCGGTCTCGACGAAGCCTGAAGGCGCCACGGCGTTTTGCGCGGCGAGGGCGGCGAAGATCTGTTCGGGCTTGATGCCCAGGGTTGCCAGGCGCTCATAGGAAAACTCCACAAACACGCGCTGGGCCTGCTCGCCGAGAATATTGACCTTCTTCACCCCCGGCAGGTTGAGCAAACCCTGGCGCAGTTCCTCGGCCATTTGCACCTGTTGGCGGTGGGGCAGGTGTTCGGCTTCCAGGGCGTACAGCGCAAAGTACACGTCGGAATATTCATCGTTGAAAAAAGGCCCGATCACGCCCTTGGGCAGTTGTGCGGCTTCGTCGCTGAGCTTTTTGCGCGTCTGATAGAACAGCGCCTGGATTTCGCTCGGGCGGGTGGATTCGAGGAAAGTCATGCGCATCGACACAAAACCCGGCTGGGCGATGGTCTCGACGCGATCGTAGTAGTCCAGTTCCTGCAAGCGTTTTTCCAGGCGGTCGGCCACTTGTTCCTGCATTTCCTGGGCAGTGGCGCCGGGCCAGGCGGCGGTGATGGTCATGACCTTGACGGTAAACGAAGGGTCTTCGGCGCGGCCCAGCTTGCCGAACGCGAAGACCCCGGCGACGAGGATCGCAATCAGCAAAAACAGAGTGACGGCGCGATGTTTGACGGCCAGTTCGGAGAGGTTGATCCCGCGCATACTCATTGACCCTGCTGACGGTTGAGGGCCAGCGCCTGGGCGGGCAGCAAGCGCACCGTATCGCCGCTGTGCAGCAGGTGAGCGCCGAGGGCGACGATGGTTTGGCCGGGTGTTACGCCGCTGTCGAGCAAGGCGTCTTCCTGGCCGAGGCTGGCGACTTTCACCGGGGCGAAGCTGATCTTTTGATCATCGCCAATCAGCCAGACCCCCGTGCCTTGCCCCGCATCCTGCAAGGCGCCAATCGGCACGCGGGTTTGCTGGGGCTGGCCGTTACCTTGCAGGCGCACGGTGATGGTGGAGCCGAGGGCGAAACGCTCGACCGAACCCTGCAGCACGTAACGTGCGCGGTAGGTACGGGTGACCGGGTCGGCGCTGGCGGACAGTTCGCGCAGGGTGGCGGTCACGGCCTGGTCGGCTGCGCCAAAGGGAAACGCCAGGGCTTTTTGCGTGGCCAGATCACGCTGGTTTTCCGGCAGGTTGACGATGGCTTCGCGGGCGCCGTCATGGGCCAGGCGCGCCACGATTTGCCCTTCGGCCACCACTTGTCCGCGATCGGCCAGCACGTCGGTGATGATGCCGTCGCCATCGGCCTTGAGGACCGAATAAGTGCGACGGTTTTCGATCTGGCTGGCATCCGATTGCGCCGCGGCCAGTTCGGCCTGGGCGACGCGCAGGTTAGTGGCCGACTGGTCGAAGATCTGCCGTGACACCGCGCCGGTACTGGCCAGGCGCTGGTAACGGTTTTCATCATCACGGCGCTGGCGCAGTTGGGCCTGGGCGGCGTTGACGCGGTTTTTTGCCGAGCGCAGCGCCAGTTCGAAGTCGCCGATGTCCAGCACCAACAGAGTGTCGCCACGGGAGACGTGCTGGCCGGGGTCGACCTTGCGCTCGATCACCTTGCCGCTGACCCGAAAGCCCAGGTCACTTTCAGTGCGCGCGGCCACTACGCCGGTATAGGCGCTTTGCTGGGTGCCGGCTGCTTCGACTTTGACGGCCAGCACCGGGCGCGATGTGGGCGCCTGGGCGGCGCTGTCGGCCTTGCTGTTACAACCACTGAGGACTACCAGCAGAGCCAGAGGCGTGAGAAGACGCAGGGGGAGAGGGGGCATGGCGAACTCCGGAAACCATTGTGCAAAAAAATTACGGGCGTAATTTTTGCTTATATTATGGTTGAAATATAAATTAATCCAGCCCCCTGATAGCCCCCGTCAGCTGTGCGCAGTTCTCCAGTGGGCTTGTTCGTGAAAGCGGAGTGTCTGTCCCTGATGACCCGCCGTCAGGCGGAACCCTAAGTGGCCGTTACCGCAGCAATGGATATGTACACAATCCAACTGTGATGACTGCCAGACCGCCTTCGCGAGCAAGCCCGCCCACAGTTTGGACCGCGGGGTGTCAGGTAGATAGATATCGCCTGGCAGGCCGTCATCGCAGGCAAGCCAGCTCCCACAGGTTAAAGCATTGTTCTATATGTAGAACGATCAGGGCTACTTTTACCGGCTAGTGTTCAAGAGTGAGACGATTTAAGGTGTACTCACTTTGGAGGTACACCATGAAAAAGCTGATTGGTATCTACACCAGCCCCCGCGCCCACTGGGTCGGCGACGGCTTTCCGGTACGTACGCTGTTTTCCTACGACACCATGGGCAAGCACATCAGCCCATTCCTGTTGCTGGATCATGCAGGCCCGGCCGAATTCACCCCGACTGAACAGCGTCGCGGCGTCGGCCAGCATCCGCATCGTGGTTTCGAAACCGTGACGATCGTTTACGACGGTGAAGTCGAACACCGCGACTCCACCGGTGCCGGTGGCAAAATCGGCCCGGGCGATGTGCAATGGATGACCGCAGCCAAGGGTATTCTGCACGAAGAGTTTCACTCCCAAGACTTCGCCCGTAGCGGCGGGGCGTTGGAAATGGTGCAGCTGTGGGTCAACCTGCCGGCCAAGGACAAAATGGCGGATGCCGGTTACCAGACCATCGTGGATGGCGACATTCCGGTGCTGCCATTGGCTGACGACGCGGGGCAATTGCGCCTGATCGCCGGTGAATTCGCAGGCACTCAAGGCCCGGCCCGTACCTTTACGCCGATTGATGTGTGGGACTTGCGCCTCAACGCCGGTAAAGCGGTGACGCTGGACCTGCACGCCGGGCGCAACACGGCCCTGGTCGTGTTGAAAGGCACGTTGTTGATCAATGGCGAAGAAGTCGCGCGTCAAGGGCAACTGGCATTGTTCGAACGTGATGGTGATCAGGTCACCCTGGAGTCCAATGACGACGCCAAGGTGCTGCTCCTCAGCGGCGACCCCATCGACGAGCCTATCGTCGGCCACGGTCCGTTCGTGATGAATACCGAGCAGGAGATTCACCAGGCATTTGCCGACTTCCAGTCGGGCCAGTTCGGGCAAATGCACGCCTGACGGTTCACCGCAACCTCCTGTGGGAGCTGGCTTGCCTGCGATAGCATCACCCTGGTGTAGCTGATACACCGCGGTGTTTGCATCGCAGGCAAGCCAGCTCCTACATTTTGTTTCCAGGTTTCTGATTTCATGCGATCTTCTCGGCATTCGCCCTGGAGTCGCCTGGATGCCCTCATTTATCGCTGATCACCCGATGTTGTGCGCCATGGCGTTGATCCTGATCGACATCGCCGTGTGGCGCCTGATTTCCCCCAGCCTGGCCAACTGGAAACTGGCGGCGCGGCTGGTGATCTTTGCGGTATTCAGTGCCGTGTTGTTCAACGACGGCATGAACCCCATGCAAGCGGCGCCCTATGCCGATGACACCACCTTGCACCTCGCCGCCACGGCGTTGCAGATCGGCTGGTGGCTGTTTGCGGCGCGTACCCTTACGGTGTTGCTCGGCGCAGTGATGATGCAGCGGGTCGGCCATACCGGGCGTTTGTTGCAGGATTTGATGGGCGCGGTGATTTTTTTGATCGCGATCATCGCCGCCATGGCCTACGTGCTCGACCTGCCGGTCAAGGGCGTGCTGGCCACCTCCGGCGCCGTGGCGATCATCGTCGGCCTGGCGCTGCAAAGCACCTTGAGCGATGTGTTTTCCGGGATCGTCCTCAACACCACCAAGCCTTACCAGATCGATGACTGGATCTCCATCGACGGCACCGAAGGCCGCGTCACCGACATCGACTGGCGCGCCACGCGCCTGCAAACCTCCCAGGGCAGCCTGGCGGTGATCCCCAACTCCCTGGCGGCCAAGGCCAAGATCATCAACTTCTCGCGCCCGGCGGACATGTTCGGCCTGGCGGTCAGCCTGCAAGTCAGTCCCCATGCGCGCCCGCAAACCGTGATCGAGGCCCTGGAGCGTGCGATGCAGGGTTGCCGGCCGTTGCTGGCCCAACCCGCCCCGAGCGTGGCATTCAAGGCCTCCACCAGCGGCGGCGTGGAATATGAGATCAGCGGGTTTGTACCGGCCATGGGCCTCAAGCGCGAAACCCGCAACCTGCTTTACGATCTGGCCTACCGGCATTTGCAGGCGGCGGGTGTGGGGCTGTTGTCTGCCACCGAAGGCAGCACGCCGCCTGCGGTGCCTGGCGCCCGCGCATTGCTGGAGCGCTCGTCGATTTTTTCCACCTTGCGTCAGGAAGAAAAAGACACCTTCAGCCAGAACATGACCCTGCATACCTACCGCGCCGGTGAGATGATCCTGGCGGCGGGGGAGGTCAGTGATCACCTGTTCATCATCGAGTCCGGCGTGGTCTCGGTGCTGTTGATCAAGGACGGGCACAAGTTCGAGGCTGGGCGCATGGGCCCGGGGGAGGTGATCGGTGAGTCCGGCATCCTCTCCGATCAGGCGGCACTGGCGGATTTTTCGGCCAAGACCTACTGCACGCTCTACCGCATCGAAAATGAATACCTCAAGCCGTGCCTGGACGCCCGGCATGATATCGGCGAAGCCATGAAGGCGCTGTTGGATTTCCGCCGCCATGCCGCCCAGGCCCTGACCGAAGATGCACCTGTGGTACCGGTCAAGAAGGGCTTCATCCAATGGCTGAGGAACCGCGGCCTGTAGATTGGTCACCTGTTCTTCGTCCGGATTGGCTATTTCTCCAGAACGCTGGGCTGACTACTCTGCGCACCTATCCCAACGTTCTGGAGATTCACCATGCAAACCCGTACCGATTTCTATACCGCCTCCCCGGACGCCATGAAAGCCATGCTCGCGCTGGAAGCGGCGGTGGGCAAACTCTCCATCGAATTGCCGCTGTTGGAACTGGTGCGCCTGCGCGTCTCGCAAATCAACGGCTGCGCGTTCTGCCTGGACATGCACACCGCCGATGCGCGCAAGGGCGGCGAGACCGAGCGTCGCCTGTACACCTTGTCGGCCTGGCGCGAAACACCATTTTTCACCCCACGTGAACGCGCCGCGCTGGCCTGGGCCGAAAGCCTGACCCTGCTCAGCCACACCCACGCCCCGGACGAAGACTTTAACGCCCTGGCTGCGCAGTTCAGCCCACAGGAACAAGTCGACCTGAGCGTCGCCATCGCCACCATCAACAGCTGGAACCGCTTGGCGGTGGGCTTTCGCAAGATGCCCAAGTAACGATCGGAGAGTCGCTGCTTTTTGTGGCGAGGGTCAGAAATTCACTGAAGCACTCAGGCGCGCCGTCAACGGTGCGCCCTGGAACAGGTAGTCATCGCCCATGTATTCGCCGGCGTCGCGCCAGTAGCGCTTGTCGAACAGGTTATCGACGCTCAGGCGAAACACTGTCTCGTAGCCATCGACCTTGGTGGTGTAGCGGCTACCGACGTTGACCACTGCGTAGTCGCCCACTTCCACGTTGCCGGTGCGATTGGCGGACTTCTTGGCGCTGTATTGCACGCCGCCCAATACCGCCAGGCCGTTGACCCAGGGCAGGGCGTAGTCGGCGTACACACTGGCGCGCAGCTTGGGCACGTTGATCGCTTGGTGGCCTTCGTATTCCGGCGTGCCGCTGCCGCTCACCCGCGCTCGGATCGCGGCCACGCTGGTGGCGATCTGCAGACGGTCGGTGGCCCAGCCGTTGGCGGACAGTTCCAGCCCGGTGTTCTTCTGCTGGCCCTGCTGCATATAGATAAATTCTCCACCTTCCGGTTTGGCGTACTGATAAGCCTGGCGGGTCTGGAACACGGCGGCGGCGAAGCTGATACGGCGCCAGTCGTATTTCACCCCGGCTTCGATCTGGCGGGAGACAGTAGGGGCGAGAGTTACATCTGGTATTTTTGCGAACCACGGCGCCGTGCCACCCAGGGACAGGCCCTTGCTGTAGCTGGTGTACAACGAAACGTTGTCCACCGGCTTGTAGATCAACGAGGCCTGGGGCAGGAACACGTACTGTTGGGTGTGGCGCGTCTGGTTGCCGGTGACGCTGTCGAAGGCTTTTTCGTCCAGGCGCACTTCACGGCCGCCGAGGATCGTTTGCCATTGCTCGTTGAGGCGAATGCGGTCGGTGACGAACAGGCCGTACTGGCGGCTGTCGAGGTTGCGGTGGCTGTCGTTCAGCGGTTTTTTGGTAGGTTCGAAGCTTGGCGTATCCTGATTGATATTACCGCTGCCGATGGGGTCGTTGACCGACTCACGTTTGTCGATCACCCGGCGAAAGGCACTGGTGCCAAACGTCAGTTCATGGCCGATGCCGCCGGTGTCGAACAGGCCGGTCATGGCCGCCTGGATTTCATCGTCTCTGCGGGTGTCGTCGGGGCTACGATAGTCGTAGATGTCATAGTCACCCTCCGGCGTGAAGTAATTGCCTAAGCCGTTGGTATCGCCGCCCCACGCAAACGAACTGTAATCGTCAATCACCACCTTGCTACGCGCTGCGCTGACACTGCCTTTCCACTGATCGCTGAAACGGTATTCAAACTTGCCGTTGAGGTTCAGTGAATCAATCCCCACCTGCTTGCCGCCGGTCTGGTGCCCCAGCAGTTTTTTCGGCGAGGCGTCGTGGGGCACCTCTGTGCCCCCCAACAGTTGATACCCCGGTACCGAACGCTGTTGCTTGTTCTGGTACTCGGCATCCAGTTGCAGCACGGCGTCGGGGCTGATGTTCCAGTCAAAGGCCAGGGACACGAAGTCGCGCTGGCCGTTGGCGTGTTCCACATAGGAATTGAGGTCTTCATGGGCGACGTTGGCACGCAGGCCGAACTGCTGCTCGCTGCCAAACCAGCCGCCAACATCGGTGGCGATATAACCGCTGCCGCGATCATCGGTAGACACCGTCACCGACCGCACATCTTCAGGCCGCTTGGTCACGTAGTTGATCACGCCACTGGGCTCGGAAATACCGCTCTGCAAACCCGCCAGGCCCTTGAGCACTTCCACCTGCTGCTTGTTTTCCAGGGCGACGTTCTGCTCGCCGGTGATGGTGCGCCCGTTGATCTTGTAGCTGCTGGCTGCATTGAGCGAGAAGCCGCGCACCACGAAGTTTTCGTAATAGCCGATGGGCGCGTAACTGTCGCCCACCGAGGCATCGTTGCGCAGCACTTCACTGAGCAGGCGTGCCTGCTGGTCCTTGATCAAGGCTGCGTTGATCACCGTGATCGAGGCGGGTGTGTCCAGCAATGGCGCTTCGTCAAAACCACCCACCGAAGCGCTTTCATTGCGGTAACCGGACTCATCCTGCCCCTGGACATTCACCGTCGGCAATTGGATCTCGGCGGCCAGGCTGCTGCCGATGCCGCCACTGAGTAACAGGCCGAGGGCGAAACGTGAAGTGACGACGGGGCGAAAACGCAAAACCATGGGGCAAGGCCTTAAAGCGCTGGGCGGGGGGCGCCTAAACTAGGCATAAGCGCGGGCTTTTACAAGCTTTCGCGCAATGTTCGCGCGGCGAGACAACCCGTCTCAGCTCCGATGCCGATCCCGTTGCGGCTCGACAGCCAGACGCTGGCTTGCGATAGACAAGGCTCCCCTCATCGTTTCAGGAGATTGTCATGGGTATCGCAGGTAAAGTTGCGCTGGTCACCGGCGCCGGGCAGGGCATAGGCCGGGCTATTGCCATGCGCCTGGCGCAGGATGGCGCCGATGTCGCGCTGGTGGACATCGACGGCGCCAAGCTCAACGCCGTGGCCGCCGAAATCGTCGCCACCGGCCGCAAAGCCTCTGTGTTCATCGCCGATGTATCCAGGCGCGAACAGGTGACAGCAGCGGTCGAGCACGCCCACCAGACGCTGGGCGGTTTTGACATCATCGTCAATAACGCCGGAGTGGCGCAGATCGACTCATTGCTCGACGTCAGCCCGCAGCAGGTCGAGCGCACCCTGGATATCAACTTCAAGGGCGTGCTTTGGGGGATCCAGGCGGCCGCCAACAAATTCAAGGCGCTCAAGCACAAGGGCAAGATCATCAATGCTTGTTCAATCGCAGGGCATGAAGGCTTTGCGCTGTTAGGGGTCTATTCGGCGAGCAAGTTTGCGGTACGCGCCTTGACCCAGGCGGCGGCCAAGGAACTGGCGAGCGCGGGGATCACGGTAAACGCCTATTGCCCCGGTGTGGTGGGCACCGATATGTGGGTTGAGATCGACAAGCGCATGGCCGAGATTACCGGGGCGCAGGTGGGGGCAACCTACAAGCAGTACGTGGATGGGATTGCCTTGGGCCGTGCGCAAACGCCGGAGGATGTGGCGGGGTTTGTGGCATTTCTGGCAGGCCCGGACGCCGACTATATGACCGGGCAGGCGCCGTTGATCGACGGTGGCCTGGTCTACCGCTGACAGCGTGGGTCGACTCGCCTGCGTGGGAGTCGACCCCTCGTATCAGTGGGTTTTGCCGGGCATATCAATACCCAGCTGGTTCACGCGCCGGTACAGGGTTGCCCTTGAAATCCCAAGGGCCTGTGCCGCAGGCGAGGGTTTCCAGCGATGGCGAATCAACGCATCCAGAACCATTTGACGCTCGGGGCTGGCGCTCTGTTCGGCCAGCCCTTGAGGCTGCTCGCCCCGAATATCAATCGGCAAATCCGCCACTTGCAGCGTAGTGCTTTCGCACACCGCACAGGCGTACGCCAGCACATGTCGCAGTTGCCGCACATTGCCTGGCCACGCGTAACCCAGCAGCAATTGCAGCGCGGCCTGGCCGATGCCCAACGACACGCCACTGTTACGTGCCTCTTGCTCCAACAGCCGATTGATCAGGGCCAGCTTATCGGTGCGTTCGCGCAACGGTGGCAGGCAGAAGCGCGCGCAACCGAGGCGAAAGTACAGGTCTTCCCGAAACCGGCCCGCGCTGACCAGCGCCGCCAAATCGCGGTGGCTGGCGCAGATCACCTGAATATTCACCACACGGGTTTTGGCTGCGCCCAACGGTGCGACTTCTCCCTCGGCCAGCACCCGCAGCAAACGTGTCTGCAACGCCAGCGGCATATCGCCGATTTCATCAAGGAACAACGTACCGCCGTCGGCTTGCAGTAGCAGCCCGCTCATGCCTTTGCTGGAAGCTCCGGTGAAGGCGCCGGGTGAATAACCGAACAGTTCGCTTTCAATCAAGCTTTCCGGAATCGCCGCGCAGTTCACCGCCACAAACGGCCCGTCCCGGCGCGCGCTGTGCTCATGCAACTGGCGGGCGAAGACTTCTTTGCCGACGCCGGTTTCACCTTGCACCAGCACGGGCAGGTTGCGGTCCTTGACCCGCGCAGCCAAGCGCAGGTGCTCCTGGATCCGCGGGTCGACTTGAGTCTCTGGCAGCGCCCGAACCGAGGGGCGTCGGGGTGCATTGACCCTCACGTGTACCGCGTCGGGCTTGCCCCGCCAGTGCAACTGCCGGGTTGACTGATCAGTGGCTGCACGCAATGCATCCACGTCAAACACTTCGCCGATATGCTCAGGCAGCTGGCCAAAGCGCAAGCGCAGGGCTTGACGCGCCTTGCTGTTCAAGGCGTGCAGACGTCCGTCCTGGTCCCAGGCCAGCAGCAGGTCGGGTTGGCTGTCGACAAAACCTGGGGTGCTATGGGCTTGTAACACCCAGTGCTGCCGGGCGCTGTGCATGAAAAAAGCGTTTTCGATGGCCTGGGCGCTCTGCGCCACCATCTGCCGTATCAGGTGCTGGCTGCCGCGGTCATCCGGCGACTTGAGCGCCGAGACATCCAACACGCCCAGCAGGTGGCCCTGCGGGTCGAAGATGGGCGCGGCGGAACACGTCAGGCCTATAAACGCTGCGCGAAAGTGATCACGCTTGTGCACCGTCACCGCGGTTTTACTGGTCAGCACCGTGGCCACGCCGCAGGTGCCTTCCTCGGCTTCCGACCAGCAGGTGCCCAGGTAAAGGCCGGCCTTGCGGCAGTCGGTACGAATGTTCGCATCGACACGGTGATCGATGGTCTGGCCCTGGGCGTCGGTGAGCATCACGCAGTAGTCGGCATGGCGCACGCGGTGGTGCAACTGCGCGACTTCTTCGCCGGCGATGCGCATGAACAGCTCGGCGCGCTCGCGACACTCCTTGAGCAAGGGTTCGCTGAGGATGCGTGGACCTTGCAGGGAGCCGGGGTCCAGGCGGTGTTGCTCCATGGACCGCCGCCACGAATCGAAGATCAGCGACGGCACGGGCGCCTGGGGCAGGCGCTCGGCATTGCGGACCACGCGACTGACACAGTCGACATGCTCCCTGGAGCTCATGGCGAGCATAAAGCCTCCGGTTCTCAAGCTTTGTTGTTATGCGCGTTATTAAGCGCGCATGTGCGCCGACGGACAAGGGCACCCTGACCAACGCCTGCATTGAGACGCTGCGTCTCATGCCGCTGAGACTCAAGGGGCGCACTGCGTGGTTGCGTCTCACATATAGCCGACCACTTGCCTGGGCATCGCTGTGCGGCACGGCTCTGGATCAAGGCTTTGCCAGGTTTTCTCGACGGTTGGCACAGGCTGTGCTGAACAGCTTGGCACTGGCCGCAGCCAGTCTTTTGTGCGTCGAGACAACCTGGAGAACAACAAGATGTCCACCCACCTGTGCACCGATCAGTTACTGCATGCCTACACCGTGATGCGCACCATCCGCGATTTCGAAGAACGCCTGCATGTGGAGTTCGCTACCGGCGAGATCCCCGGTTTCGTTCACCTGTATGCCGGTCAGGAAGCCTGCGCCGCCGGCGTCATGGCGCACCTCAATGACGATGATTGCATCGCGTCCAACCACCGTGGTCACGGCCACTGCATCGCCAAGGGCGTCGACGTGTTCGGCATGATGGCCGAAATCTATGGCAAGAAAACCGGCGTGTGCGGCGGCAAGGGCGGCTCCATGCACATCGCCGACCAGGAGAAAGGGATGCTCGGCGCCAATGGCATTGTCGGGGCCGGCGCACCATTGGCTGCGGGTGCGGCGCTGGCTGCCAAGCTCAAGGGGAGCCAGGGCGTGGCAGTGGCGTTTTTTGGCGACGGTGGCTCCAATGAAGGTGCCGTGTTTGAAGCGATGAACCTGGCGTCGATCATGCAGCTGCCATGTTTGTTTGTCGCCGAAAACAACGGTTATGCCGAGGCCACTGGCGCCGGTTGGTCGGTGGCATGCAAAGACATCGTCGAGCGCGCCGCCGGGTTTGGTATGCCGGGGGTGATCGTCGACGGCAATGATTTTTTCGCTGTGCATGAAGCGCTCGGCGTTGCTGTGGAGCGGGCGCGCCAAGGCGACGGGCCGACACTGGTCGAGGTCAAGCTGAGCCGTTTCTACGGGCACTTCGAGGGCGATGCGCAAACCTATCGCGGCGCTGACGAAGTGAAAAACCTGCGTGAAAACGCCGATTGCCTGGCCTTGTTCCGTCAGCGCTGCCATGCCGAAGGCTGGCTGGATGCAGCGCAGTTCGAGCGCATCGACGGTGAAGTGGCGCAATTGATCGAAGACGCCGTACGCCTGGCCAAAACCGACCCCAAGCCCCAGGCCGCCGACCTGCTAAGCGACGTTTACGTGGCTTATCGCTGATCACCAACTTTATAAAAACAAGATGTGGAGAGAATCTAATGGCTCGTAAAATCAGCTACCAGCAGGCGATCAATGAAGCCTTGGCCCAGGAGATGGGCCGTGACCAGAGCGTATTTATCATCGGTCAGGATGTGGCCGGTGGCACCGGTTCCCCCGGTGAGCAGGACGCATGGGGCGGTGTGCTCGGCGTGACCAAGGGCTTGCACCCGCAATTTCCCGGACGCGTGCTGGACGCGCCGTTGTCTGAGGTCGGCTACGTGGGCATGGCGGTGGGCGCCGCTACCCGTGGCATGCGCCCAGTGTGCGAATTGATGTTCGTCGACTTCATCGGCTGCTGCCTGGACCAACTGCTCAACCAGGCTGCCAAGTTCCGCTATATGTTCGGTGGCAAAACCACTACACCGCTGGTGATCCGTGCCATGTACGGCGCCGGTTTGCGGGCGGCTGCCCAGCATTCGCAAATGCTCACCTCCATGTGGACGCATATCCCCGGCCTCAAGGTGGTATGCCCGGCCACGCCCTACGATGCCAAGGGCATGTTGATCCAGGCGATCCGCGACAATGACCCGGTAATTTTCCTTGAGCACAAAATGCTCTACGGCTTGCAGGGCGACGTGCCGCAAGAGCTGTACACGGTCCCGTTTGGCGAAGCCAACTTTGTGCGGGAGGGCACGGATGTGACGCTGGTGACCTACGGGCGCATGCTGCATATCGCGCTGGAAGCCGCGGCCAACCTGGCGCGTCAAGGCATTGATTGTGAAGTGCTGGACCTGCGCACTACCAGCCCGCTGGATGAAGACAGCATCCTTGAGAGTGTCGAAAAAACCGGGCGCCTGGTGGTGATCGACGAATCCAACCCGCGCTGCTCGGTCGCCACCGACATCAGTGCCCTGGTGGCCCAGCGGGGGTTCGCTTTCCTGCGCGCCCCCATCGAGATGGTCACCGCGCCGCACACCCCGGTGCCGTTTTCCGATGCGCTGGAAGACCTGTACATCCCCAACGCCGCGAAGATCGAGGCGGCCGTGATGAAGATCGCCGACAAGAGGACCGCCGCATGATTCATACCCTGACCATGCCCAAATGGGGCCTGTCGATGACCGAGGGCCGCATCGATGTCTGGCTCAAACAACCCGGCGACCGAGTGGAGAAGGGCGAAGAAGTACTGGACGTGGAGACCGACAAGATCTCCAGCAGTGTCGAGGCACCTTTTAGCGGCGTGCTGCGTCGGGTGCTGGCGCTCAGCGATGAAACCCTGCCGGTGGGCGCTCTACTGGGGATAGTGGTGGAGGGCGAGGCGACAGAGGCTGAAATCGATAGCGTGATCGAACGCTTCAACGCCGGGTTTGTTTCCAGCGCCGCCGAGGCCGAAGAGGCGGGCCCCAGCGCACACAAAGTCGAGGTGGGCGGGCGCTTGCTGCGTTATCTGGACATGGGCGAGGGCGGCATGCCGCTGGTGTTGGTGCACGGCTTCGGGGGCGATCTGAACAACTGGCTGTTCAATCAACCGGCCCTGGCCGCCGAACGCCGGGTGATTGCCCTGGACCTGCCGGGGCACGGGGAGTCGGGCAAGTCTCTGCAAACGGGGGACGCCGCGGAGCTCAGTCGCGCCGTACTGGCATTGCTCGACCACCTGGCGCTCGACCGTGTGCATTTGGCCGGCCACTCCATGGGTGGGCTGGTGACCCTCACCGTCGCCAGCCTGGCGCCTGCACGTATCGCCTCCATCACCTTGATCGCCAGCGCGGGTCTGGGTGCGGATATCAACGGCGATTACCTGCGAGGTTTTGTCGAAGCCAACAACCGTAACGCGCTCAAGCCGCCATTGACTCAACTGTTCAGTAACCCTGCGCTGGTGACGCGGCAGATGCTGGAGGACATGCTCAAATTCAAGCGCCTGGAAGGGGTGGATCAAACGTTGCGCCAGCTCAATCAGAAGCTGTTCGATGGCGGGCGACAAATGCTGGATCTTCGCAATGAGGTGGGCCGCCAGCCGAGCCTGGTGATCTGGGGCAGCGACGATGCGATCATCCCGGCAAGTCACGCCCAAGGGCTACAGGCTCAGGTGCATGTACTGCCGGGGCAGGGGCATATGGTGCAACTGGAGGCTGCGGAGCAGGTCAATCAATTGATCTCGACCTTTCTGAAAGCGCAGCCCTGATTGACCTACAAGGGTGGGGGGGACGGTTTTGCCTGTTCCTCCCACAAGGTCAAGCGCTTTTTTTCAGCTGCAGCGTCTCAGGGTTTAGCTGGGCAGCTCTTGAAAAAGCGCCCGATAGCTGTTTGAAAACCGCCCCAAATGCCAGAACGACCAATTCATCGCGACCTCGGCTACTGTAGCCCCCATTGAGTTGAGCAACTCTCGTCGCGCCCCATTCAAGCGGCGCAACCGCAACCACTGCGCCGGGCTTATTCCGGTGTAGGTCTTGAAGCCCTGCTGCAATTGGCGCAACGGCACACCCGCAATCTGCGCCAGTTCCAACAGGTTGGCAGTTTCATCCGGAGCATCCGCCGCCCATTCGCCGATGCGCGCCATCAACCGGCGTTCTTCTGCGCGCTTTTGCAACGAGCTGCCGTCCAGGCACACGCAGGCGTTGTCGAGAATGAACAGGCAATCGTAGAGCAACTGCTGGGTGAGCGCATCGCGGCTGATGGGGTCGGTCAGTGCCGACAGGCGCGTTAGGGTGCCGCTCAGCCAGCGGGTGAACAGCGCATTTTGCCGACAGGTCAGCGGTGCCATGAACAAGCCTTCGAGTTTGGCTATATCCAGGCCCTGACGCTGGACGAACTGCGGGCCGAACACCACGGCTACTTCGCGGTAGTTTACCGGGGTGATCCAGGTGTTGCGGCTTTCGCCATTGAGCAGGTACAGCGCGTTGTCACTGGCGTCGAAACAGAACGCCAGGGCGCCGGCAGGTGCGTTGAAATGCTGCTCCACGCGGGTGTTCATGCACTCTTCATACACCTGCACGCCTTGCAGATCGAGGTAGCGCACGCGCCCGGCGAAATGCCCGGGGGACATCTGCTGGTAATGCTGCACCCAACCGGGTGTGGCACTGCATTGGGCGGTCACATCGCCGGTGGCGAAGGCCTGTACGCGCAAAGCGTTTGCCTGTGTCATGGGGGATCCGTGCGCACTCTATTGGTGCGTTGTACTGCGTGCAAAGTGGATAGATGCCGTTTCAAGGCTGGCCCAAGATAGACCTCAATGCGCTGGGAGTACAACCCGGCGTCGCATCCCACCCAAGACGAGGTCCTTATGAACGCCCCCTTCGATCAGCTCTCCACCTGGCTGAAAGAACACAAGATTACCGAAGTCGAATGCGTGATCAGTGACTTGACTGGCATCGCACGCGGCAAGATTGCACCCACCAACAAGTTCCTGCATGAGCGAGGCATGCGCCTGCCGGAAAGTGTGTTGCTGCAAACGGTAACCGGGGACTTTGTCGACGACGATATCTATTACGACCTGCTGGACCCGGCCGATATCGACATGATCTGCCGCCCGGTCGCCAACGCCACCTACGTGGTGCCCTGGGCCATCGAACCCACCGCCATCGTGATCCACGACACCTTCGACAAACAGGGCAACCCGATTGAACTGTCACCGCGCAATGTGTTGAAGAAAGTCCTGCAGCTCTACACCGACCAAGGCTGGCAGCCAATTGTCGCGCCGGAAATGGAGTTCTACCTGACCCAGCGCTGCGAAGACCCGGACCTGCCGTTGAAAACTCCCATCGGCCGCTCGGGCCGTGCCGAAACCGGGCGCCAGTCGTTTTCCATCGATGCCGCCAACGAATTCGACCCGCTGTTCGAAGACGTCTACGACTGGTGCGAAGCCCAGGGTCTGGACCTCGATACGCTGATCCACGAAGACGGCCCCGCGCAGATGGAAATCAACTTCCGTCATGGTGACGCCCTGGACCTGGCCGACCAGATCACCGTGTTCAAGCGCACCCTGCGTGAGGCCGCGCTCAAGCACAACGTGGCCGCCACCTTCATGGCCAAGCCGGTGGCCGACGAGCCCGGCAGCGCCATGCACCTGCACCAGAGCGTGGTCGAAATCGCCACCGGCAAACCGGTGTTCGTCGATGCCGACGGCAACATGAGCGCGTTATTCCTGCATCACATCGGCGGTCTGCAGAAGTACATCCCCAAGCTGCTGCCGATGTTTGCCCCCAACGTGAACTCGTTTCGGCGTTTTTTGCCGGACACCTCGGCGCCGGTCAACGTCGAATGGGGCGAAGAAAACCGCACTGTCGGCCTGCGCGTACCCACGTCCAGCCCCGAGGCGATGCGCGTGGAAAACCGCTTGCCGGGTGCCGATGCCAATCCGTACCTGGCGATTGCTGCCAGCTTGTTGTGTGGCTACCTGGGCATGATCGAGTACATCGAACCCAGTGCGCCGGTGGAAGGCCGTGCCTATGAGCGCCGCAATCTGCGCCTGCCGTTCACCCTCGAGGATGCCCTGGCACGCATGGAAGACTGCGACACGGTCAAGCAGTACCTGGGCGAAAAATTCGTGCGCGGCTACGTGGCGGTCAAGCGCGCCGAGCACGAGAATTTCAAGCGGGTGATCAGTTCCTGGGAGCGTGAGTTCCTGCTGTTGAGCGTCTAAAACAACGATAAAAGGGGTGACGATATGCGTCTTGTGAACAAGCTTTTCCCGTTGGCGCTGGCGGCGGCGTTCAGTGCCAGCGGCCAGGCGGCGTCGACGGTGAGCGTCTACAACTGGACCGACTACATCGGTGAAACCACCTTGGCGGACTTCCAGGCCAGGACCGGGATCAAAGTGGTGTACGACGTGTTCGACTCCAACGAAACCCTGGAGGGCAAGTTGCTGGCCGGGCGCACCGGCTATGACGTGGTGGTGCCGTCCAACCATTTCCTGGCGCGGCAAGTGAAGGCCGGTGCGTTCCTCACGCTGGACCGCGCGCAACTGCCCAACTTCAAGAACCTTGATCCCCGGCTGCTCAAGCTGCTGGAGCAGAACGACCCGGATAACGCGCACTCGGTGCCGTACCTGTGGGGCACTAACGGCATCGGCTACAACGTCGACAAGGTCAAGCAGGTGCTGGGTATTGAGCGCATCGATTCATGGGCGGTGCTGTTCGAGCCGGACAACCTCAAAAAGCTCCACGAATGCGGCGTGGCCTTCCTCGATTCGCCGGATGAGTTGTTCCCGGCGATGCTCAACTACATGGGCAAGGACCCGCGCAGCGAGAACGCCGAGGACTACAAACAGGCCGAAGCCAAGCTGCTGACGCTGCGGCCGTACATCACCTATTTCCATTCCTCCAAGTACATTTCGGACCTGGCCAACGGCAATATTTGCGTGGCCTTCGGTTATTCCGGCGACGTGTTCCAGGCCGCCAATCGCGCCGAGGAAGCCAAGAATGGAGTGAACATTGCTTATTCGATTCCCAAGGAAGGTTCCAACCTGTGGTTCGACCTGCTGGCGATTCCTGCCGACGCCAGCAACCCCAAAGAGGCCCACGCGTTTATCAACTACCTGCTCGAACCCGAAGTGATCGCCAAGGTCAGCGCCTCGGTGGGCTACGCCAACGCCAACCCGGCGGCCAAACCGTTCATGGCCCCGGAGCTGGTGAACAACCCTGAGGTTTACCCGCCCCAGGAAGTCCTCGACAAGCTCTATATTTCCACCACGCCCACACCGGCGACCATGCGTGTAATGACCCGCGCCTGGAGCAAAGTGAAGTCCAACCGATGATTCAGTCCAATCAACATGCGCAGTCTTATTACCGCGCGACAGCCAATGCCATGCCGCAACGGCCGGCACTCAATGCGGACCTGAGCGCCGATGTGTGTGTGATCGGCGGCGGGTTTACCGGGGTCAACACGGCCATTGAACTGGCCCAGCGCGGTCTCTCGGTGATTCTGCTGGAGGCTCGTCGCATTGGTTGGGGCGCCAGTGGGCGTAACGGTGGGCAATTGATTCGGGGTATCGGTCATGATGTTTCCGGGTTTGCCAAATACGTGGGCGAGGAGGGCGTGCGCTATCTGGCGCGCGCCGGTATCGACTCGGTGGCGTTGGTGGGCGAGCGCATCGGCGAACATGGGATTGATTGCGACCTGCGCTGGGGTTTCTGTGAACTGGCCAACACGGCGGCGCAATTCGCGGCGTTCAAGGATGAGCAGGCGCAACTGGCAGCCATGGGCTATACCCCTGAAACCCGCCTGGTGGGCGCGCAGGACATGGCCCAGGTCGTGGGTTCGACGGTGTACGCCGGTGGGCTGGTCGATATGGGCTCCGGGCATCTGCACCCCCTCAACCTGGTGCTCGGTGAGGCACAGGTGGCCGAAGCGCTCGGCGTGCGGATCTTTGAGCAGACCGAGGTGCTGGAACTGATCCATGGCGAAACCGTGCAAGTGCGCTGCGCCGGCGGCACGGTACGCGCCGCCCAGTTGGTGCTGGCGTGCAATGCGCACCTGGAAGACCTGGAGCCGCGCCTGGGCGGCAAGGTGCTGCCGGCGGGCAGCTACATCATCGCCACCGAGCCACTGCCTGAACCAGTAGCCCAGCAGTTGATCCCACAGAACCTGGCGCTGTGCGACCAGAAAGTCGGGCTGGATTACTACCGGCTGACTGCCGACCGGCGCCTGTTGTTCGGCGGTGCCTGCCACTACTCGGGGCGCGACCCCCAGGACATCGCCGCGTACATGCGCCCGAAAATGCTCAAGGTGTTCCCGCAACTGGCCGACACCGCCATCGAGTTCCAGTGGGGCGGCAAGATTGGCATCACCGCCAACCGCTTTCCCCAGGTCGGGCGGCTCAAGCAGTACCCCAATGTGTTCTATGCCCAGGGCTATTCCGGTCACGGCTTGAACGTGACGCATTGGTGCGCACGGCTGCTGGCCGAAGGGTTACATGCGGGTGCAAGCCAGGGCCTGGATATTTTCAGCCAGGTGCCGCACATGACCTTTCCCGGTGGCAAGGCGCTGCGTTCGCCACTGCTGGCGTTGGGAATGTTGTGGTATCGCTTGCGCGAAGCACTCTGAGAACCAATGTGTGCGGGCTTGCCCGCGAAGACGTCGGTTCACCAACATTGATGGCGACTGAACCACCGCTATCGCAGGCAAGCCAGCTCCCACACTGGTTCTGCGTTGTCCACAAAATCATCACCCGGCATAGGTCCCCTGTGGGAGCGGGCTTGCCCGCGAAGACGTCGGTTCACCAACATTGATGGTGACTGAACCACCGCTATCGCAGGCAAGCCAGCTCCTACACTGGTTCTGCGTTGCCCACAAAGTCATCACCCGGCATAGGTCCCCTGTGTGCGGGCTTGCCCGCGAAGACGTCGGTTCACCAACATTGATGGTGACTGAACCACCGCTATCGCAGGCAAGCCAGCCACACTGGTTCTGCGTTGTCCACAAAATCATCACCCGGCATAGGTCCCCTGTGGGAGCGGGTTGCAGGGCGTCAGTCAGATAGCCTCAGGTTCGGTCAGCACTTTGCGAAAGGTTTCCACCAACGGCCGCAAATTAACGCGGTGCCAGGCCGCCCACAACGGTGTGGTGTAGGTCAGCCACGGCAACTCTCGCAACACCACCCCAGGCGGGGCATTGCGGCTCAGGCCTTTCTGCACCATCGCAACCCCAAGCCCCGACGCCACCAGGCCCAGTGCGGTAAAGGGTTCGCCGGCTTCCATTGGAATCTGCGGGGTGAAACCGGCACGGATGCAGGCTGCAATAAAGTCATCGGCCGGGTGGGCGCCAGGTTTGCGTTGCACGCCGATCCATTGCTGGTCGGCCAAGTGTTCGGGCAGCACTTCGCGTTGCCGGACCAGCGGATGCTGTTCGGGCAGGGCCAGCAGCATCGGGTCGTCGAGCACCTGCAAGGCGGTCAGGTCCGGGTCGTCGGCAGCGGGAGGTTCGCTCACCAGAGCGATATCCAGACTGCGTTGGCGCAGGCCCTCCAACTGTTCGAGGGAAGGCTGGTTATACAACTTGATATGCACCGTGGGCCGGTCGTCGCGCAGTATGCGCAAGGCATTGGGCAGCACACCGGCGTGCATGGCGTTTTCGATATAGCCAATGCACAAGCCGCCTTCTTCCCCGCGGCCCAGGCGCTTGCCCAGGGATTCCAGGCGGTTGGCGTGGGTCAGCAGCGCCTTGGTTTCGGCCAGAAAGGTCTGGCCGTCCCGGGTCAGGCGGATGCGCTGCTGGCTACGTTCGAACAAGGTCAGGCCCAGGCGCTCCTCAAGCTGGGCGATCTGCCGGCTCAGGGGCGACTGGGAAATGTGCAGGCGCTCGGCGGCGCGGCCGACGTGTTCTTCTTCGGCCACCACTTCAAAGTAGCGCAGTTGGCGTAGATCAATCATATAAGACCTGCGAGGACTCAAGTTGGTCGCAGTATGTCTTGGACGGTCTGATCGGCGCAATCTAGGATCTGCTCAACGGTCACAGCGACCTTGAACCGATTGAGGCTCCCACCATGAGTTTGAAAGACACATTGCCCGGCGTACTGGGCTTTGGCACCGCGCCCTTGGGCAATATGTTCCGCGCCATAGCCGAAGACGAAGCCCAGGCCACCGTCGAAGCCGCCTGGAACCAGGGCGTGCGTTACTTCGACACCGTGCCGTTCTACGGCTCGGGCCTGTCGGAAATCCGCCTGGGCCAGGCCCTGTCCCACCACAACCGTGATGACTACGTGCTCAGCACCAAGGTTGGCCGGGTGATTCTGGATGAAGTCGAAGCCAGCCCCCGCGACCTCGGCGAAAAAAGCGGCGTGTTCGAACACGGCCGCCCCAACAAGTTGCTCAATGACTACAGCGCCGACGCTACCCTGCGCTCCATTGAAGACAGCCTCAAGCGCCTGCAAACCGATCGCCTCGACATTGTGTGGATTCACGATATCGCCCAGGATTTTTACGGCGACCAATGGTTGGACTACTTCAACCAGGCCCGCACCGGCGCCTTCAAAGTGTTGACCCGCTTGAGCGAAGAGGGCGTGATCAAAGCCTGGGGGCTGGGCGTCAATCGCGTCGAGCCGTGCGAGCTGACCCTGGACCTGGCCGAAGCCCGGCCTGACGGTTTCCTCCTGGCCGGTCGCTACACCTTGCTGGACCACGAGCGCGCCCTGCAACGCCTGATGGACGCCGCCGCAGCCCAGCACGTCGAGATCGTTGTCGGCGGCCCGTATAGCTCCGGCATCCTTGCGGGCGGTGCACATTTTGAATACCAGCCAGCCAGCCCGGCGATCCTGCGCAAGGTCGAGCAGATCAAGACGATTGCCCAGGCATTTGGCGTCAGCGTGAAAGCCGCGGCGTTGCAGTTTTCCCTGGCGCACCCGGCAGTGGCGGCGGTGATTCCCGGTGCCAGTCGTCCGGGGCGGATTGCCGAAGACGTTGCGGCGTTGTCAGAACAGATTCCAGCAGCCTTCTGGCAAGCGTTGCGCGAGGCCCGATTGATTTCGGACCGCGCGCCGTTGCCTCTCTAACCCCAAGGAGCTTGAGCATGAAAATCGATGTGAGCGGCAAAGTAGCCATCGTCAGCGGCAGCACCGCCGGTATCGGCCTGGGCATCAGCCAGGCCCTGGCGCAATCGGGTGCCACAGTGGTGGTGATCGGGCGCGACGCGGGCAAGGTTGACCACGCCCTGGCCAGCATTCGCCAAGCGGTTCCGGCCGCCGAGTTGCGTGGGGTGGTGGCCGACCTTGGCACCCTGGAGGGCGCCGAGGCACTGTTCGCCGCTGAACCGCGCGCCGACATCCTGGTCAACAACCTGGGCATCTTCAATGATGTGGATTTCTTCGACGCGCCAGACAGTGAGTGGACACGCTTCTATGAAGTCAATGTGATCAGCGGCGTGCGCCTGGCACGGCACTATGTACCGGATATGGTCGAGCAGGGCTGGGGACGGGTGATCTTTGTATCCTCGGAGTCCGGGGTGGCGACGCCGGCCGACATGATCAATTATGGCGTGACCAAAAGCGCCAATCTGGCGGTCTCCCACGGCCTGGCCAAGCGCCTGGCAGGCACCGGGGTGACGGTGAATGCGATCCTGCCGGGGCCGACGTTTACCGACGGCCTGGAACACATGCTCAAGGACGCCACGGCCCAGTCCGGGCGCAGTGCGCGGGACGAAGCCGATGTGTTTGTGCGCAACGCGCGGCCCACCTCGATTATCCAGCGCGCCGCAAATGTGGATGAAGTGGCGAATCTGGTGGCGTACATTGCTTCACCGTTGTCGTCTGCCACTACCGGCGCCGCCTTGCGCGTAGACGGCGGCGTTGTCGACAGCATGGCGATCTGATTTTTCCCTGATTGGAGTATTTATCGTGGCAACAGCGTCTTCAGTAATTGAAATCCCGGCCTCGGCCGACCAGGTCTGGCAACTGATCGGCGGCTTCAACAGCCTGCCCGACTGGCTGCCGTTTATCGCCAAGAGCGAGCCGAGCGAAGGTGGCCGCGTGCGTCACCTGACAAGCGCTGACGGCGGCCAGATAGTCGAGCGTTTGCAGAGCTTCGACAACGTGGCGCGTACCTACAGCTACACCATTGAAACATCACCGTTTCCGGTGAGTGCTTATCTGGCGACCTTGCAGGTTGAAGCGTTGACTGAATCGTCGGCCAAAGTCACCTGGTCCGGCGTGTTCACTCCGGCAGCGGGCACCACGGATGCGGCGGCGGAGGCGTTATTTGCCGGCGTCTACGGCGGTGGCCTGGAGGCGTTGCGCGGCAACTTCCCCCACTAAACCTATGGCGTTGGGGGGAATTGGGCCAGGATCGCTGCAACTGACTCAGCAGGCGTCATCTGCGCCGTATCCAGCCTGAACGGCGGCTCATCCCAGCGTTCATACTCGTGCACCAGCACCGACTGCCAGGTCGGCGGCGCCAGCCCGGGAATATCGCCCACGCGGCTTTCCACACGGCGCCGATGCTCGTGCTGATCAGCACACACCACCTGGATATTGATCAGTTCAACCTTCGCTGACGTCGCCACGGCTTGCCAGGCCTGGCGGCTCTCGCTGACCGGGTTCACGCAATCGGCGATAACCCGTTGCCCCAGACGCAGATTGCTCAGCGCCAGTGCATTAGCCACGCTGTAGCCGCTGGCGCCCACATCGTCGGCCAATACCGCGGCATCGCGCAGCGCCTGTTCGATCACATCAATACGCAGGTAAACCGCGCCGGTCTGTCGCGCCAGTTCCCTGGCAACCGTGGTCTTGCCGCTGCCGGGCAAACCACTGAATACAAAAAGCATGAACATCAATCCCTTGTAGGAGCGAGCGTGCTCGCGAAAAACGTCAACGCTAACGCGAACTTCCAGATAAAACTTGTCGTCTTCACTATTTTCGCGAGCAAGCTCGCTCCTACAGTGTTATTAGAACGGCTTCACTTCGACAACAGGACCAGCGGCCCATGACCTTGCCATTCGTGAAGATGCACGCCCATGGCGATGACTTCATCATCATTGACCGCCGTGGCCAGGACAACCCCATTACTGCACAGGTTGTCGCCCGCCTGGGTAAACGCCGCTCGGGCATCGGGTTCAATCAGTTGGCGGTGGTGCTCGACTGTGAAGACGCTGCCGCGCGTATCGAGTTCTGGAATTGCGACGGCACGCCCCTGGCAACCTGCGGCAGCGCGACTCGCGGGGTGGCCGACCGCCTGATGCACGAGGCCGGCATCGACACCGTCGTGTTGCGCACCGATCGCGGTTTGCTGACGTGCGCACGTGTCGACGGGCAGCGGGTGTCGGTGGACATGGGCGCGCCGTCGCTGGGCTGGGCGGCGGTGCCGCTGGCCGAGGCGGTGGATACCCTCGTGCTTCCCATGGACGGTAACCCGGCGGCCTGCAGCATGGGCAACCCGCACTGCACGTTTTTTGTGGACGACATCGCGGCTATCGATGTTGCAGCGATGGGCCCGGCGCTTGAAACCCATCCGCTGTTCCCGGCCAGAACCAATGTGCACTTTGTGCAGGTGTTGAGCCGTGGCCGTATCCGCCTGCGCATCTGGGAGCGTGGCGGCGCCGTGCCGTTGGGTTCCGGTTCGTGTTGCTGCGGCGCGGTGGTCAATGGGATTCGGCGCGGGTTGCTTGATGACAGCGTGGAGGTCGAATGCGACGGCGGCGCGGTTACGGTGCAGTGGGACGGGCAGGGCGCAGTGATCCTCACCGGCCGTGTCGAGCCGATTATGCAGGGCACCGCGTACCTGTCCTAGAAGGTTACGGTAAACGTAGTACCGGCGATTGCACAGGACGTCACTGCCACATCGCCGCCATGCACCTTGGCCAGCTCGCGCACGATATACAGGCCCAGGCCGACGCTGCGTACGTCGCTGCCCTGGTCGGTGCCACGGGTCATGGGTTCGAACAATCCGGCCAGCAGCGTTTCGGGAATCGCCACGCCATGGTTATGCACCGCGACCGCGCAGGCGTTTTCGCCCAGGCGCGAGGTGATGGTGATTGGTTGCAGCAGGTCGCCATAAGCCACGCTGTTGGCAACCAGGTTACCGATCATCTGCTGCACTCGGTCGCCATCCAGGCACGCCCCGCCGCTGCCTTCGGCCTGGTGCACCAGCGTGGCTCTGGGGAAGGCCACCCGCAGTTCATCCACCGCATGTTGAATAACGCTGTGCAAATCCAGCGGCACCGCTTTGATGGTGATGCCCTGGCCGACCCGCGCCTGGGTGAAGTCCAGCAGGTCGGCGATCATGCGATGAGCGCGTTCGGATGACTGGCCGATATGCCCCAGCAGTTGGCGCTCCTTGGCCGTGCGCTCGCCGCGCTGAAGAAAGTCTGAAGCCATGCGGATGGCGGTAAGAGGGTTTTTCAAGTCATGACTGACAATCGCCACCATCTGTTCGGCGAACAACGCCCGGCGCTGGGCAACCGCATAGGCTGCGCTGAGTTCGGCCTGGGCCTGTTGCAATGCGACCTCGGTGGCGGTTTTTTCCTGGAGCAGCGCCTCGGCCAACTTGCGTGAATTGAGCAGCTCGCGCTCGTATTTGTCGCGGTCGGTGGTGCCGAACAGCGCCAGGTCATACACCACGCCGCCTTGCTGCTGGCGCCGGTTGGCATTGAGCAATACGGTGACTTTGTGCCCGGCGCTGTGGCGAATGTCGAGCTTCACCTCCGTCACACTGCCGTGCATGCGTAGCATCGGCGCCAGGTGGGTCTGGTAGAAAATCCGCCCGCCCATGGTCAGCAGGTCCTGAAAGCGCCGCCCTTGCAACTCGGCGGCGCTGAACCCGAGCCAGTCGCTCAAGCGCGGGTTGACGTGCAGGATCGTGCCGTCTTCCTGGGTGACGGCCAGGGCGCAGGCGGCGCTGTCGAACAGCGAGTCAGCGGGCATCGGCAGGCGCCCATGGGGCGAGGAACCGGTCCATCGCCGCAGCGCACGCCTGGGGTGCGCTCATATGCGGGCAATGGCCGACATTGTCCACCAGGCAATAGGTGCTGTTTTGCAGCACGCGGTGCAGGTATTCCCCCACGGCTACGGGGGCGATCAGGTCGTCGGTTGATTGCAGAATCAATACCGGTGTGGTCAGGCCCAGTACATCCTGGCGGTTATCCGAGAGGAAGGTCACGCGGGCAAATTGCTTGGCGATGTCTGGCTCGGTGCGGCAGAAACTCTCGGTCAGTTCGGTACTCAGTGCCGGTTGGTCCGGCGCGCCCATGATCACCGGGGCCATGGCGCTCGACCAGCCCAGGTAGTTGCTGTCGAGGGTATCGAGCAGGTCGTCGATATCGTCGCGCTTGAAGCCGCCGACATAATCGTCAGTGTCGATATAGCGCGGCGAAGGGCCGATCATCACGTGGGCGGCAATGCGCCCAGGGGCACAGCGATCGGCGAGGGTGCCGATCATCGCGCTGACGGAGTGGCCGACCAGGATCACCGGGCCTTGGGCGTAGGCGTCGATAATCTCGTTGAGGTCGCGGGCGTAGCCGTCCAGGGCCTGGTATTTGGCTTTGTCGAACGCACCGAGGTCCGACAGGCCCGCACCGACCAGGTCGTACAACACCACGCGAAAGCGCTGGCTGAAGTGCGGCGCCAACTGATTCCACATTGCTTGATTGCAACCAAAGCCATGGGAAAACACCAGTGTCGAAGGACCGTCGCCCATCACATTCACGTTGTTGCGGTTGCGCAGATCCATGGCGTTCTCGTAGCTGGCGTATTGCTATGCAGGTAAGGCTGCAGTTTAGATAGTCGCGCACCTGGGGTCACGCGTTATACGTCGATAAGGTAAAGTCGGCAGCTTATGGAAGAAACCTCGGGTAACAAAACATGATAGGGAATTTGCGTCAAACGGTCTCGGGTTTGCTGACGCTGATGCTCCTCGGCGTGCTGAGCATCGCCCAGGCGGACACGTCACCGATCGGGGTCGCCCTCGACCAGCGGGTGATTGACCTCACCAACACCCTCGACGCGACCACCACCCAGCGCCTGAAAAACCAGCTTGGCGACCTTGAAGCGCGCAAAGGCGCGCAAGTCGCTGTATTGCTGGTGCCCACCACCGGCGGCGCCGCTATCGAAGACTATGCCAACCAACTGTTTCGCGCCTGGAAGCTGGGGCGCAAGGACGTCAACGACGGCATCCTGCTGGTAGTGGCCAAGGCTGACCGCACAGTACGCATCGAGGTGGGCTACGGCCTGGAAGGCATCGTCACTGACCTGTTGGCCCATCGCATTATTGAAGAACAGATCACCCCGGCGTTTCGCCAGGGTGATTTTGCCGGCGGTGTACAACACGGCGTGGACGCCCTGGCCGTGCTGGTAGACGGCGGTGACCTGCCGCAACTGGCGGGAGCCAGCATAAACCCCCAGTTCTTCGCTTTGCTGGCAGCGCTTATCCTGGGCGGCTTGGGCGGGGTGGCGATGGCTGCCGGCAAGCTGCATTGGCGCAAGGCGTTGATCGTCGTCGTGGCGGCCACGCTGTTGCTGACGCTGCTGGCGGGCGGTCGAGAGTGGCCGATGTTTGTGTTTGTCATGCCGCTGACCCTGTTGATAGGCGGCGCGATATTCGGCGCGCTGTGGCAGGTGCGTACGCTGTTTTACTGCGTGCTCGGCCTGCTGGCTTACGTCTTCGGGTTGGTGATGGCAAACCAGTACGTGGCTGTCAGTTTCACCGATTGGTTGTTGTGGCCGTTGGGCGTTCTGGTGGTGCTGGGGTTGTACCTGGTGCTACTGCTGATCATGCGGGAGACCTGGCGCACCAGCCGTGCAGGTTTTATTGTGCGGCTGCTGGCGGCAGTGGTCGTGTATGGGGTGGCGGGGTGCTTGATTGACGGCGGCCGCGACGGTTGGCTGCTGGCGTTTCCTATCGCGTCGTTTGTCGCGCTGATTATCTTTGGCAAGGTTGGCGAGGGTTCCGGATCTGGCTCGGGCGGTGGCTCCGGTTCAAGTTCCAGCAGTTCCAGCAGCAGTTCGTCCGGTGGTGGTGGTTCCAGTGGCGGTGGTGGGGCTTCCGGCAGTTGGTAAGGATGTTGAAGGTGCCAGCACTAGTGCGATGACGCGCCCTCTAAACACATCACCATTTCATGCCATGCCATCCCGCCGTGATCCGACGGCGAAGGACGCACGTAGGTGTAGCCCATACGGGTGTACAACGGCACATGCTGTTGCTTGCACATCAGGTGAATCGTCTGCTTGCCGAGCGTTTCCATGCGCTGCACGAACGCAGTCATCAGGTGTTTTGCATAGCCTTTGCCTTGATGCGCCGGGTCGACCACCACCGACATGATCACCCCATTCGGCGCCTCGGCGTCGTGGCCTACCAACTCCTTGAATGCCTCGTCCGACATCACCACATTGTGGGCGCAGCCGGAATTGATGAAGCCCACCACTTCGCCATCTTCCTCCAGGATCAAAAAGCCCTGGGGATATTGCGCGATACGCGTGGCGATCTTTTCCAGGGTGGCGGCTTCGTCGCCTTCGTAGGCGCTGGTTTCGATGTCGAAGCAGCGCTGGGCGTCGGTGGGCAGAGCGTTGCGCAAGGTGAGGGCGGGCATGGGCGGTTCCTGGAGCGATGAGCGAAAGGCAATATCATAAAGAAACATCGGGCTTGTGGCACCGAAAAGCCTTAACGATAACGCGTGTATCCTGAGTAATCGCGGCGGTTATGGGTTTCTCGCGAGCAAGCTCGCTCCTACACACTATGATGATCAAGTTCGATGTTCCTCGGGCCCTCTAGAAACCAGAAAACCCGCCAGGGCGGGTTTTGTCACTGCTCACATCAGATCAGGCAACCAAGAGGATGTATCAGACCCCACCCACCAACTTGCCCCCGTCCATCCGGCGCTTGTACGCACTGTCCCGACTCGCCAGCCAGAAGTACAACGGCGAGGTCACCACCAGCCCCACCACCCACGACAGGTCGGCGCCGTTGATGTGTTCGGAAATCGGCCCCACGTACAGCGGCGTGTTCATAAAGGGAATCTGCACCGCGATGCCCACCGCGTAAGCCAGCAGCGCCTGGGGGTTGTATTTGCCATAGATGCCGCCGTCGACGCGGAAGATCGAAGCGATGTCGTATTTGCCTTTATGAATCGCATAAAAGTCGATCAGGTTGATCGCCGTCCAAGGCACCAGCACTACCAGCAACACCAGCACCATGTCGACGAAGTGGCCGATAAAGTCCTTGGAGGCAAACACCGCCGCAATCGAACAGGCAGCCAGTACGATGATGGAGATCACCGCACGGCTTTTCGCGGTCGGGATCCAGCGGTAGGCGAAGGTCTGTACCAGGGTGATGATCGACAGCACCGCGCCGTAGAGGTTGAGTGCGTTGTGGCTGATCACGCTGAGCAAAAACAGCACCAGCATCAATGGGCCGATGGCGCCGGTGGCGAGTTTGACTGCGTCCATGGTGTCCATGCCCACCGGGGTAGCGAGTACGGCGACGGCGCCGAAGATGAAGGCCAGGCTCGAACCCAGGGCCGAGCCCAGGTAGGTGGTCCAGAAGGTTGACGCAACGGGCACGTCGGCCGGCAGGTAACGGGAGTAATCCGACACGTAGGGCGCAAAGGCGATCTGCCACAGCGCGGCCAGGGATACAGTGGCCAGCCATCCGGAAATGTTGAAGCTGCCGCGGGTTAAAAAGTCGGTGGTCTGCACATGCGTAAAGATGTAGCCGAAGCCCAGCACGATGCCGGCGCCCAGCACCCAGGTGCCGATACGGTTGAGTACGTGGATAAAGCGGTAACCGATGATGCCGATGATCCCGGAGCCGATGGCGCCAATGACGATGCCCACCGGAACCGGCACCGCATCCACCACACCATGCAGGGATTTACCCGCCAGCACGATGTTGGAGGCGAAGAAGCCGATGTACATCACCCCGGCAATCACCACCACCAGCAATGCACCGAGGGAGCCGAACTGGGCACGGCTCTGGATCATCTGCGGGATGCCCATCTGCGGGCCCTGAGCTGAGTGCAAGGCCATCAATACACCGCCGACCAGGTGGCCAACAAGGATGGCGACAATGCCCCACACCAGGTTCAGGTGGAACAGCTGCACACCCAGCGCGCCGGTGACGATCGGCAACGGCGCAATGTTGCCGCCGAACCACAGGGTGAACAGGTCTCTTACCTTTCCATGGCGATCCTCCGGGGGCACGTATCCAATCGTGTGTTTCTCGATAAGCGGGGCGCTGGATGTTGCAGTGGTAACCATGACGAGCTCCAAGGCAAGGTGAGTACGTGGACGTACTTCGCTGTGCGACGCATGGGCGCCGCTTTGTTGTTGGAGTGATCATCTGCAATGGGGGAAGGGAGGTAAATTAGTAAGTTTGTTGCTATAGACCTTAAAAAAAATATCTCGCCGGGTTTTTTGCTCCGGTATGTTGCATGGGTTCCAATGGCTTGAAAAACGGGTGTTTGTACGCACCTGTTTGGGGCGAAAACCCACGTTTATGGAGGTGCAGATGGCTGCCTATAACTTGCGCCAGCTCAGATATTTTGTAACCACGGCTGAATGCGGCAGCGTCGCCGAGGCGTCGCGCAAGCTGTATATCGCTCAGCCGTCGGTCTCCACGGCGATCAAGCAGTTGGAAGACAGCTTTGGTGTGCAGCTGTTTATCCGCCATCACGCCCAGGGCGTTTCACTCACACCCAGCGGCGCGCGGTTTTATCGCAAGGCCCTGGAGCTGTTGCGGGTGGCCCACGAATTTGAGCAAAACGCGCTGGCGGACAACGATGTGGTGGCCGGGCAGATCGACATCGGCTGCTTTGAAACCGTGGCGCCGTTGTACCTGCCGCGTTTGATCGCCGGCTTCAAGGCGCGTTGGCCGGGGGTGGAGATCCGCATTCGCGATGGTGAGCAGCAGGAGCTGGTGCAGGCGCTGACGGCGGGCAGTATCGATGTGGCGATGCTGTTTGAGCACGACCTGGGCGGCACCATAGAGACCACGCCGTTGATGCCGCCACAGCAGCCTTATGCATTACTGCCCGCCGATCACCGCTTTGCACAGCAGGCCAAGGTATCCCTGGCCGACCTGGTGCTGGAGCCGATGATTTTGCTGGATGTGCTGCCGAGCCGGACCTACTTTGTGAGTATCTTTGAAGAGCGCGGGCTGACGCCGAATATTGTGTTCAGCTCGCCGTCCATCGAGATGGTACGGGGCATGGTGGGGCGCGGGTTTGGGTTCTCGATTCTGGTGACCAAACCGTTCAGTGAGTACACCTATGATGGGCAGAAAGTGGTGTGTATTCCGTTGGCGGAAACGGTGACGGGGTCGGGGTTGTCGGCGGTGTGGCTACGGCGGGCGCCGCTCACCAAACCGGTGCAGTTGTTTGTCGACTACTGCCGCGAAGAGCTCGCCCGTTTGCTCGGCTGAATATTGTAGGAGCGAGCTTGCTCGCGAAAAACTCACAGACGCCGCGTTTATCCAGGAAGTACGCGTTATCGTTGACGTTTTTCGCGAGCAAGCTCGCTCCTACAGAGGACGATGACCGTGTAACGGCGTCTTCAGGTTGTGATAAAGCCTAACAACCGCTGCAACATGGCATCACAGCCATCAAGCTGCTCCAGGCTCACAAACTCATCCGGCTTATGCCCCTGGTCCATGCTGCCTGGCCCGCATACCACGGTGGGAATACCCACGCCATCGAACAGCCCGCCCTCGGTACCAAACGCAACGGTGCCGAACTCTCGCGAGCCGGAAAATGCCGCAATCAACTGCGCCGCCTGGCTGCCTTCATCGGTGACCAACCCCGGGTAGGCGGATAGCTCGGTGAACCGAATCGCACTTTTTTTGCTCACCGCCTGCATCTTCGGCAGTACCTGCTGCATCGCATAGGCTTGCAACGCTTCAGCCACCTCACCCGGGTCCATGGCGGGCAGGGCGCGCACTTCAAAATCGAACCGGCAGTCAGCGGGCACAATGTTCAATGCCTTGCCGCCGCTGATCACCCCGGTTTGCACGGTACTGAACGGCGGGTCGAACCGTGGGTCCTGGTGCGAGCGCAGGCGTTGGCCTATACGGCCCAGCTCACCTATCAACTCGGCGGCGTGCTCAATCGCATTCACCCCCGAGGGCGCATACGCCGAGTGGCACGCATGGCCCTGCACATCGCAGCGCATGGCCAACTTACCCTTGTGGCCCAGCACGGGTTTGAGTTCGGTTGGCTCGCCAATGATGCACAGCATGGGTTTTACCGGGCGTTGTTCCAGCACGGCGAGCAGCGAGCGCACACCCAGGCAACCGACTTCTTCGTCATAGGACAGGGCGATATGCACCGGCAGGCGCAACGGTGCCTTGATCAGCTCGGGCACCAACGCCAGCACGCAGGCGATATACCCCTTCATATCGGCAGTACCGCGGCCGAACAGCTTGCCCTCGCGCTCGGTCAGCGTGAATGGCGGCAACGTCCAGGGTTGCCCGTCCACCGGTACTACATCGGTATGCCCCGACAGCACGATACCGGGCACTTCCACCGGGCCGACGCTGGCAAACAGGTTGGCCTTGCTGCGTTCTGCGTTGTAGATCAACTCACTGGCCACGCCAAATCCGGCCAGGTAATCGCGCACAAACTCGATCAACTGCAAGTTGGATTCACGGCTGGTGGTATCAAAACCCACCAGGCTTTCCAGCAGTTCGCGGGCGCGGCTCATCGATCGTCTCCGGCCACGCCGTAACCGGGTGAACGGTCGGGGGCGAGAGCGCGGTCAATATAATCCTGCACTTGCGGACGGTAGGCATCCCAGAGTTTTTGCAGTTGGCCAAGAGGGGCCTCATCGGCCCAGTCCACGCGCAAATTGATGATCGGCCAGGTCAATTCGCCCACCACCACCAACGCGGCCGAATGCACTGGGCCGGCTTCACCACCAGCGGCAATTGCGGCGTGCATGGCCGCCAGCAGCCGGTCTGCCAGTTGGCCTTCGCCCTGTTCGAACGCCGTCACCATCGCCGTGATCACTTCGCGGTCGGCAAGCATATTGCCTGCTGCCACGCATTGCTCACCCGAGACGGCGTGATGGGTACCCAGGGTTTGGCTACCGCTGAAGTGCACGCTGCGGCCCAGGTGATCAATCGCCGTCAGTTGCCGGTATTGGCTGTAGCCATTGCGGGTGAGGGCTTTATCGATGGCCTCGGCTGGCGCCAGGCCCTGTTCCAGCAGGTCGAGTACGTCCGGGCCCAGGGCCGGCAACGTGATGTTTTGGGTCGACACCGCGCCTACGCCGGGGCGCAGCCACGGGCAGCGGGCACCCACGGCGATGCTCGATGAGCTGATGGCGATACCCAACTGGCCGGTTTCCGCGCAACGGCCGACGATTGAAAAGGTCATGGCTGGGCTCCTTACTCCGGGATAACCGCGATCACGTCAATTTCCATCAGCCATTGTGGCTGGCCCAGGGCGCAAACCACCAACCCGGTGGAGATCGGGAACACGCCCTTGAGCCATTTTCCGACTTCCTGGTACACCGGCTCGCGGTAGCGTGGGTCGATCAAATAGGTGGTGGTCTTGACGATATGGCTGAGGTCGCTGCCGGCTTCTTCAAGCAGTTGCTTGACGTTTTTCATCGCCTGTTCGGCCTGGGCGCGTGCATCGCCAAGGCCCACCAGGTTGCCGTCGAAATCAGTGCCCACCTGGCCGCGCACATACACCGTGTTGCCGGCGCGCACGGCCTGGCAAAGGTCGTTGTCCAGGCTTTGGTTGGGGTAGGTTTGCTTGGTGTTGAACATGCGGATGCGAGTGTGAGTAGGCATCAAAAAAACTCCAGAAATAAGTGATCAGGCGCTGACAGAGGTGTTGTGAACCACGGGTGCGGCTTCGCGGTATTCGAGGTACTGACGCTGGATGGCGATGTGGTCGGCCACGTATTTGGCGTCGTGCCAAACCCCCCAGATAAACGACGAGCCACGCCGCGATTGCCACGGCAAACCGAGGAAGTAAATGCCCGCTTCACTGGACACGCCGCGTTGGTGCCTGGGTTTACCGGCAGCATCGAAGGCGTCCACCTGCAACCAGCTGTAGTCCACGGCAAACCCGGTGGCCCAGATGATCGAAGTGATGCCGGCCTCGGCCAGATCCAACTGCAGGATCGGGTTGCGTATGCACTCTGCATCCGGGAATACGCGGCGCGCTTGGGGCTCAGGCGGCAAGTCGAGACCGTTGCGTTCGATATAGGCATCGGCCGCGTCCAGCAGCGCCAGATAGTTCTCATCACCGCGCGCCAGGTTCTCCACCAGGTTGGCCTGGAAAGTCGCCACGTTGCCGTCAAACGCCTGGGTCAGGCCAACCAGGGTCATGCCTTGCTGGGCCAGTTCACGGAAATCGATGGTCTTGCCGCCGTGGGCGCCGCTGACCGCGATGGTCACGTGTTCGCGACCGGGTTTCATGGCCGCCTGGTCCCATTCACCCAACACTCCGAGCCACCAGCAGAAATCGCGGTTGCGATAAGCGCGGGGCGGACGGTCATGGGCACCAACCGACAGGTACACCTGGCGGCCGGAACGCTGCAGTTCATCGGCAATCTGCACCCCCGAAGAACCGGCACCCACCACCAGTACAGCGCCTGCCGGTAGTTGCCCGGGGTTGCGATAGTCGGCGGAGTGGATTTGGTGCAGTTCGGTATCTTTGGGGGCGATCGCTGGTATCACCGGCTTCTGAAACGGCCCGGTGGCCGCCACTACACGGTGGGCTTCGATCACGCCCTCGCTGGTGTGCACGGTGAAACCGGGGCGGCCGATGTTACGGACCACTGAAGTGACCTCCACACCGGTGCGGATCGGCGCATTGAACTTGCGCGCATAGGTTTCAAAGTAATCGGCTACGCGCTCTTTGGGCGCGAAGCCATCGGCGGGCACGTCATCGAATTCCAGGCCGGGAAAGCGGTCATGCCAGGCCGGGCCGTTGGCGACCAACGAGTCCCAGCGCCCGGTGCGCCAGCGCTCGGCGATACGGCTGCGCTCCAGCACCAGGTGCGGCACGCCTTGCTTGCTCAAGTGCTCGCTCATGGCGACACCGGCTTGTCCCGCTCCCACTACCAGTGTGTCTGTTTTTGTTATTGCTTGAGTCATGTGTCTGTCCTTGCGTAATGCAGTTGGATTCAGCTTGGGCATGACGTCAAGTTAGGGGGCGGGCGGGTATTAATAAAATATTATTAAGCTGGGAAGTGAGCATAAATATCGGATGCAGGGCGGGGGGCTGACGGAGGCGGATCGGTCAAATGTGGGAGGGTGCTACGAGATCGAAATGTGGGAGGGGGCTTGCCCCCGATGGCGGCCTTAGGGCCGGCCAGGATGCTGGATCAGACCGGGTACATATCCGTTATTTGGGTAACGGCTGCTATGGGTTCCGCCCTTACGGCGGGTCACTTTCGAAAAGCGCGAAAGTAACCAAAGCGCTCTTGCCCCACCACTCGGCACCTCGCTTAGGCTCGGTGTGCCCGTAATCCGCCATGGATTTGGGGGGCCGCCGCCACGCGCCATCCATGGCGCGGGGCGGCTAAACCGGCATCCCTGCCGGTTTACCCCCCAAATCCCTGGCGAATTCCGGCCAGCGTGGTTTGACGGGGCGCTTAAGATCAAGATCAAAAGCAGATCAAGAGCAGATCAAGAGCGGCTCGCTTCGCATCGTGGTTACCGTAGGGGGTTGCGCACTGTAGTTGTGCAGGTGCCTATGGCTATCGGGGGCAAGCACCTTTGCATTTGGGCCTAGAACTCTCCGGAATATTTTACTGCTGCCGCAGCCCGCGACGGCACGTTCAAGCTGCGCAACAACGACGACACATGGATACGCACCGTAAACGGCGAGATATCCAGGGCCTTGGCGATTTCCTTGTTGGTCTTGCCCTGGGCAATCAGGCGCAGCACTTCCTGCTGGCGGGTGGTGAGGGTGTGGGTTTCCAGCGGCAGCAGGCCCGACGGCGCGAATTTGACCAGCACTTCGCCGTTGCGGATCGCCAGCAGCGCCTGGCCGATATCGTCGGGAGCAATGTTCTTGCCGATAAAACCATCGATGCCCAGCGCCATGACCTGTTCGATCAGCGCGGGGTCGTCGACCATCGACACCACGATCAATGTGGTGCGCCGCAGTTGCTGGCGCAGTTCGGCCAACTGGCTGATGCAGGTCAGGCCGGGGAAGCGCAGGTCGAGGATCAGGGTGTCGATGTCACCTGCCTCGCGCAGCAGCGCGTTCACCGTGGCCAGGTCACCGGCCTCTTGCACCTGGGCGTCGGGCAGCAGGCGCTGTACGGTGCGTACCATACCTTCGCGAAACATCGGATGGTCGTCGGCGATGATGATCCGGCCAGTCATGCTGAGCTCCTTCCTGGGGCAGGGTTGTGTCGAGGCATGCTACTTTACCAGCGGGCCAAGGGCCCTTTTTCAAAGATGATATGTCAAGGATATGACTATGAGTCCCGAGACCAACTCCGAACTTGATCAGGCTAACCTGCGCATCGTGGTGGCCACCATCGCCATTGTGTATATCAGCCTACTGGGTTTCCTGCCCGGGCACTCGCTGGACACCTACCTGCCAGTGATCCTGTATATCTTCGTGTTCCTGTTGGCCTCCATCGTGTTGCGCCAGGTGATCGCACGCTGGCCCGGGCATTACCCTGCGCGGCGCATCTTCGGCATGCTCCACGACTACACCGGCACTTCGTTCGGCCTGGTGGTCGGGGGGGACGCGGCGTTGCCGTTGTACGCGGTGATGGTCTGGGTGAACCTGGGCAACGGCATGCGCTACGGCTCGCGCTACCTGGCGATTGCCACGGGGCTGGCGTTGCTGGCGCTGCTGATCGTGTACCAGCTTACGCCGCTGTGGCAGGCGCAACCGTTTATGGTGCTGATGCTGATGATCACCAGCACCGTGATCCCGGTGTACGCCCATATTCTCCTGGAGCGCACGCGCAAGGCTTCGGAACAAGCCATCGCCGCCAACCTGGAAAAATCCCGTTTTCTCGCCCAGGCCAGCCACGACCTGCGCCAGCCAATCCATTCCATTGGCCTGTTCACCGCCTGCCTGCGTGAAGCGCGGCTGGGGGATGATGAGCGGCGGCTGGTGGACAATATCGATCGCTCGCTGCTCAACGTGTCGCAATTGTTCCGTTCGATCCTCGACCTCTACACCCTCGACAACGGTCGCCTGCTGCCCAAATACCAGGTGATCCACCTGGGCGACTTTCTCGCCGACCTGGTGCGCCAGAACGCCGAGGCTGCACGCTGGGCCGGCGTCGAGCTGCGCTTGCGCCCCTGCGCTCACTGGGTACAGGTGGACCCGGGCATGTTGGCAACCATGGTGCAAAACCTGCTCTCCAATTGCTTCAAGTACGGCGGGCAGCGGCCAGTGCTGATCGGCGTACGCAGGCGCGAAAACGGTTTGGTCATAGCGGTGCATGACCAGGGGCGAGGGATTGCACAGGAGCATCTGTCAAAGGTCTTCGAAGAGTTCTATCGCGTGCGCCAATTGCGTGACAAGGACGTCGAAGGCGTGGGCCTCGGGCTGTCCATCGTCAAGCGCCTGGGGCAATTGATGGGGATGCAGGTGAGCCTGCGCTCGCGGCTGGGCCATGGCACCTCGGTGAGCCTGCACGGCCTGGCCCTGGCCACCGCGCCGCGTCAACCGGCGCTGCGCGACGATGTGCGCCAGGCCGGTCTGCTCACCGGTTTGAAAGTGTGCCTGGTGGAGGATGATCACAACGTGCTGCTCGCCACCCAGGCGCTGCTGGAGCGATGGGGGTGCCAGGTGCAGGCTGAGTCGAGTGGGAAGGGGCTGGTCAGCGACTGCGATATCATCGTCGCCGACTACGACCTGGGCAATCACGCCACCGGCATTGAATGCATCGACCAGTTACGCCAGCAGCGCGGTTGGGCGGTGCCGGCGCTGATCCTCACCGGTCACGACGTGGAGAAAATCCAGGCCGCGTTGCACGACCGTCAGATCGCCATCCTGTCCAAACCGGTGCGTCCTGCCGAACTGCGCGGCAGATTGCGCGACCTCAGCCAGGAAAAAATTACTGCATGAACGGTGTCAGCCCGTTGCCACGTGCGCCTTTTGGCTGGCAGTAGGCGGCGGGTTTCATCAGTCCAAAACTGGCGATCGCAAATGCACCGCCGCTGGCCCCGCTTGGCACGGAGCAGTTGTATTCGCCGGAGGCAGTGTTGGCTACATAGTAAGTGGTCATGGAGTCGCTGCGCACATTGGAGATACGTTTTACCGGCTCGCCCAGGTTAGTTTCCGACAGCTTCTTGAGGTGATCTTCAGTGGGCTTGATATTGCTGCAACCGGCCACGCCGATGATCAAGGCGCCGAGCAGGGCAAGGCGAGTAACGGGGGAGTGGAGTTTCATGGTGCTTCTTCCTTGGGGTTGTTTTGGTTTTTCCAGCGCGCAACGAACCCGCACGCAATGAATGCGCGGTATTGAAGGAGCGTTGGAAGTGCCGAGGAATATAGCGTCGCAGGCCGGCAGGGTCGATTAGCACAAATGGGCTAATGGCAATTTGAAGTCATGGAAGGAACAGCCAGTGTTGGAGATAAAACGAGCTACGCCAGACGACGCCGACAGAGCGTTCGAGATTCGCCGTGAGGCCATTCGCGGTCAGTGCGTCGGCGCCTACAGCGCCGAGCAAATGGCGCTCTGGACCCGCGGTTGCGCAAGTGATGGCTACAACGTGCTGATGGAAAAACCGTTCTACCTGGGCTGGGTGGACGGTGAAGCTGTTGCTACCGGTATGCTCGACCCGGATCACCATGAAGTCGGGGCATTGTTCGTACGGCCTGCGTTCACAGGGCGCGGCTACGGCAAGGCGATGCTTGCCCATGTGGAGGCTATCGCACGGCAGATGGCGATTGAACAGGTGGTGCTGGATGCCACTTTGAATGCGGTGAGTTTCTACCGCTCGTGTGGCTATGTGGGGGATGAGCAGGCGGTGTATCGCTCACCCTCGGGGTTGATGCTGGCGTGTGTGCCGATGGTGAAGCGGCTGCGGGTCATACCGGCGTGAATGCTGCGCGCAATTGCTCAATGACCTGCGCAACGCCGGGGCCCTGAATCGGTGGCGAGGGAGCTTCAACGTGGGAGGGGCAAGCCTGATGCCTGTAGGCGCGAGCTTGCTCGCGAAAACCCCATAGGGACCGCGTTTATTTAGAAAGCTCGCGTTATCGTTGACGTTTTTCGCGAGCAAGCTCGCTTCTACCTGGCCACCGTAACCACGATGCGAAGCGAGCCGCTCTTGCTCTTGCTCTGCTTTTGATCTGCTTTTGATCTTAAGCGCCCCGTCAAACCACGCTGGCCGGAATTCGACAGGGATTTGGGGGTAAACCGGCAGGGATGCCGGTTTAGCCGCCCCGCGCCATGGATGGCGCGTGGCGGCGGCCCCCCAAATCACTGGCGGATTACGGGCACACCGAGCCTAAGCGAGGTGCCGAGTGGTGGGGCAAGAGCCTTTTGGTTACTTTTGGGCTCTTTTCAAAAGTGACCCGCTGTAAGAGCGGAACCCATAGCAGCCGTTACCTAAATAACGGATATGTACTCGGTCAAAGTCCAACATCCTGGCCCCCTCCCACAGCACCACCCGCAACAAGGCAATCAATGCATCTTGCTATGGTCCATCTTGCTGTGATCCATACCATCCAGGCCCCGGGCGTTAGCCTTCACCTCAACGGTCTGCTTTTCACCCTTGGCATCCTGCACCGTAAGCGTCAGCGGCACCTGGTCGCCTTCCTTGATCTGGCCGGTCAGGCCCATCAGCATGACGTGATAACCGTTGGGGTCGAGCTTGACGGCTTTACCTGCCGGCAGAGCCAACGAATCCACCGGGCCCATGCGCATCACATCGTCCTTCATGCTCATTTCATGGATCTGCACGTCTTTGGCCACCGGCGATGCCACGCTGAGCAATTGGCTGTCGCTGTCGGCGGTGACGGTCATGAAGGCACCGCTGGACGGCTGCCCCGGTACGGAGGCGCGCACCCAGGCGTCGGTCACTTGCACCTGGGCGCTGGCGTGAGCAGCGAGGCCGAGCAAGGTAAGGCCCAAGGCAAAGCGTTTCAGGTAGTGAGCGGTAGTCATTAGCAGACCTCCATGACGGTGAGCAGGTCTTCTGCGCACTCTTGAGCGGTAAGGGATGCCTGCAAGCCAAGGCGCAGGTTGCCACGGGTGTCGAACACGAAACTGGTGGCGGTGTGGGACAGGGTGTAAGTGTCGCCGGCGGGGATCTTTTCATAAAAGATCCCGAATTCCTTGGCGGCCACGGCGATTTCTTCCGGGGTGCCGTAGAGGGCTTCGAAGCTGGGGTCGAAAGCCTTGACGTACTTGTCGAGAATCTCGGGGGTGTCGCGCTCCGGGTCCAGGGTAATGAACACCACCTGCATGATCTTGCCATCGCGGCCCATCAGCTTCTTGGCCTGGGCGGCGCGTGCCAGGGCGGTCGGGCAGACCGCCGGGCATTGGGTGAAGCCGAAGAACACCACGGGCATCAGGCCGCGGTACGAGCTCAGAGTGACGGTTTCGCCAGCGGTGTTCTTGAGCTTGAAGGTACGGCCCATGATCTTGTCACTGAGGTCCTTGCCGTACTTGAAGTTCAGCCTGGGGCTGTAGTCACAGCCGCCCAGCAGGCTGCCCAGGCCCAACAGGCCCATGCCGGTCAGCACTTTGCGGCGGGTGAATAACGTACTCATCAACTGTGCATCCTGTGAAACGCCTGCTGGGCTGTGAAGCGGCCGATCAGGCTTGGAAAAGGAGTAACGAGAAGGGTGCAGAGTCTATCAACCCTGGCCACCCCGCGTAATCTGCGACGTTCTGCCACAGGGGCGCGCCGTACTTCATCCTTTTGCGGCTTCGGTGGTAGAGTCGCCGCCATGAAATTGCACCACTGTGACCGTTCGCTGATCGCCTGGGCCCTGTACTTCTGCGTGCTGATGAACCTGTTCGCCTGCGGTTTGGGGCACGGCCAGATGATGGGCCAGCAACTCAATGGTATTGGCGGGCTGTTCTGTTCGGTGGAAGGTGGCCAGTTGCCAATTTCCGACAAAGGGTTGGCTGACCCGAGTTCCAGCAACATCTCGAACTACTTTGCCTGCCCGGTCTGCAACGCTATTACCGTCGCTATCGTATTCCTGATCGGCCTGGCCTGGCTGCTTGGCCTCGGGCAAACCCTACGCCCGGGCCATGAGCGGCGCAACAAGGCACCGCCGCGTTATTCCTGGCCCTCGGCCAACCCCCGCGCTTCCCCTGCATCCTGACGTAAGCCTTGGGCCTCCTGAGACCAGGGGGCATTGTGTCGTCACGATAATGGGTGCGATCCATGAATCATCTATTGCCTGCAGGCGCCAGCCGCCTGGTCAGCAAGGCGTCCCGCCGCCTGCACGGGGAGCCGGCGCTGCCGGATTACCCAAGTAATGCCCGCTGTTTTGTGCACCTGGATGCACGCCTGTTACCCCATTGGCACACCTTGTTCGATATTTGCCCGGCATTGCTCAAGCTTGACCCGCCGGAGGGGCTGAACCTGTTTCGCAGCTTTATGACCTGGGCCTATCGGCATCGGCCGCCGCTGGATTGGACCTATCATCTGAACGTGTGCCGCTGGCTGCTGGGCTCGACGTACCGTGCGCAAATCGATGACGAGCCGATAGAAGCCTTCATGGCTGCGGCGGCAGCGTGCTGGGTCACGACCGATCAAAGCCAGGCCCAGGGCGTGGTGCTGGCCTGGCAAGACGTACGGGTTTTCGATTGGAAGGGCGCGCCGTTGGCTGATATCGAACGCCAGGTGCTGCCTGCCCCGGCAGGGGATTTTGCCTGGTGCCCGTTAACCTGCCAGGCCGGCTTCAGCGGCTGGCAAGCGCTGCCTTGAGGTACTGGTCAACCGGTGACGTGAGGCGACGTAAAAACCGCGAATTTTTTGTAGGACGAAACTGTTTTTTTGTACTGCCGATCGGAACGGTATTTTTTTACCTGCAAGAGTGCGATGTTCACGTTCGACGCCAAAAAAACAAGAGGCTGCGATGAAGAAGATGTTCGAGACAACCCCTTTGCCCAGTGATCGCTACGATGCTGTCAGTCGGACGCTGCATTGGTTGATGGCCCTGGTTTTCATCTGGATCTATTGCACGGCGGTGGCTCACTACCTGGCTTCCGATTCTACGTTGGATAAACTGCTGTGGCCCTATCACAAGCCCACCGGGTTGTTATTGCTGGTGCTGCTGATACTGCGGGCCAGCTGGAATCTGTTGCACCGGCACAAACGTCCCCCCAGCGTGAACCGCTGGTCATCGATCGGGCATGGCGCGCTCTATGTACTGATGTTGCTGATCCCCGTGATCGGCTTGCTGCGCCAGTACGGCTCAGGTCGCGAATTCCTGGCGTTTGGCCTGACGATCATGGAGGGCCTGGAGGGCGAAAAGGTGCAGTGGATGATTGATCTGGGCCGCGACTTCCATAGCGAACTGGGATGGACGATGCTGATGTTGATTGTCGGGCATGTCGGTGCGGTATTCATGCATTCGCGGCGAGGCGAGCCTCAGGTATTGCGGCGCATGTTCAGTCGTCGAGCTTGAAGCGCTGACGATAGATTCGGAATGCCCGCACGCTTCACAGTGCGGTGCGCCGCCATGCGGCCTTTGAGCGGATGACTAGGCTTGGTGAACCATTGGTTTTCAGGTTTATCCGCTTATGTCTTCCTTGCACCACAACACCCCGTCACTGACGGTTTTCGACCCGCGAGGGTTGACTGTGCGCAGCGTGGCTTACCACCGCAATACCCCCCAACAACCGCCCCGGGCGTTTGTCACGCGCCATGTCTTCAACGCCCAGGGTTTCCTGCAGCAGCAATGGGACCCCAGGCTGTTTGACCTGCACGGCGCCGACCCCGCTGTGCTGCCTAATCTGTCCCACCGCCACAGCCTGACCGGCCAATCCCTGAGTAGCCAAAGCGTGGATGCCGGTAACCAGGTCAGGTTGCTTGGCAGCGCTGGCCAGGTCGTGCAGCAATGGGACAGTCGGGGCGCACGGCAGCGGTTCGAGTACGACCCGTTGCTGCGCCCCGTGGCAGTGTTTGAGCGTGCCCTCGACGAAGCGGCGGAGCGCTGCGTGGAGCGCATGAGCTACGCTGGCATGACGTCCCTGGAGGCGGCGCGCAATCGCTGTGGCCGCTTGATTCGCCATGATGATCCGGCCGGTACGCTGTTCTTCGAGCATTACGATGTGCAGGGCGGCGTCACAATGCAAATCCGGCGTTTGCGCGCCCACTACAGCGCTCCCGACTGGCCGCTGGCAGTGAACGAACGCGACGCACAATTGCAGGCCGAAGCCTTCACGACCACTTGGCGCCACGACGTGCTGGGCCAGGTGCTGGAGCAAGGCGATGCGCGTGGCAACCGCCAGCACTGCCGTTACGGCGTAGACGGCTTGCTGACCCACAGTGAGATCGTGTTCAAGAGCGGAGCGCGCAAGTCACTGGTGGACCAGCGCACGTTCAACGCTGCGGCCCAACTGCTGACCGAACACGCGGGAAATGGCGTCGTCAGCGTCGCCGAGTACTCCGATACCGATGGACGTCTGACGCGTTTGAGCGCCCACCTCAAGGCCAAACCGGATACCCCCCTGCAAGACCTCTCGTACCGCTACGACCGCGTCGGCAATGTAGTGCGCATCCATGACGCGGCGCAGCCCACCCGCTGGTCGAGTAATGTTCAGGTGGACGCGGTGAGCACGTTCGAATACGACAGCCTGTCTCGATTGATCAAGGCCACCGGCCGGGAAAATGCGCGTAATACCGGCTCATCCGCATTGCCGGGTAGGGTCACGTTCGCAGCCACCGACGACAACCTCTGGCGCAACTACACCCGACACTATGCCTACGATCCGGCCGGCAACCTCACGCAGATGCGCCATGTGCCTTCCTCCGGCAGCGGCTTCACCCAGCATATGCGCGTGGGCGAACAGAGTAACCACAGTGTGATCGAGGCGCAGGGGCTGACGGCGCCGGGCCTGGGCAACGGCTTTGATCAGGCCGGCAATCTCCAGGCGCTGGCGGCCGGGCAGGCGCTGACCTGGAATGTGCGTAACCAGTTGGTGCGCGTGGCACAGGTGGTGCGGGACAACGGCGAGCATGACGACGAGGTTTATCTGTACGACGGCGCCGGTCAGCGGGTCATCAAGCGCAGGGTGATCCATGCCAGGGCGCAAGCGCACAGCCATGAAGTGCTTTATCTGCCGGGGCTGGAATTGCATCGCCATGGCACCTCGGGCGAATGGTTGGATGTTCTGATTGCCCAGGCCGGGCGTAATGCGGTCAGAGGGTTGTGCTGGCAGCAGGGACGTCCCGAGGGCATTGTGGATGAGCAATTGCGTTTCAGTCTTTGCGATCATTCGGGCAGCAGTACGCTGGAGTTGGACGAACACGCCGGGCTGCTCAGCCAGGAGAGCTACTACCCCTTCGGTGCAACGGCATGGTGGGCTGCAAAAAATGCGGTTGAAGCCAGCTACAAGTCCGTGCGTTATTCAGGCAAGGAACGCGATGCCACCGGCTTGTATTACTACGGTTTCAGGTACTACGCGCCATGGCTGTTGCGCTGGGTCAGCGCAGACCCGGCCGGGGATGTGGACGGGTTGAACCTCTATGCGATGGTGGGTAACAACCCTATTGGCTACGTGGACGACGATGGCTTGCAGCGCAGTCCTCTTGTTGGCATCGTCGGTATCATTATCCTGATGGCGCTGGCTGCACAGGCAATGGGGTTGGATGCCGTTCAGAGTGCACAGTTGGTCATCGGGGGGATGACGGCGGTGGTTGTCGGTATAACGTTGTTGGTTCGTCAGCATGTCAGAGCAGACCGGGATTGGGAGGAGGAGCGCAGAGCCACTTATCGAAAGCTCGCTTTGAAGGGTGCACGCGAGCTGCTGCAAGGGGGGCGCGCCACAGAGGATGAAGTCGCTGCCTTGGAGGAATTTCTGTATCAGTTTCGGGTAAACCAATCAGACACTGCGAATTTTTCGTACGGGTTGACGGTTGACAAGCACGGGGGACTCTACGCATACGTCGGCCCCGGAGAGGGCATGGACAAGGCTTCGGAGGCTGCCAAAACACACGGCAATCCCGCCCCGGAGCTTAGGAGGTTGGGGTTTGAAGGCATGAGGATACGCGCTCCGCTGCGAGAGGCAGGTGTTGGCCCACTGCCGGCGGGGCTGACCCACACCGAGGTACAGCCGCTGACCAGGGCTGCCGGCACGCGGCGCACAAGCTCCGCGACGGAGGCAACCATTGCAGAGCCTGCCAGCCCTGAGCCCTCATCCGGGCTGGCACCTGAGCTCGCCATTGACGAGACTTCCATATTGAATGAGCTGCGAGGACCCGGAGGGGGAATTATCAGAACCGTGATCAATCGGCTGAAGGACCGAACCCTGGATTTTCACACCGGCCATGCGATGAGGGGCGGGCAAAATATTCGCAGTTTTGATTTGCCGGGCTATCGCGGGCAGCGCGGTCGCGGTGCCTATCGGCTATTGGTCCAGCATGTGAGCGGCCTCAACTATCGTGCGGTCAGGGTGATGAACCCGCACCGTCGTTAAGGCGCGGTGCCTATGCCAAAGAGCGCGGGCCCTGCCAGGGCCCGGCTTGTTCAGGGCAGCCGTCAGGCCGGCGGGTGTGTATCGTTCTCGTCCTCACTCACGCTGTACCACGCCCGGTACGTCTGGCGACGGGTGTCGCCATTGGCATTGAGCGTGCGCACGAGGCGCCCCAGCGCATCATGGAAGTGGCGCTCGCTGGGCCGCGAGGCGTTGAACGCCGCGTCGTTTATATACCCGGGACGGTCTACGAAGTAAGGCCGCCAAGTCTGCGTCACCTGGCCCCGATTGTCGTATTCGACCCGGCCACTGATCCGCCAGCGGCTGCTGGCGTCCAGGGGCTCGGCGTCTGCGCTCAGCGTCCCGGCCGCGCCAACGTGAAAGGCCGGCCCTGGTTGGGCCTGCTCCTGGGTTTGCCGCACACGACCGAAACCGTCGCTGAAGGCGAGGGCGATGTGGATCTGCCGGTCGTCCTCTGCCGGCGTTGCCTGCCAACGGTCGGCGTGCAACACCACGGCGTGTACAGGGACTCGCGTGGCGGCCTTGATCAGGGCCTTGAGGGTTTGATGGTGGGGTAGCGTGTCGGCCAGGCTATTGAGTCGTATCAACGCTGAGCCGCGAATATGCCCGCTGGGCAGCAGGTAGCCGCTATGCACCCATTGCGCCTGGATGTTGGCAGGTGCAACGCGCCCCATCCAACTGAACACGTCGTAGAAACACGCCATGTGGGCGTGCAGCAAGGCCGTCTGCGGATCGGCCAGCGCCTCTGTCGGGCCGTTTTCAGGGGGGCGGAAGAAGGATTGCCGGGTGTCGTCGCCAACCGTTTTTCCTTGCTCCTCACCCTTGAGGCCGGCCGCGATCAACTGACCGTGGGCATCAGTCACCATTAGCGGCAAACCCAGCCGGTAATCATACTGCGCTTGCGTCAAGCAGCCGTCCGCTGACTGCACTTTGATCAGGTATAGCCAATAGGCATCGTATTCACTCTGCGTGACCCCGTGGCTCATGCTTGCCTGGTAGCGGCGAGGCCGGTAAAACGCCTCGGGCTGCCCATAGCGGGTGTAGCCCTGGCCAATCGACCACAGCGTCAGCCCCTCATCCTGCCCCGGGTTGGTCGACAGAAACGCCTGCATACGGCGATAGTGCTGTTCGGTCAGCGTTGCGGTTATTGTGCGATCCGGATACACACTCAGCGTCTGTTCATCGAGTTCGGCCACCTCAACATAAGCGGGTAACGCCTGGAAACTCGCGGTTCCCGGCGGCAACGGCGTGGTGTGCGCGGCCAGGCAATAGTGCTGCGTTGACAGCCCAGCCAGTTGACGTGACGCATTCTGGCCCAAGGGGTTGGACGGGTGCTCGGCGATGAAGTGTTCATAGCCGATTTTTTCACTCGCCAGCGCCGACCTGGACAGCACCAGCACGTTGCTTCGCTGCTGATAAGGCAGCTGCAGACGCCAGCGCTGCGGCGCGTCCAGATGAATGAAGTGAGCGCGGCTTTCGTTGATGTAGTAAGCCTGTTGCGCGGGGTCGTGCGCATCACGCCACCACTGCTGCTCATGGGGCAGGCCCGGCGCAGCCGTCGAGTCCGCCGTTTGGCGGCGGGCATAATCGACCACGACGCTGTGCACGTTGCTGGCGTATGGGTCCCAGCGCAGGTTGAGGGTATGACGGCAGCGCGGATCATCCTTCTGGCGTTCGTACGAGCAGACCATGGCCTCCAGCATCAATGGCACAAGCACCGCAGGTTCGCCGGTGTTGCGTGAGGCGCTCACTTGACGCACGAGGTAGCGTTGCTGCTGCACAGAATATGGCACTGCGCTCTGCGGTTCGTCATCGGCGGCGTAGAGCTCCTCACGCAGCAAGGCGCCGGCCAGCGCACGCTGCATTTCACGCTGAGTCGCCGCATTGGGATTGGCGATCAGCGTGTCCAGATCGCGCCCTGCCTCCAGGCGGCCCAACAGGCTCGGGCCCAGCGCGGGTGCGTGAGGGTCGCCCGCGTAGAACGCTTCTTGAGAGGGTGAAAGTGTGTTGAACCAGCGCTTGGTCAGTACACCTTTGGCTGTTTTTGCGGTCGGCGAGTGGTCGTTTTCCAGCACCAGGCCAAAGCCGAGGAACTGTCGTTCAACAGCGTCGTAGCAGGCTTCCCGGTAGCCAAAGTACTGGCTGGACCGATTGCCGCTGACCTGATCCTTTTGTCGCCGGCTTTTGACCAGTGGGATCGGGAACGCAAGGTTGCTGCCCGCCAGCTTGCCCTGCTTTTGCCCGTGGAGTTTTTCGTCGAGCCATTCCTGGGCGCTGCTGTGGTAACTCAGCTGGGTGGCCGCTCCCATATTGTTGAGCGTTGCCGTCAACAAATAAGGTTTTCGGCGAACAAAGTCGAAGCGCCAATGCCGGGGTTTGAGGTGCGGCACGCTAAGAATCAGGCTGGAACAGCCCAGACCTTGAAGGTCGGCGAAACTGACCTGACACGTCGCGTCATGGCGCACGCCTTCCGGCCAGGGCAATGTCACAGGCGGCATCAGCCCGCCGCCGGTGCGGTTGATGAATATCAGCAGTTGTTCCGGCTTCAGGTAAATCAGGTCCACCGCGCCTGAACCGTCGAGGTCGGCCAAGCGGATATTGGCGGCGTCGAAGCTGGCGTAGTCAAACGGCAACGCCGCAAACACAAACCCTTTGCCGAAGCGTCCGCGGCCCAGGTTTGGCCAGCATCTGATTTCGTTATGACGAATACGCACCAAGTGCTGTTGACCGCTGCCCAACGGGTCGCAGAAGGCGACCAGTTCGGTCGGTGTATGGCTGAGTGTGGGCAGACCCTCGTCGGTATGTTCGTGAGGCACTTGGAGGCCGGCGCCATACCCTTCGCTTTGGCGTTGGGCATACAGACGCACGCTGCGATTGCCGATCAACACAAGGTCCAGGCGGCCGCTGCCCATCAGGTCAGCGAGTTGCCCGTGGGGATGGAAAAACTCCTGGGGCAGCGCCGCGAACGGCGTAAAACTTGACCATTGTCGCTGGGTATCGAGCGTGAAAAAGCCACTCAGGCCCGGCTGGGCCACCACCCATTCGAGCTGCCCGTCACCATTGAGGTCCGCCAGGGCCTGACGGGTGGCCTGGGCAGTGTCGGCGACGGGAATGCGTGGCAGTGCCTGCCATGGCCCGTAGGTCACCGCATTGAGGCCGGACGCACGCGGTGCCCTGAGCGGTTCGCGGTAATACCAGTTTTTGTCGGTACGGTGCAGGATGCCCGGCAGACCGTCGTTGTACAGGTCCACCAGTTGATAATGCTGACCATCGTTGACACCCGCCATGCCATCGAACGGCTGGTAGCGGGCGGGCTCCAGTACCGGCTTGAAGGGGCTGTAGGCCAGTTCCAGAGGGGGCCAGGCGCTTGCTGTTCCCTGAGCGTCATACGCCTGGTTGTGCAAGGCATTCAGGCAATTGCCGGCGGCGTGACGGTCGGTGTATTCGAGCAACAGTCGCCGGGTCAGTACCGGGTTGGCGCCCATGCTCGGCTCGCCCGGGAAGTAATGAAACATCAGTATCTGTCGGCAAAGCCGCTGGGTGCCAAGTTCAAAACCGTAGGCGTAATTGCAGAACGGGTCGCTGCGCGACAGCCACGGCTGTTGCTCGGCGTAGGTCGGCACCTGGCTCAGTTCGGTGTGACGTTCGCCGTAGTCCAGCAGCAGCTCGAAATGCCATTGGTTCTCGGCGAGCACATCGGTGTTCCATAGCGCCAAATGTTCGCGGTGCCGCAGGTTGCCGTAGCACACCCTGGCCAGGTAACGCTGCGCACTGTAATCCCTGGCAGTTGGCGCGTGCTGGTCTTCGGGCTTGTAGTGGTAATAAATCTGCTCTCCCAGGGGGTTGAGGCTTTCCTGCAACAGCCATTGGGCCACATGGCGGCTGTCTTGCGGGTCGGCGCAGCGAGCGAGCAGGGTTTTGCCGAACAGATGCACACAGCCGTCCGCACCCTGCACCAGCCAGAATCCGGCAGTATCGCTGGCGGATGTCCAATGTTCGATTCGATCGAATCGGCCCTCGACGATGGGTACATAGCGCACCACCCGATGCGCTTCACTCAGGGGCAGGCCGTTGTATTGGGCGCAGGCGGTGACATGAATCTCGCCGTGGGCGTCGCGCTCGGGAATCAGCTCAACACCTTGGGGGCTGACGAAGCGGTCACCTTCGCCGTAGGCCGGGATACCCTTGCGCGTATCGCGGCTGATCGCGCCCGCCGACAGCGCCCAGCCGAGCCCGAACGGGCCATTGCCTTGTGAGCTGCGATACCCCAGGCTCAACGCAGGGTCGAAACCGCGTCCGGGCGAAATGGGCAAAGGCACGTCCAGGCTGGCCTCGCCCCGTGAGCCGACAGGCCCCCAGCTGACGCCAGGACCCTGGATGGCACCGCCGCCCTTGGGCAGGGCCGGGATTGCCGGCTCCAAAAAATCGGACGACTGCATGCTCATCGCAGGCCTCCACTGTGCCTGGCGGTGTAACGCAGGTGCACGATGATGTCGGTCAAGGATTCGAGCAGGGCTCGTTGTCGCGTATGGTTGGGAAAACTCAGTTGCCAGGTGGAAATGGCGCCGGTGTATTCGAACGGCAGGTAACGTTCGTCACCGTCGAAGTTCAAGGTGAACAGGCCGCTGTCGTTGAGCCCGTTGGACAGGGCAATTTCCTGCCGGGCGCGCCAGTCTTTCTTGGGGGCAACCTCGGGTTTATCAGACGTGGGCACAAGGTGCGTGGTATTGCCAGTCTGGGTCAGAAGGGCCTTGATGTCTTCGTAGGGACCCAGGGTGGCAGGCAGGGAGACACTGACGTTTTTGATCCTGCGCAGGTAGTGGCCAGGGTAATCGTCGTCGAACAGCTTGCGGGTCAGTTCGAAGCTCAGCGTACCGTTACTCAGCAGCTCGGCTTTAAGCGTTGCCCAGGGTTTATCGCCTGTGGCTGAAGCGTCCTGGTCGTGGAGCTGACGCAACGACACGGTTTTGGTGATCTCCAGCAGGCGTTCGTTCTGAGTGGCGTAGGCACTGCTCATCTTCAGCACATTCAGCTTGAGGGCTTCGCCGGCGCTGAGACCACGGTATTGGCGCGCCCAGAGCCCGGTTTGGATGAAGTGCTTGTCCCACTCTGCGCGCTCTTCCTGCCAGCACGCCTCGGCGGCCAGGCACAGGGACAGGGTGGCGTCATACGCCTGGTAGTAGAACGTCGAAAGCTGGCCGTTGAGCCATTGATACAGCTGGGCGTTGGTAAAGCGTTTACCCAGCAGGTCATACAGGGTTCGCGCCTGGGTGAACGCAGTTTGGGCCAGGCGCAATTGCAGGCGGGTATGTTGTTCTTGCTCGGTGTAGGCCAGCAGTTGTGCATCGACCTGGGCCAGTTCCAGGCGCGCCTGCTCCAGCGCATTGCCCCACTCGGCGGCGCGGCGGGCGAACAGGTCGGTGCGGTCGAGGTGGGCGGCGTTGGCGCGCTTTTCGTTGGCCATGCCTTGGGACATGGCTTGCAGCGCATGAAAGGCACCTTCGTAACGCACGCCGCCATTGGAGGTGCCGAAAATATTCGGTATCAGCATCGCCAGGCCCGCGCCGGCCTGGGCAACTGCGGCTGCCGTTTCCCAGTGTGCGCTGTCCTGATACGCCTGGGTGGCCTGGGCTTCTGCCGGGCTGATGCCGACCTTGAGTTGCTGCTCGAAGAACGCGACCCGGGCCTCGACGATGCGCCGCCCGGCCAGCAGGGCATCCCTGTTTCTGCTATCGAACTGCACGGCCTGGGCTTGTTGCTCGACGGCTAACCTGGCCAGGTCCCAGGCCTGTTGTTGCTGGGATTCTACAGAGTGAGCCTGCTCCTTGCGCTCCAACAGTGACAGCAAGGTCGCTCCCAACTGGATCAGGTTATCGACGGCCTGCAAGGCGTGGGCCAGTACGACCTTGAAGCGATAGTGCCCGGCTTGTGCAGTACGCAGCGATGTTTGCACGCTGGTGGCGACGGTGACTTGCTGATAGGTGGCCAGCAGCGCCTGGGGCGTCAATGTGGCGGCGTAGAGCGGCAGGCTCATGGGCTTGCCGGTCAGGTCAAGGTGATGGCGAAGGTTGTACAGGCGCGCATCGACCTTGTCCCAGCGCGTCAGCAGGTCCGGGCTCAGGGATCGGCACAGCCGTGCTGTGCCGGCAGGCAGTGGCGTTGTTCCAAGTGCCGAGGGGCTTTGCAGCTGGTCCAGGGTGGTGGTCACCCAGGGATCGACAGCGTTGAACGGTGGGCGTGGCCCCAGTAATCCTTTGGCGCGGATGTACCACAGCTTGGCTTCGGCCAGGCTGTCGCGGCTCATTTGCCGGTAGGCCGCATCACCGCGATTAAGCAGGATATCGACATACAACAGGTAAAGCGCCTGGCGAAAATGCACGGGGCTGCTTTTGGCCAGTCGATGAGCACAAAGCAAGGTCTGGCTGGGTTGGAGTGTGGTGTCGGCCAACAGCATTGGCTGACGCCAATGGGCGGACTGGCGTGCGGGATCGAACAGAAAGCGTATCCAGACTTCGGCGTCGGCATATTGCTGTTCCAGGTTCAAGCGGTGCGCCAACAACCAGGGCAGGTAAAGAAACAGCTCCCAGTAATACGCACCATGGGCCCCCTGGAAGTCCAGCAGGCTGTGATCCTTTTCGCCCGCCAGCGGTGGTTCACGCCAGGCGTCCATGGGCAAGGAGAACACGTGGTGCACATCGACCCCCGCGGTTTTGGTCAGCAGGCCCGCGACACAGGTGTTGGTACGAATGGGCGCACGCTTGTGCGCAGGCGTAACGCCGTGCTCGATGGCGCTGGCGTTGAAATCGATGAACTCCGCCGTCCCATAGGGTGCCGATGTGAGCCGACGAATACGCGGGGCCAGCGGGATGACAGGAGGACGGCTCGGAGGGGCGAGCGTGAATGTGGCGGTTTTCAGCGCATAGCCCAGAATGGTGGGCGAGGGATAGCGCACATCGCTGTCCAGTATCAACACGCCGTGGATAAGGGTTAATGAGGCCGAGGGAGGGTTGCCGGGGTCCTCGCCATAAGGCCTCATCGTCTGCGGCGAGAACTCGATCGGCACGTCAAAAAAATGCTTTATGGACAGTTCGGTGAAGGCATCGCGCAGGTTACGGCGCGAGTGTTCGGCGTGCCCGACCAGCACGGTATTGCTCCTGTTGAGGGTTTCCGGAAAACCAGCATTGGCTTGTTTCATATACATCAGTACGGGCCTGTACAGACGTTGTATTTGATAGAGAGTGGCAGCGCCCACGAACAAGTCGTGCTGATGGTCCGGTATTGAGTCGCGATTTTTATAGAATGTCAGCGAAACCAGGTAAGTCGATTCCGGCGCGTTGGAAAAATACTCAAAGGCCTCGCGTGAAATGTATTTCCCGTCCAGGTCCAGGGTGACTGAATCCGGGTTGGTGCTGTCATTTTTTTTCGGGGGTAGGGCAAGGATGAACGGTTTATTGCTTTCATCGCGAATAAAGTCAACCTGTTCGACTCCGGTTTTCTGGCACTTGAGGCTCAGCTCGATTTGCACGGAGTGCAAGTCAACGAGTACGGCGCTCTTGAGATGGATCTGTGAGGTGGCGATCAACTTCACCGTGTCATTTGCCGGGGGCACGCCGTCTGTACTCAGGGTCAGGGTAAACGTGACCAACTCTTTGTCGTAGTGGAAGAGCAGGGTGCGATGCGGTTCAAAGCCTTCTGCGAGCCGGGTCGTCACCTCCAGTATGGAGGTCGTGGTGTTGAACTTGATATCGGCGCTCGTCAGCGCACGGATCTTGTTCTGGTGGCCTGCATAATTCCAGCCGCCGGCAGTGCTGTGCGGCGCGTCATGGGTTAAGCCCTCCACATTTACATGAGCGGTTTTTGTGGCCCTGAACTGAAACCTTTCGTGGTTGTGGTGTGCAAACATGGCCAGGTAGCGCCCCGCCAGTTCCAGGTCGGACTCATTGAGCCACATGCGCGTCTTGCGCGTGCTGCCGATGCTCTCAAGCCAATGGGTGTTGAAGTATTCGTCCACACGAATGGCTTGGTAAAAATTTCGATGGCTGCCGTTGTTCTGCGCGGGTGCTCGCGCGTTCGGATGGGCGATGAGGCCCAGAAACAGCGACGGTGCGTGGGCGTTATTGTCGACAACGGCAATCGTGTGGGTGGCACTCATCAAGTCCTCTGAACTCAACTCGTCGAGGTCTTTGGCGATGCTGTATTCCTGGATGCACAGTTGCGGCGTGCTCCAGCTGTCATCGAGCTTTTTGAACGAGAAGTACAGCCGAAACTGCAGGTAGGTAGTTTTTACCCGGGTATCCAGGCGCTGCTGGTATTCCTTGTCGGACTCAACGTCGCCGCGTCCAAACGGTGTGATGTCTTTGGTGGAGGACGTCGGATTGATGCACTGGGCCCACACCAGGAAAAGACGGCCATTGAACACCACTGGGCGAATCGTCTGTTCGGGAACATTGTCGTCGATGGACAGGTGGATTTTTTCCCATCCCGACCAGGCCGTTGGGTTGGGAGCGTCGTCCTCGGCCGAGCGCTCAGACATCGCCAGCGTGCGCCAGTAATAGGTGTTTTCAGAGCTGGATTTGCCAACGAAGTAATAGGTACTGCTGGCGAAGCTGTCCTTGTCGCCATCGATATAGCCATTGAGGGTTCTGATATTGGCGAGCTCTTCGAAGCGATTGAGGTAACCGTGGACAGCCTTCAAGAGCGATGCCGGCTCGGTCCGGAACTGGTTCAACTCGTCTTCCAGCTGCCTGAAACTGTCGCTCTTGTCGTGGCGCAGGGTGGGACTCAGGTAACTGGCCGGGTAGTGGCGAAGTTGCTGGTTGGCACGCCACAGCGAGTAGGTCAGCAAGGTGTCTCGCCATTCGGTCTGCTGGGCAGCGCTCATCCCCGTTTGCTCATAACCGGGTTCGAGGCCCAGGTATATCGCGTTGATGTATTGCTGAAGGCTGGCAATCGCGCTGGCAATACGGGTGGTGGGCACCGCGTGGCTGACCTGGGGGTCGAGCAGCCAGTAGGTGTAGACATCGTCGACGCGCTTTAAGGTGTAGGTCGGTTGCAGTGTCTGCACGACGGGGTCTTCGGGCAGTACGGTGTGCATGTAGAACGCCAGCATCGCGTCGCGCAGCTGTTCGTTGAGGTGTTGGGTGATGGGGGCAGACATGGTCATTCCTTGATCCGGTCGAAACAAAGCGGTGTTATGGGGCGGTAGTGATCAATGCCGAACCGAGGTGTCGCCAGTCCTCGTTCATCAACGTGGCGTGCAGGTCGGTTGCCTTGAGCAGGGTTTTGGCGCAGAGCCCGGTGTCCCTGACGGCTTGGTGGCAACGCAGGATCCAGTCCAGGTCGGCCAGGGTGTTTACCTGTTTGTTCGGCAGATGGGCGGCCAGATGCTCAATCTCGCCGACCTCCCACTTGAGCAGGGCGGCCAGTCGTGTGGTGGCAGAGGTGTCGACGCCGGCCGGAGAGGGTGTGTGGGCGCGTTGCAGATAATCGAGCACGCTGTCCTGGGCCAGCCCATAGGTGTCGAGGCAGTGGGCAAAGCGCTGCAGCAGGTACAGCGTGTTCAATGTCAGCTTGAGCAGCGAGCCTTGCGTCTGCTCCTGGCTCAACCAGTGCGGGTGGAGCAAAAAGGTGTACAGGGTCTGGCGGCTCACCGCCAGCTCCAATAACCCTTCGGCGTCCGGCAACAGCAGCAGCAGATGTTTGACCAGGTCCAGGTGGGATTGCGCAGTGGCCGTACGCGCAATCTGGCGGGCGGCGAGCCTGCGCGATTGCAGGTGCAGTGCCGGATCGCCAGGCACATTCGACGGGGTGCCGAACAGCGCATCGATTTTGTCCTTCAAGGGCTGCAGCTGCCGATAGAACTCGCCCAGCTTCTTGGTTATTGCGTGTTTGGCAACGGCGTGCTGGGTCGCGTTGCGGTCCGGGTCCAGGCTCAGGGTTCGAGCTTCAATGAGTTGCACCAGTGTCCTGGGCAGTTCCGTGGGGGCTGACGGCTTGAGCTGGGGGTGGCTGTGCAGCAGGCCCTGAACAATGAGGGCATGCCAGGGAATGGGCGCGGACCTGGTGTCAGGCTCGGGCTGGGGCAGCGTAAGGTCGGCGATGTCTTCTGGCGCCAGCAGTCCCTGTCGGGTCAATTGCACCAGGTCATCGAGCTGGTTGAGGTACGCCTGGATCTGGGCCGGCTGTATGTCCGGCTCCAGGACTAATCGGCGGCGAAGCTGGTCAACCGATTGGCGTGTGTCCTTGAGCCAACCGACCAGCCAATCCATTTGCATCAGCACATCGAGCATGTCTGGCGGTGCGTTGACGCCGGAGCGGCGCAGTGAGGGGTTGACCAGTTGGACCGTGTAATCCGTCCCGCCGAGCAGTGCCGCCACGTGATGACTGTCGAGCACCGAGAGCCCGAACAACCGTGCGATACGGGCCTGGCGATACAGGGCGCTATAGAACGTCAGCGTCGGGCAAGGCGAAGGCAGGTATCGACGCGCCTGGCCGATCACCCAATGCAAGGCGTCGGGGGTGTCCCCAAGGTTCAGACCCGCACACAGCCGATGTCGAATGTTGTCCGGCAGCGCTTCATGCAGCGCCAAATTCGGCACATCCACCCGCAGTGTCTCGCCTGGCATTGAAGCGTGGTTGAACACCTGGTCATACAGCGACAGGCGATTGCCCGACGCCCACACAGGGAGTTCATCCAGCATCGCCGCGAACCCTTCAAGTGGCAGGCCGTAACGCCGCTCCAGGTAGCGGTAGACACCCAGCGCCCGCAGGGTATTGTCGTTACAGGGCTGATGCAGATCAGCGTCCTGCTCACGCCGCACCACGCTGATCAACAGTGCGTCCAGCGCCTCAAACGGCAGTTGCGTCCAGCGTTGCAGGCGAATCATTCGGTGCAGGCGCTGGTAGCGGTTCCATGAGGTGTTTTGCAGTTCGGCGTTCGCTATCGACAGCGGTTGCTGCGTCTGGGCATTCTCGGTTATCGGGCCGTTCACGTAGGCTGCCCGTTCATGGATCTGTCGCCGGGCGGATCGCCTTGGCAGTGCGGCGGCAGATACATTGCCCGAGAGCACCGGCAGGTCCTTGCCGCAGGCCAGTAATGCCTGGGCCTGGTCGTGAGTCAGTTCGGTTTGGTGCAGCCAGTGGGGTATCTCCCTGAGCGACTCCTCCTGGAGGCCGTAGTGCCGCGCGAAAAATTCAGTGGCGTGCAAGTTACCCGAGCCATCCAGAAAGGGTTCCGTCAACAAGTTTTGCTGTGCAGGGCTCAAGCCGCACAGCAATCGCTGTGCTTCATAGGCTGGGTGCCTGATCACGCCGTAGGCGTTCTGAGCACGTTGGGTAGTGGGCAGCTTCAGACTGATGCGATAACTGAGTTCCCCCAGTTGCGGCTTACCTGCGGACAAGCTGAGCCAGCATTGCCGATGGGCTCGTTCAAACGGCAGGGCGAATGGAAAGCGTTGAAGGCCGAGCACCGTATCAAGCGAGCGTCCACGGTTTTCACCCGCAGTCGTTGTAAGGTATGTGTCGATCTGGTGGGCAAGGGTTTCATTAATGATCGACAGTTGGGGGATCACAGCCGTCAGGCTGCGTTCATCGATGGGCAATGCCTTGAGCTCAGGTCGCCGCTGGTCCAGGGTGACTTTGCCGGTCTGGCCGTTTGCGCTGTTTTCAAGCGTCTGGGCAAATACATACAGCGCCTTTAAGTAGGCGACGGGGGAATCGATGGCAGCCATGGAGGAAGCCGAGCAAAGCAGCTCCCAGTCTTCCTTGAAGAGCCTGGTGTAGGTGGGCGAATGCGTGTCCATTGTGGTGAATCTCCTGAAAGCCCAGTGCCAATGCCATGGGCAATGGCACGCTAGCATGGGCCTGCAGGCCGGCTCGGTCGGCCGGGTCGCCGAGTAGGCGAGGAGAAATCACTGGTGAAGCTCGATAGCGCGACAGACCCCGTGGGGCTGTCGCTTGAGCTTTGATTGGCGGGTCTGTCAGGCTGCGAGGGGTTTGTTGGTCGAGGCTTTTTTGTAGGCCGCTTTCATTGCCTCCATTTCGGTCCCCAGTTCTTCAAGTGTGGCCTTGCCCAGCAGTTTTTTCGCCTGGGGAAACATCTCCGATTCCTCTTCTTCGATGTGGTGCTCAAGCAATTCCTTAAGCACTTTCACACGTCCGGAAAACTCGGTGGAGGAGGGCTCGGTCTGCTTCAGGTCGGGCAGCACCAGCGCGTCGACGGTGCGGTGCTCTTCCTTGGCCTCGTGATACATGACCTCCTGTTCCTTGCCGCCGGCTTTCCTGAAAGCGGGATACAGGATTTCTTCTTCAAGCTGGGTGTGCAGGGTGATTTCCATCTCGAGCTTGGCGAGCAACTCGGTGCGCTTTTTAACCCCGCGCTCGGTGGATTCGCTCAGTTGGGTCAGCAGGGTCTTGACGCGTTCATGGTCGGCTTTTAGCAGATCGATGGCATTCATGTGCAACCTCACGGGTAGTGGTCGGGCATGTCGAAACGCACGCCTCGTAGTGAGAGATTTGCATCAGCCATACCAACTTTCATTGAGGTTAAATCACTATTTAAATCAAATAGATAGGCGTTTATTTAGGCGTGGTTGTCGTGCAGCTTGCATGGTCTGGTCCTTTGGGGATTGCACAACGCACGCCTGCCGGCGGCTCGTAAGCCTTGCCTGAAAATTCTAATGGAACCCTTGAGCGATCTGCTTGACCTAACCTTTAGACCTCAGGAGGTGAATCATGCAAATAGAATATATCTGGATCATATTGGCAGTGATTCTGCTGCTGTTGGAACTGTGGGCGATCAATATCGTCCTGCGCAGTACCGGTGGCTGGGAGACCAAGGGACTGTGGGTGGTGGTGCTGGTTTTTGTGCCGCTGTTGGGGTTGATCGCATGGGCGATGTTCGGGCCCAAGCGCGAGATGGCAGAGCATCGCAAGAGCTGAGTCGGTGAGCCCTATAAAAACAGGCGCCCCATGGGCGCCTGTTGTCATTCGTTAGTGAGGATCAGCCCGCCACAGCCTTGGCAATCGCCTCATTGAATGCGGGCAAATCGTCCGGTGTACGCGAGGTGATCAAGGTCCAGCCATTGGCTTTGCATTCCTTGACCTCGGCATCCACCACGCCGGCAGCGCCAGCGTTTTCCAGGTCTATGCGCACGCTTTTGTACGAGGTCAGGGTTTTACCCTTGACCACGCCGGCGTCGATCAGCGTCCACGGCCCGTGGCAGATCGCGGCAATGGTCTTGCCTGCCTGAGCGAACTCGTTGATCAAGCGCAACGCCGCGGCGTCCTGGCGCAAGGTGTCGGCATTCACCGTCCCGCCCGGGATGACCAGTGCATCAAAGTTACCGCCGACCACATCAGACAATTGCACATCGGACTCTACAGTCCCGTCCTTTTCTGTATCGCCGACAAAGGTCTGGGTGGTGCCGCCCTTGCTGGAGGCGTGCGTCACGGTCGCGCCGTAGCCACGCAGGGTTTCCAGGGGTTTGAGCAGCTCGTCGCGCTCGATTCCGGTGTTGGACGTGATAACGAGGATTTTCTTGCCTGTGAGTTGCGAACTCATATTCAGATGCCTCCTGTGTCAGGTTAATTACTTGGCGTATTTGCTTTGCAGTTCCTTGGCCATTTTCAAATGAGCCTCAAGGGTCGGCAGCGTCTTGGCAGCGAAAGCTTTCAGCTCGGCGTTGTCCGAAGAGGCCGCTTCTTTCTTGAACAGTTCGACGGTTTTTTCATGGGCGGCCACCTGGTTGTTGGCGTAGGCCTTGTCGAACGACTCATCGCGCATTTCCAGAATCGCTTTCTTCGCCTTGTCGGTCAGGGCGGCGTCATCCGGCACCTCGATATCAAGTTTTTTTGCCAGAGTCATGAGCTCGTTATTGGCTTTGGTATGGTCGGTCACCATGTGCTGCGCGAAGGTTTTGATGTCTGCCGAGCTGCTTTTTTCCAGCGCCAGCTTGCCGGCTTCCACCTCGGTAATGCCGCCCTCGGCGGCGTTGTCGACAAAGTCGTTGGACGTGGCTGCCATCGCAGTAGACATCGAGCCGGCAACCAGTGCGAAGGTCAGGCCCATTTGTTTCATCAGTCGAGTGGTCATGGTGTCTCTCCTCAGGAAATGGCGTGATGCCGTACCCAAGAGTTGAGCGGGGTGCCGAGCAAAAGGTTTAATTTTTTTTGCGCGCGATTGCCCGACGGTCAGGTGTGGCAATTTCCTTGAACCCATTCAAATTCAGCGTGTTCTGCTGCATAAGGCCGCCACTGTTTGGAGGCCCTTACAAGGGGCATTGAGCATGGCCCATTCCATCAGCGCGGCGCATTCAGGCACCCATCGCCGCCCAGGCGTACAAGGTGATCGTTGAGGAGGAGGGGCGTGATGCGGCGCAGGTGTTGTTTTGATGCCGACCCTGTACGAGGGCCGTGCCGGTTGGAGCCTGGGCGAGGAGCCGAGTGGTGGTACTTTTGGGTTCATTTCAAAGTAACCGGCCGTTGGGCAGAACTCTGTATTTGGCCTGAACGGAAGGTTTCCAGGCATCAAACGATTCAGCGGATAAACACCGATTGCTTATTGCTTATTGCTTATTGCTTATTGCTTATCGATCTAGCCGACTGCCAATTCTGACAGTAGCAGCGTTTTTACCTGTGCGTATATTCAAAGGCGTTTATAAGCCTGCTTCAAACGGCTTTAAACCGGTAAAAAAGTGGTTTCGATAACGTTGAGCAAGGGTATGCAAAAATGAGTGATATAGAGCAACGCGTCAGAAAAATAGCGAGTGAGCAGGTAGGGATTGATGTGGCCCAGCTTAGAAACGAAGCATCTTTGATGGACGATCTGGGTGCTAGCTCTTTGGATGCGGTTGAATTCGTAATGGCTTTGGAGGACGAGTTTGGGCTCGAAATTCCCGACGAGGTAAGCGAAAAAATAACCACGGTCCAGGATGCAATCAATCTCATGATGAATATGACTAATCGCTGATGCTGCAATCAAATCTCCACCCGCAGCACTTCCACGCCTGATTGCTCATATGCCTCCACCTCCGGCGCATCCCACTCGGTAATCAGCGTATGAATACGACTGCACGGCGCCACCACAAACGGTTCCACCGCACCGAGTTTGTCTGAGGTTGTCACCGCCACCACCTGGGACGCGCTGTCGATCAAGGCTTGCTTGACCGCCACCTCGGCGAAGTGCAGCGAGGTAATGCCCACTTGGGGATGCAGTGCGCAGACGCCGGTAAACAGCAGGTCGGCCTTGATGCTCTGGATCAGGCGCAGCGCTTCATGGCCGCCGGTTGAAAGGGTGGCGGGATTGAGTTGGCCGCCAGCCAGGATCACCTTTACATGCGGATGGTCCGCCAGGGCGATGGCAATCATCGGCGACGGGGTGACCACGGTCAGGTGAATGGTGTGCGGCAATGACTGAGCGATTTGCAAGGTGGTGGAGCCGGAATCGAACAGCACGATCTGGCCATCTTCAACCCGCTCCGCCGCCAGACGTGCAAGGTGGCGTTTGACCTCGGTAGTCTCGCCGACACGGGTAAAGAAGTCCTTGCCGGTGTCCCTGGGCCGGGGCAGGGCGCCGCCGTGCACGCGCTGCAATAAACCCGCGGCGGCGAGTTCGCCGAGGTCGCGGCGAATGGTGTCCTGGGACACGGCGAAATGCTCGACCAGCTCCGAGGCGGTGACCCTGCCGTCGCGTTCAAGCAGCAACAGGATCTTTTGTTTACGCAGAGAGGGCAGGTCGATGGCTTGATGGGCGTTGTGCATGTTTGTGCGCTTTATTGCGGGTTTATGCGAGATTAATCACCGGCTGCGATAAACGCAACGGCTGGTTGCCTGGGCGATGGCCGGTTACTCTCTGTGTTCAGTTCAGGGAGAGGTGACCCGATGTCGTTGATCACAACCATCGAAGACTTACGCAAGCTGGCGCAAAAGCGTGTGCCCCGGATGTTCTACGACTACGCCGATTCCGGCTCCTGGACTGAGAGCACCTACCGCGCCAATGAAAGCGATTTTGCGCGCATCAAGTTCCGCCAGCGCGTGGCGCGCAATATCGATGAGCGTTCGATCCGCGCCAGCATGATTGGCCAGGACATGGCCATGCCCGTGGCCCTGGCACCTACCGGCCTGGCCGGTATGCAACATGCCGATGGCGAAATCCTGACCGCCCGCGCTGCGGCGGCGTTCGGCCTGCGCTACACCTTGTCGACCATGAGTATTTGCTCGCTGGAAGACATTGCCGAGCATGTCGGTCAGCCCTTTTGGTTCCAGCTTTATGTGATGCGCGACCGTGGGTTTATCGAGCAACTGATCGAACGCGCCAAGGCTGCCGGGGTGGATGCGCTGGTGCTGACACTGGACCTACAGATCCTGGGGCAACGCCACAAAGACTTGATCAATGGCTTGTCGGCGCCGCCCAAACTGACCCTGCCCAATCTCCTCAACATGATGACCAAGCCGCGCTGGGTCATGGGTATGCTCGGCACCCAGCGGCGTGGCTTCGGCAATATCGTCGGGCACGTGAAGGGCGTGGCCGATATGAGTTCGCTGTCATCCTGGACGGCCCAGCAATTTGACCCGCGCCTGAGTTGGGACGATGTGGAGTGGATCAAGAAGTGCTGGGGCGGCAAGTTGATCATCAAGGGCATCCTCGATGTGGAGGATGCGCGGCTGGCGGCCGACTCCGGCGCGGATGCGTTAGTGGTGAGCAACCACGGTGGTCGGCAACTCGATGGCGCGCCGTCGAGTATCAGCCAGTTGCCGGCCATTGTTGAAGCCGTGGGCAACCGCATTGAAGTGTGGCTCGACGGCGGCATTCGTTCCGGCCAGGACGTGCTCAAGGCCATGGCGCTGGGCGCCAGGGGCACCATGATCGGTCGCCCGCACTTGTATGGCCTGGGGGCGATGGGCGAGGCGGGTGTGACCAAGGCGCTCGATATCATCGCCCGTGAGTTGGACGTGTCGATGGCGTTGTGTGGCTATAACGATATACGCGATGTGAATCGCGAAATTTTGCTGCCTGGCACCTTTCCTGAAAGTGCTGCCTGAGCAAAAAAACGTAAAAATATAAAAAGAGTTGTCCACGAAAACCGTGGGTATCTCTGTGGATAACTTTGCGAAGGCCCGGCAGCGTTGGCGATTTGAGCGAAGATCATTATTTGATCAACTTCAGTTTCGGGCCAGCATGGGCAGGGTTTGCGCTTGACAGCCAAGCGCGAACCCAGTGCCGAAATGTATGTTTATGACGCGTTGTCGCGCCCTGTGGAGTGTGTCACTACGCGGGCGGGCATCTTCGTGCGCATGAGGTTTTCCAGCGCCTTGCCATAGCTGCGACCGGCCAGGCTCATGCTGTTGTTATGGCTGGCACCGGGCACCAATAACAAATGCTTGGGTTGCTGGGCGGCTTCAAATAATTGCTGGCTGAAGCGCGGTGGAACATAGCGGTCATCGAGGCCGTGGACCACCAGCAAGGGCATGTGGATGTCGGCAATCTTGTCGATGGAGTCGAACTTCTGCGACAGCAGCCAGCGCACCGGCAACGAGGTGTTGGCAACGGCCGTGGCCACATCCGCCAAAGAGGTGAACGTGGATTCGATCACCAGCCCGCGTACCGGCAGTGGCACTTGCTTGCCCAGCTCAGCGGCGAGATCGATAGCGACTGCACCTCCCAGTGAGTGCCCATAGATCAGACGCTTGCCCGGGTCTGGCTGCAGGATCTGGAAGCGTTCCCAGGCGATGCGTGCGTCTTCGTTGACCGTGGTCTCGGATGGCAAGTCGCCCTGGCTTTGGCCAAAGCCGCGATAGTCGATGGCCAGCACCGAGAAGCCCAGTGCGTGCAATTGCTCGATGCGAAACAGCTGGCCCGTGAGGTTCCAGCGCACCCCGTGCAGGTAGAGGATGGCCGGTGCGTCTTTGTTCGCGGCCGGGTACCACCAGCCATGAATGTTCTGCCCCGACTTGAAACTGGCGGGCTTGAGTTCGAACTCCTGCACGGCCTTGGGCAGGCCGGTGTACCAGCTGGCCGTCCCCGGTTCGATGCGAAACACCAGTTCGCGTTCCTTGTGTTGCAGCACAGCGCAGCCGACCGGCAGGCCGATGACCAACGCGGCCATGCACAGCAAGGGCAGCCAGCGCAGGCCCAGGCGGGTGATAAAACGGGATAGCATGAAGGCTCCAGGACAAAGGCGAAGCACGGGTTTTACCAGAAGGCTCGCGAGCGCAGGTATTAATACGACGATCGTGAAAGGTGAAAGTGTTACAGCATTGAACAACACGGGTGTGAGTTGCTAGGGTGGGCAGCTTCACAGCAGAGCAAACCCTGTAGTTTGCGCAGGTAAAACCGCTCTCTGCTCCACCTGCATAGGCCCATCCATGAACAGCAGCCCCGTGCGCATCACCGCCGAAGAAACCCTTTCGGACAACTGGTACCTGTTGAAGAAATACAGCTTCGACCTGCGCCGTCGCGACGGCAGCTGGCAAGCCCAGACGCGTGAGGTCTACGACCGGGGCAACGGCGCAACGATCCTCTTGTACAACCGCGAGCACCGCACGGTGCTGCTGATTCGCCAGTTCCGTATGCCGACGTTCGTCAACGATTACTCCGGCTACCTGATCGAAGCGGCGGCCGGCTTGCTCGACAACGCCAGCCCCGAAGAGCGCATACGCCTGGAAGCCGAAGAAGAGACCGGCTACCGCGTGGGCCACGTGGAAAAAATCTACGCGGCGTTCATGAGCCCGGGCTCGGTAACCGAGCGAATTCACTTTTTTATCGGCGAGTATCAGCCGGGGGATCGTGTAGGGGCGGGCGGCGGGCTGGAAGAAGAAGGCGAGGACATCGAGGTATTGGAGCTGGGGTTCGAGCAGGCACTGGCGATGGTGCAGAGCGGCGACATCGTGGATGGCAAAACCATTATGTTATTGCAGCATTTGGAGCTGCGGATGTTGAGAGACGGTTGGTGACCGGGCCGAACGTACAGGCAAAAAAATCCCGCCTGTGAAGGCGGGATAGTTTGAGCGCAGTTACCCCGAATCAGGAAGGGAACAGTTCGCTTAATTTCATCGCCAGCATCATGTCGCCTTCGGTGCGCAATTTGCCGCCCATGAATGCTTGCATGCCGTCGGTGGAACCGTCGACGATGCCTTCCAGAGTCTCGCTGTCCATCACCAGGGTGACCTGAGCGTCAGGGTTTTCACCTTCTTTGAGTTCGCAGGTCTTGTCCTTGACCACCAGCGAAAAATTCTTGGTGTCGTCGATACGGAAACCGAACACCAGGTCCAGGCCTTCGGCAGCGCCTGGGTTGAATTTGGCTTTCATTGCTTCTACAGCTTTGGCTACGTCAGTCATGGTTTCGATCCTTTATGGTGAGTCCAGTGACCTTGGGGTCACGGTTGGCCGCAGCTCATCGGAAAGTGATGAGCTGCGGCGCCTTCAACAGTTGCAGGTGGGCATGACTGTTGAAGGAAGCCAGTGCCACCTCGCGACCGCGGAATTTCAGCTGGTTGAGCGAGGTGTTTACAATTTGCCAGTTCATTTCAAACGCCTGCGCGGCAGGCATTCGGGTAATCAGGTGAAGCAGGGCGGTGATGGTGCCGCCGGACGTGAACACTGCGATTTTGTCGGCGCTCCGGGCGGCGTCAAGGATGCGCTGCAGGCCACCCTGGACCCGCTCGACAAACCCCAGCCAACTTTCCAGCCCCGGTGGGTCATAGGTGCCGGCCAGCCAGCGCTCGATGATCAGAGCGAAGATGCGCTGGAACTCGCTGCGGTTCTGCGGGCCATTGCGCAGGATATGCATGGCATCGGGCTCGCTGCCGAGTAAATCAGGCAGCAGGCCGCGAATGATGGCTTCGCCGTCGAATTCATTAAAGGCGCTGTCGGTTTCCAGCATCGGCACCGGCAGGCCCAGGGCGCTGTATTGATCGAACGTAGCGGTAGCGGTGTGCTGCTGGCGACGCAGGTCGCCGGCAATGCAGCGATCGAACACGAGGCCCAGGTCTGCCAGATGGCGACCGAGCACTTGCGCCTGTTCCACACCGACGGGCGACAGGACGTCATAGTCGTCTGCACCGAAGGAGGCTTGGCCATGTCGAATCAGATAGATGCTGCCCACGTCCGTTTTCCCGGTACGTTGAAAGTCTGGCGAGGTTATGAGGATGCCTGCGAGCTGTCAATGAAAAAACATACGCTTGTTTTAAAAGCCCGTTGGAGCCCACCTGCTGGCGGTTTGATCACTGGCTCCAACGCAGTGGCGTCGGTATGCTGGGGCCATCCGCGCCTGGCGCAGTGCATTCTTAAGGAGACATATGGATTTTTTGGCCGAATACGCGAGCTTTTTGGCGAAGACCGTCACCCTGGTGGTCGCTATTCTGGTGGTATTGATCAGCTTCGCAGCGCTGCGCAGCAAGGGTCGTCGTAAAGCCGCCGGCCAATTACAGGTCAGCAAGCTGAACGATTTCTACAAGGGCCTGCGCGAGCGCCTGGAGTCGAGCCTGCTCGACAAGGACCAGCTCAAGGCGCTGCGCAAGTCTGAAAGCAAAGCCGAAAAGAAGAAAGACAAGAAGAAGCCCGAGGTCAAACCACGGGTGTTTGTGCTGGATTTCAATGGCGACATCAAGGCGTCGGCCACCGAAAGCCTGCGCCACGAAATCACTGCACTGCTGAGCCTGGCCACCCCCAAGGATGAAGTGGTGCTGCGCCTGGAAAGCGGCGGCGGCATGGTGCACAGCTATGGCCTCGCTTCGTCGCAACTGGCGCGTATTCGCCAGGCCGGCGTGCCGTTGACCGTGTGCATCGACAAAGTGGCGGCCAGCGGTGGCTACATGATGGCGTGCATCGGCGAGAAGATTATCAGTGCACCCTTCGCCATACTCGGCTCCATTGGCGTGGTGGCGCAGTTGCCCAACGTCAACCGCCTGCTGAAAAAGCACGACATCGACTTCGAAGTGCTGACCGCCGGTGAATACAAGCGCACCCTTACGGTGTTTGGCGAAAATACCGAGAAAGGCCGGGAGAAATTCCAGGAAGATCTGGATATCACCCACCAGTTGTTCAAGAACTTCGTCTCGCGCTACCGCCCACAGCTGGCGATTGACGAGGTGGCGACCGGTGAAGTGTGGCTGGGTGTTGCCGCCCTCGACAAACAGCTGGTCGATGAGCTGCAAACCAGCGACGAATACCTGGCCACCAAGGCCAAGACCGCCGAAGTGTTCCACTTGCACTATGCCGAGCGTAAGAGCCTGCAAGAGCGCGTGGGCCTGGCGGCCAGTGGTTCGGTGGACCGGGTGCTGTTGACCTGGTGGAGCCGGTTGACCCAGCAGCGGTTCTGGTAAGCCGCCACTGAAAACACGGGTGAACCAGGTGTGAAGCACCTTCTGTAGGAGCGAGCTTGCTCGCGAAAAATGTCAACGATAACGCGTGTTTCCTGAATAAACGTGGCGTTTGTGAGTTTTTCGCGAGCAAGCTCGCTCCTACAGGGCCCTGGGCAAGATCAGACCAGGCGAGGCTGAATAGAGTCCGCCAACTGCGTAAGGATCAGGCAGCACGACACCGCTCCGGCATCCAGCACCCCGAGTGAACGCTCACCCAAACGACTGGCCCGGCCAATCTTGGCCACCAGGTCCTTGGTCGAATCCCGCCCTTGAGAAGCGGCGCTTTTCATCGCATCGAGTGCATCGTTGAACGAAGCCCCAGACCCATGAGCCCGTTCAAACGCCTCCACCGCCGGAATCAACGTATCCATCAAGCACTTGTCGCCCACACCGGCTTCGGTGATGTCCTGCAACGAGGTCAAGCCCCCGCGCAGCAGCTGGGCGAAGGTGGCGGCGTCAATCTTCTCGCTGCTGCGCACTTGATCGGCCATGCCGATAAACAGGCTGCCATATAACGGCCCCATGGAGCCGCCGATGCCTTCCATCAGGCTCAGGGTCAATTCGTCCAGCGCCTCGGCCAGGGTCAATTGGCGCCCTTCGATGGTACGACCACAATGGGCGAAACCCTTGGCCATGTTGATGCCGTGGTCACCATCGCCAATGGCGCCGTCGACTTCGCTGAGGTATTCACGGTTGGCCACGATCACGCTGACCAGGTCGGCGACGATGGCGCTGCCGTCATGGGTGGAAAAGTGCTGGCTCATGGTTCACTCCGCCTGTGTCATGCCGATGGAACGGCAGGGTTGGTCGATCAGGGTTTTGAGTTCGGCATCGAGGCCGAGCAGGGTCAGGGTCACGCCCATCATTTCCAGGGAGGTGAAGTAGTTGCCGACGTAGCAACGGTGAATTTTCAAGCCCTTGGCCTTGAGTTGTTTTTCCACCTCGGCATAGAAAATATACAGCTCCATGACGGGTGTAGCGCCAAGGCCCGAGACCAGCACCACTACACTGTCGTCCTGGCTGAAATCGCGGTCGGCCAGGATTGGCGCCAGCATCCGCTCGGCCATGGCGGCGGCCGGTTCAATCGGGATGACTTCGATGCCCGGCTCGCCATGATGGCCGATGCCCAATTCCATTTGGCCGTCGGGGATCTGGAAGTTCGGCTTGCCCACGGCGGCGATGGTGCAGGGCGTAAGGCCGATGCCGATTGAGCGGCACTGATCGACGGTTTTCTGCGCGACACGTATGACCCCGTCCAAATCGTAATGCTGGGCGGCGGCGGCACCGCCGATCTTCCACATGAAGATTTCCCCGGCCACGCCGCGACGCTTGGCGATATCGGCCTTGGGCGCGGACGCCACGTCGTCGTTGGCGACCACCGTGCGGATGCGCATATCTTTGCTGGCGGCCATCTTCATCGCCAGCTTGACGTTCATATTGTCGCCCGCGTAGTTGCCATACAGGCAGGCGACGCCTGCGCCATGGTCGGCGGCGCGGAAGGCGTCGAAAAAACTCTTGGCAGTGGGTGAGGAAAAAATCTCACCGACGGCGACGGCATCCACCAGGCCCGGGCCGACGTACCCGAGGAACGCCGGTTCATGCCCGGAGCCGCCCCCGGTGACGATGCCGACCCGGCCCTGGCCGGAGGGCCGAGCCTTGACGATGACCCGTGTGTTGGTTTCGTACTGACGCAGTTCAGGGTGCGCGACCAGGATGCCGCGCAGCATGTCTTCGACCACTTGGTCGGGATCGTTGATGACTCGATTCATAACGCGGGTTCCTGTGTTCTTGTTGTAAGGGGCGGCACTATTCCCCTGTGGGAGCTGGCTTGCCTGCGATGGCGGTGTGTCAGTTGGCGCATTTTTATCTGGTGCACCGTCATCGCAGGCAAGCCAGCTCCCACAGGGTTGTGTGTTGTCGCTGCAATCAGGGTTCGAGCACAACCTTCAGCGATTTATCGCCGCGTTCCATCACTGCAAACGCCTCCTTGAAGTCCGCCAGCGCAAACTTGTGGGTCACCACATCGCGCATGTCGATCTTGCGGTTGCCGATAAAGTCGATGGCCCTGGGGTACATATACGGCCCCAGGTGCGAGCCGAGAATATCCAGTTCCTTGCGGTCGCCGATGATCGACCAATCCACCGTGGCCTCGTCATTGAATACGCTGAACTCGACGAAGCGCCCCAGCTTGCGCAGCATCGCCAACCCCTGGTTCACCGCCTTGTGATGCCCGGTGGCTTCGATATAGATGTCGCAGCCGTAGCCGTCGGTAATCTCGCGGATTTTCGCCAGCACATCGACCTCGGCGGGGTTCCAGACTTCGTCGGCGCCCATGCGCAGGGCGAGGGCGGCGCGTTCGGGTTTCATGTCCAGCACAATAAGCTTTTTCGGGTTGCGCAAGCGCACCGCGCCGATGATGCCCAGGCCCAGGGTGCCGGCGCCGGCGACCACCACGATGTCGTCATGGTCGACGTTGGCGCGCTCCGCTGCGTGCAGCGAGCAGGCCAATGGCTCGATCAGGATCGCTTCGTCGGGGGCGATGGATTCCGGCACTTTGTGAATGATGCCTTCCTTGGTAAAGATCATGTACTGAGCCATGGCGCCCTGCACATTGTTCTGGAAGCCATACAGGTCGTGCTTCTGGCACATCCAGTACTGGCCATGGTTGCAGAAGCGGCAACCCCAGCACGGTACGATCTGTTCGGAAATCACCCGGTCGCCGACCGCCACGCCGCGCTTTTCCGCACCCGGGCCGAGGGCGACCACACGGCAAACGAACTCATGCCCCGGGATCATCGGCGGCTTCACGTAACGCGGTTGCTCGGCGTCGCCCCAGAACGATGGTGCGCCGCGATAGGTCTTGATATCGCCCATGCAAATGCCGCACAGCTCGACCTTGGTCAGAATCTCGTCGGGGCCTGGGGTGGGTACGTCAACGGTTTCCAGGCGGTAGTCTTCCGGCCCATGGCAGACCACGGCCTGCATGGTTTTGGGGATGCTCGGGGCGAGCTGTTCGGGTGTGCGTTCGGTGACGGTGGACATGACAAGACCTCACGACATAAAGATGAATTACTGAATGCTGTAGCCGCCATCGATCACCATGTTGGCGCCGGTGATCATCTGCGCGGCATCACTGAGCAGGTACAACGCCAGCCCGGCGATTTCTTCCGGTTGGGCAAAGCGCCCCGCCGGGATCTGCAATTTGGCCCGTTCACCCACTTCACCGGCCCAGGCTTTTTTGCCCAGGGCGGTTTCGACAATGGTGGGGGAGATGGCGTTGACGTTGATCTGCGGCGCCCATTCCATGGCCAATACCTTGGTCATGCCGACAATCGCCGCCTTGCTGGCGCAGTAGGCGACGTGACGGTCCAGGCCAATCACGGCAGCCTGGGACGCCAGGTTGACGATGCGCCCGCTGCCCTGGGCGATCATGTGCCTGGCGCAGGCCTGCGCCATGAAAAAACTGGCCTTGAGGTTGATGTCCAGGGTGGTGTCCCAGGCGCTTTCGCTGACGTCGACGGCCTTGTCCAGCAGCACGACGCCTGCGCTGTTGATCAGGTAATCCAGGCGTTGGAAGTGTGCGAAAACCTTGTCGACGGTCGGTTGTATCTGGTCGATCTTCCCGAGGTCGACGGCAATGCCCAGGTGCCCGGCACCCAGGCTGGCGGCCACCTCGACCACGGCCGGGTCACGGTCAAGCAGCGCCACCCTTGCGCCGCGTTCCGCCAGCAAAGTGGCGCAGGCCAGGCCGATGCCGGCGGCGCCACCGGTGATCACCGCGCAACGGCCGCTGAGGTCGAAGGCTTGGTTCCAGAAACCAGACATGAGTAACTCCCGTTACAGATCAAAAGGTAGAACGCGGTCCAATGTGGGAGCTGGCTTGCCTGCGATTGCATCGACCCGGTCTACCTGATGCACCGAGGTGCCCGCATCGCAGGCAAGCCAGCTCCCACAGTTGACTGTGTTTCAAGCCACTGACTACTTGCCGCCGCTGACTTGCTTGTACAGCGCGTCCGCATTGGCATTGGTCACCGGCACCCACGGCAGGATGTAGTTCCTGGCCGTGCCGTCAGCCCATTTCACGTCCTTGGCGTAGCGCTCCCAGATCACCGATTGCGGCTTGTAGTCCTCGCCGGCCAGGGCGCGCAGGGCCACGTCCAGTGCGCCCTGGGATTGGGCCTGGGCGTCCTGGAGGAAGGTGGTGACTTCGTCTTTTTTCGCCGCCTGGATCGCATCCGGCATCCCGTCGATGGAGGTCACGGGCACCTCTTTGGAGGTCAGTCCGTGGGACTTCAGAGCCTGCACGGCACCCAGGGCCATATCATCGTTCTGGGCGATCACGCCGTTGATGCCCTTGGGGTGGGCGTTGAGCCAGTCTTCGGTGAGGGTCATGGCCTGGGCGCGGTCCCAGTTGGCGGTTTTCTTCTCGATGATCTTGATGTCGGGGTGTTTACCCAGCACTTCCAGCTCGCCTTTTTCCCGGTCGATCTGCGCCGACTGGCCAATCGGGCCCTGGATGATCACCACGTTGCCCTTGCCGTTGAGCTTGTCGACCATGGCCTGAGCCTGCAGGCGGCCGCCTTCGACGTCGTCGTTCCCCACATACGGCACGCTGGCATCGGCTACTTTCGTATTGGAGGCGATGACCACCACGTCGTTGCTCATGGCCGCCTTGACAGTGCCGACACCGGCCTTGGTATCGATCGGTACAAACAGAATCGCGTCGTAGTGTTGGGTCACCATGTTTTCGATCTGGTTGTTCTGGGTCAGAGCGTCGTAGTTGCCGTCGAATACGGTTAACTGCACGGTGCCATCCTTGACCGCCGGATGTTCCTTGAGCTCGCGCACCCAGTTCTGCATGAACTGGCCCTTGAGGCCGTAGACGGCGGCGCCGATCTTGTAGGTCTTGCCGTCGGCCGCCATGGCGATACTGCTGGCGAGCAGGGAGAGGGCCGCCGCGGCGGCCAGGGTAGTACCCAGTTTCATAAGTCGAACTCCAGTTATTGTTATCGGTCGTTCTTCAGCGTTTTTTCTTGCGCCACACGTCGATCAGTACTGCGAACACGATGATCAGGCCCTTGGCGACCTGCTGGTAATAGGAGGACACGCCGAGCAGGTTCAGGCCGTTGTTGATCACGCCGATCAGCAGCGCCCCGAACAAGGTGCCGACAATGCTGCCGGTACCGCCCGACAGGCTGGTGCCGCCGATCACCACCGCGGCAATCGCGTCCAGCTCATAGGAAACCCCGGCCTGGGGCAGGGCAGAGGTGGTCCGTGCCGACAACACCACGCCGGCCAATCCGGCGAGCAGGCCCGACACCACGTACACCGAAAACATCACCTTGCGCACGCCGATGCCGGAGGTGCGTGCGCTTTTTTCATTGCCGCCCACGGCGTACACATAGCGGCCGTAGGTGGTGTAGCGCAGCACCATCCAGAAGATCAGCGCGACCACGGCGAAGATGATGATCGGCACGCCAACCGGGCCGACCTTGCCGATACCCAGCGCCAGGTAGGCGTCGGGCAGGTCGGTGATCGGGCTGCCGTCATTGAGGATAAAGGTCATGCCGCGCGCGATGCTGAGCATACCCAGGGTGGCCACGAACGGCGGGATCGACAGGTTGGCGACCATAAAGCCGTTGACCACGCCGAGCATCGCCCCGGCAAACATTCCGGCGCTGACTGCCGCCAACAGGCCATAGCCCTGGGTGGCGACCATCGCGCTGCACAAACCGGCAAAGGCCAGGATCGAACCCACCGACAAGTCGATGCCCTTGGTCAGAATCACATACGTCATGCCCACGGCGAGGATGCCGTTGATGGAGGTCTGGCGCAGGATGTCCATCCAGTTGCGCCAGGTCATGAAGTATTCGCTGGAAAACGCCATCACCACGCACAGCACAATAAACACCAGCGGCAGGCCGAAGCGGTCCAGGGACAGGCGCAAGCGATTGCGTGGCGGGGTGGTGACAGGGGCGGCAAGGGTTTTGGCATTCATGAGGCAAGACTCAACAAGGCTTCCTGGGAAAGGGCGGTGTCGGTGCTGATGGTTACCAGTCGTCCGCCCTTGAATACGGCGATGCGATCGCTCAGGTGCAGCAGTTCCGGGGCTTCGGACGACACCACGATGGCGGCGCCACCGGCCCGCACGAACTGGTCGAGCAGGTGGTAGATCTCCTGCTTGGCGCCTTCGTCGATACCGCGGGTGGGCTCATCGCAGAGCAGGCACACCGGCTCGGTGGACAGGCATTTGGCGAGCACGACTTTTTGTTGGTTGCCGCCGCTCATGGACGCCACCGGCAGGTCCAGGGAGCTGGTTTTGATCTGCAGGCGCTTGACCATGTCTTCGGCCAGTTGGGTTTCTTTGCGTGCATTGATCAGCGACCAGCTCGACAGGCGCTTGTAGGCCGACAGCGCAATGTTCGACAGGATGCTGCCGGTCAGCACCAGGCCACTGTCCTTGCGGTCTTCGGTGACCAGTGACATGCCGGCGTGGATGGTGGCCTTGGGCAGCCCGACAGGCATGGGTTTGCCTTGCAGGGTGACGCTGCCGGAATCGGCCACGGTCAGGCCGTAGATGCAGTTGAGAAACTCACTGCGCCCCGAGCCCATCAGCCCATAAATGCCGAGGATCTCCCCGCGGCGCAATTGCAGGCTGATGTCGTGGAACTCGCCGTTGCGGCTCAGGTTGTCGACTTGCAGGCAGGTGTCGGCGGCACATTCGCGGCCAACCTTGTGGTCAATGCGCGTCAGCTCCTGGCCGACAATGCCGCGCACCAGATGGTCACGGTCGATATCGGCCATGCGCCCGCTTTCCACGAAGGCGCCATCGCGGAAGATGCTGTAGTCATCGGCGATTTGCGCCAGTTCGCTCAAGCGATGGGACACGTACACGATGCCGGCGCCCCGTGCCGTAAGGCGGCGTATGGCCTTGAACAGGGTTTCTGCTTCGCGCTCGCCGATGGCTGAGGTCGGCTCGTCCATGATCATCACCTGGCAGTCATGGCTGAACGCCTTGGCGATTTCCACCAGTTGAATCTGCGCCACGCTCAAGCGGTGCATGGGGCTGGTGGCGTCGACCTCGAACTCCAGGCTTTCGAGCAGCTCGCGGGTGCGGCGGTTCAGGGCCTTGCTGTCGACGATGCAACCGGCGCGGCGCGGTTCGCGGCCCAGCCAGATGTTCTCGGCGACGGTCATGTAGGGGATGGGTTCGAGCTCTTGGGTGATCATCGCGATCCCGGCCGCCAGGGCTTCACTGGGGCGGTTGAACTGCACCGGCGTACCGTTGAGCAGAATGCTGCCGGCGTCACGTTGGGTGATGCCCATCAGGATGCTCAGGAAGGTCGACTTGCCGGCGCCATTGCCGCCGCACAGGGCGTGGACGCTGCCGCCGCGCAAGGAAAGGCGCCCGTCACGCAAAGCCGGCACCCCGGCATAAGCCTTGGCGACATGTTCAGCCTGGAGCAGTAATGGCGTGGCCATCGGCGTGTCCTCGTGCTGTGAATTCTTATTAGGTCGCACAGTCATGTTTCGCTGTGAGCATATGTGTATCAAATGAAATTCTGATCAGTCAATCTCTTTCACTTAAAAGCTTTAATTCTCATCTTTGGAGGCGATATCGGCTCATTAGGCCGCTATGAACGAAAGGTCTGTTAAATCGCGCTTGACAGATGAGGTGGAATGACCAAGAAATGACTGAGCGAAATCTCACTGAATGATCATATGATCAGTCTTAATCAGGATCAGGGCAGCGGAGCCAGACGCCATGAACACACCCTTTCCGGTGGCTATCGGATGCGATGAAGCGGGTTTTGAGCTTAAAGAGCTGTTGAAGCGGCATATCGAGACGCTGGGTTATCCGGTGACCGACTTCGGCACCCATTCCACCGCGCCGGTGCTCTACCCGGACATCGCGCTGGCCGTGTCCAACGCCATCAGCGCAGGGCAGCAGCGTCTCGGTGTGCTGGTATGTGGCACCGGCATCGGCATGGCCATTTCGGCGAACAAGGTGCTGGGTATCCGTGCGGCCCAGGCCCATGACACTTACTCGGCGGAGCGGGCGCGCAAGAGCAACGATGCGCAGATCCTGTCCATCGGTGCGCGGGTGATCGGCGCGGAGCTGGCCAAGAGCATTGTCACGGCGTTCCTGGCCTCGGAGTTTGAGGCGGCGCGTTCCGGGGCCAAGGTGGAGCGCATCAATGCAATCGAGCGCGATGGGCATCAGTAGTGGACGGCACGGGGCAAGAGTCGGGAGAATGTGCCTTTGACGCCGAAACGGAAGCCCGTCCCCATGAGTGACAGTACCCAGCGCATGGCCAGTGATATCGATCAAATGACCGAAGTGGCGATGCTCTATTACCTTGAGAACGTCACTCAGGAAGCCATTGCCAAACGCTTCGATCTGTCGCGGGCCAAAGTCAGCCGCCTGCTCAAGCGTGCGCGGGACGAGGGTATTGTCGAGGTTCGCGTGTTGCAGCACCCGGCGATGAACAACGAACTGGAACGCGCGCTGGTGGAGCGCTTCAAGCTCGACCGCGCCTTGATCGCCGTTGACCACAGCGATCCCGACACCCAGCGCTCGGCGGTCGCCAGCCTGGTCGCCAACTACCTGAACAAAACCCTGGGCGACGGCATGATCGTCGCCGTGGGCATGGGCCGTAACGTCGGCGCGGTGGCCGATAATGTGTTCCTGCCGGTGACGCGCAACTGCACGTTTGTGTGTGCCATCGGTGGTTCGCTCAAGGCCGGCGAGTACATGAACCCCGACCATATCTGCCGGCGCCTGGCCCTGCGCTTTGGCGGCGAGAGTGAAAGCCTGTACGCCCCGGCACTGGTGGCCAACCCTGAGCTGCGTGGTGTGTTGATCAATAACGACACGGTGCGCTCCACCCTCGACCGCGCGCGACGTGCCGACATCGCGCTGATCGGCATTGGCGACATGAGCGAAAACAGCAATATGGTACGCATGGGCTGGTTCTCGCCCCAGGAAATCGCCCAGGCGCGGTTGTCCGGTACGGTGGGCGACATGATGGGCTACGACTTTATCGACATACACGGCCAGCCGGCGGTCAACGCCATCCAGGGGCGCGTGATCGGGCTGACGGTGCAGGAGCTGTTTCGCATTCCGGATGTGGTGGCGATCGCCAGTGAAAACACCAAGGCGGCGGCGACGCTGGGGGCGTTGCGGTCGGGGGTGATCAATACACTGGCGACCACCGTCACCAACGCCCACACCATCCTGGCGCTGGACGATGCCACTCGTAAACCCTGATGAATCGTCTATCTGCCAGGCGGGCAGGCTTTCTGTGGGAGCTGGCTTGCCTGCGATGCAATCACCTCGGTATGCCTGAAACACCAAGGTGCCTGCATCGCAGGCAAGCCAGCTCCCACAAGTATCGCTGTGCTTCTGATAGGGATTTACAGGTTTTGTAATAGTTTTGCGTTGTGGGAAATTTGTATTTCGAATGTAGGATTCAAGTCCTTTTGTCATTTCAGGACTTGCATGAACACCCTCTCGGAGCCTCCCAGTCGTCTTTCCCCAAGACAACCGCTGTCGCTGTTCCCCCTGAAGCACCCCGTATTCCGACTGCTAACCTTGTCCCGGTCTTATGACCGCACCTTGCCGTGCCCGGCGTTCTGAAACCTTGAATACAGAGACTCAATAAATGGAATGGTTAGCGGATCCTACGGCCTGGCTGGGCCTGGCGACTTTGATTGTGCTGGAACTGGTGCTGGGTATCGACAACCTGGTGTTTATCGCGATCCTGGCGGACAAGCTCCCGCCGGAGCAGCGCGACCGTGCGCGGTTGATTGGTTTGTCCCTGGCCCTGCTGATGCGCCTGGGCCTGTTGGCGAGTATTTCCTGGTTGGTGACCCTTACCCAGCCGTTGTTCGAAGTGTTCGACAAGAGCTTTTCCGGTCGTGACCTGATCATGTTGTTCGGTGGTGTGTTCCTGTTGTTCAAGGCCACCATGGAATTGCACGAACGCCTGGAAGGCCATGTGGCCCAGCACAAGGGCAATGTCGCCTACGCGATGTTCTGGCCGATCGTGGCGCAGATTGTGGTGCTTGATGCGGTGTTCTCCCTGGATGCGGTGATCACCGCCGTGGGCATGGTGGACGAACTGGCGGTGATGATGATCGCCGTGATCGTGTCCATTGGTTTGATGATCGTGGCGAGCAAGCCGTTGACCCGTTTCGTCAATGCGCACCCGACCGTGATCATGCTGTGCCTGGGCTTCTTGATGATGATCGGTTTTGCCCTGACCGCCGAAGGCTTGGGCTTCCATATTCCCAAGGGTTACCTGTACGCGGCCATTGGCTTCTCGATCCTGATCGAGGTGTTCAACCAGATTGCCCGCTCGCGTCGCAAAAAATCAGCGCAAGGTGTGCTGCCGGTGCGTGAGCGTACCGCCCATGCAGTGATGCGCTTATTGGGTGGCCGCAGCCTGGCGGTGGAAGAGGTGGGTGAGGAGGTCGCCGACCTGCTGGGCGAATCGGATACTGCGCAGGGCCCGCTGTTTGATCGACGTGAGCGAGTGATGATCAGCGGCGTGCTGCAACTGGCCGAGCGACCGATTCGTACCCTGATGACCCCTCGGGCCCAGGTGGACTGCATCGACCTGGCGGACGATCCCGACACGATCCGCCTGAAGCTGATGCATTCGTCCTACTCGCGCTTGCCGCTGATCCGCAACGGTGCGGTGGATGAGCCCTTGGGCTTTGTACACAAGAAAGAACTGCTCAAGGAGTACCTGGCCGGTAACGAGCCGAACCTGGAGCACCTGGCGCGCCGGGAGATCAACCTGCTGGAGAGTTTTTCGATCCTCAATGCCCTGGAGCAGATGCGCCAGGAGTCCACCCATATTGCCTTCGTGATCAACGAATTCGGGGATTTCATGGGGGTGTTGACCATGACGGACATTCTGGAATCCATCGCCGGTGAATTGCCCGATGCCAGTGAAATCGAAGGCCCGGACATTATCGAGCAGGGCGATGGTTTTCGTGCCAACGGCGCCTTGAATCTCAATCTGGTGCGTCAACGCACGGGCTTCAAGGCTGCGGCGACCGAGGATTATCAAACCCTGGCGGGGTTGGTGATGAGCCTGCTCGACCGCCTGCCAGTGGTAGGGGATTGTCTGGAGCATGAGGGCTGGCGTTTGACGGTGGCTGAAGTGGAGGAGCGTCGAGTGACGCAAGTGCAGTTGCGCCCTTGTTCAGGTCATAACGGCTGAAGATCTCCTTCACGCACTGCGCTTGTTCTTCAAGGGGGCCAAAGCCTTTGAGTTTTTCTACCAGAGACCCTTTTAGGTAGATCAGCAGCGTCGGGGTGCCTGTTACGTCAGGGTGCCTCGGCGTATGGGCGCAGTCGAGCACCACGCTGACTATCCAGGGATGCTTCCAGGCTGCCTGTTCGAATAACGTTCCCGCTTGCGCGCAGGCGGGGCAGTGTTCGGAGACAAATAGAACGAACACTGGGCGCGGTGTGTTCAGTAGGCGTTCAAACGCCTTGGCGCTTGGAATGCTCCAAGTGGCGATTCCCATAATGAATTCCCTCCAGGCCGTATCGGTTTCTGCCAACGCTAAGCGCGAGGCTTACCCGCGTCTACTGTCAACCTTCACAGGTCGCTGCGGTCTGCATGGGGGCGCAGTAACACCTGTGTGGAGTGTTGCGCAGCAAGCCCCAAGCCGACGGAGCAACGCCGTTTACCGCGTCGATAACCCTCTCGCTGATCCCTAAAGAGTTTCCCGGCAGCATATTTTTCATCCCCTGGGTGTGGCACACTTTCTGCGAGCTATTCCGCTGTTACAAACCAAATTCCGCTATAGCGGAATCTGTGGTCATTGAAGTGGAATTTTAAGCGCGGTCGTTTTTTATAAGGAGCAACGTGTATGAGCATTACTCGTTACGGTACCGGCAGCACCGCAGGTGGCGGCCAGCCACGCCCGTTCGCACGCGCGGTGGAGGCTGATGGCTGGCTGTATGTGTCGGGCCAGGTGCCGGCGGTGGATGGCGAAATCATCAGCGGCGGCATCATTGAGCAAACCCGTCAGACCATGCGCAACGTAGTGGCGATCCTTGAAGAAGCCGGCTACGAGCTCAAGGACGTGGTACGCGTCGGCGTGTGGCTGGAAGACCCGCGGGATTTCTGGAGTTTCAACAAGGTGTTCGGCGAATACTTCAGCCCGGAACACGCCCCGGCGCGTGCCTGTGTACAGGCCAATATGATGGTTGATTGCAAGGTCGAGATCGATTGCGTGGCTTACAAGAAAAAGGGCTGAATCCCCCACTCTAAAGACCACAGCAAGTCAACTGTGGGAGGGGGCAAGCCCCCTCCCACAGGAGATCTCTGCCAGACCCTGGAATTTTGACGGGACCCGCCACTGCCATGACCGAAGACACCATCAAACGCCGCGCCAAAGGCCTGGACCGTGCGTTCGATATTCTCGATTTTCTCAAGGAAATCGGCCAACCCCTGCGCCCGAATGATATTGCCAGTGGCATTGGCAGCCCCAAATCCACGGTCTACGAGCTGGTGGCGTCGTTGCTGGAACGGCGCATCCTGGAGACTGTAGGCAAGGACGGCCACGTGTACCTGGGTCGGCAGCTGTATTTCCTCGGCCAGGCACACTTGCGTCACTTCGACCTGACCCGCGAGGCCGACCACGTCCTGCAGGACATTGTCAGCCAAACCCACGAAACCGCGCAGATGTGCCTGCTCAACGGGCGCAAGTACACGGTGGCGCTGATGCGCGAAGGCCAGCGGCATTTCCGCATTTCTTCGGATATCGGTGAAAACGCGCCGATCCCGTGGACCGCTTCCGGGCGTTTGTTGCTGGGGCATTTGAGTGACCAGCAGATCATCGAGTTGATCGACCCCGACGATTTCATCCTGCCGGATGGCCTGCGCCTGCCGCTGGACACCTTCCTGGCGCAGATTCGCCAGGCCAGTATTGATGGGTTCTTTTCCTTCGACAGTGTCGCCGACACCTTCACCCATTGCTTTGCCGCCCCGGTGCGGGACGCTCAGGGCACTTGTATTGCGACCCTGTGCATCGTTGCCCCCCGGGCCGATGCGAGTAAAAACTACCAAGACTATCGCCGGGTACTGATCGACAGCGCCAACAGCCTGGCCCGGCGCATCAACGAATAGGAGTTTTCCATGTCTGCCCTCAATGCCGTTGAAAAAGGTGCCGCCGCCGTCGGTGCTCATTTGGTTCGCGATGTCAGCCTGCCGGCCCTGGTGCTGCACCGTGATGCCCTGGAACATAACATCCGCTGGATGCAGGACTTTGTCCGCAGCAGCGGCGCCGAGCTGGCGCCCCATGGCAAGACCAGCATGATGCCCGCGCTGTTCGAGCGTCAGATCGCTGCCGGTGCCTGGGGCATCACCCTGGCCAACGCGGTGCAAACCCGCGCCGCCTACGCCGGTGGCGTGCGCCGTGTGCTGATGGCCAACCAATTGGTGGGTGCGCCGAACATGGCGCTGATCGCCGACCTGCTGGCCGATCAGGATTTCGATTTCCATTGCATGGTCGATCACCCGGACAACGTCGCGGACCTGGGCCTGTTCTTCGCCGCGCGCGGCCTGCGCCTGAACGTGATGATCGAGTACGGCGTGGTCGGCGGCCGGTGTGGCTGTCGCAGCGAGCAAGAGGTGCGCGAGCTGGCCCAGGCGATCAAGGCCCAGCCGGCATTGGCGCTGACCGGTATCGAAGGGTACGAAGGGGTGATCCACGGCGAGCACGCCATCAGCGGTATCCGCGACTTCGCTGCCAGCCTGGTGCGCCTGGCGGTAGACCTGCAAGACAGCGGCCTGTTCGACCTGCCCAAGCCGATCATCACCGCGTCGGGCTCGGCCTGGTACGACCTGATCGCTGAATCGTTCGAGGCGCAGAACGCCGCCGGGCGTTTCCTCAGTGTGTTGCGCCCGGGCAGCTACGTGGCCCACGACCATGGCATCTACAAAGATGCGCAATGCTGTGTACTCGACCGACGCAGCGACCTCAACGAGGGCCTGCGCCCGGCCATGGAAGTCTGGGCGCACGTGCAGTCGCTGCCGGAGCCGGGTTTTGCGGTAGTTGCCCTGGGCAAGCGCGACGTGGCCTACGACGCCGGTTTGCCGGTGCCGCTCAAGCGCTACAAGGCCGGAATTGTCCCGGTGCACGCTGATGATGTGAGCGCCTGCAAGGTGACGGCGGTAATGGACCAACATGCGTTCATGACCGTAGCGCCGGGCGTTGAATTGCGTATTGGTGACATCATTTCGTTTGGCACGTCCCATCCTTGCCTGACGTTTGATAAATGGCAGGTGGGGTGCCTGGTGGATGAGCAGTTGCAGGTGGTTGAGTCTCTGCGTACCTGCTTCTAGACCGCGTCGCGGCTATCGCAGCGATGCGGCGACCCGACAAGCCAGCTCCCACATTCGACTGCATTCCTCCAGTTGGAATAGGGTCAAGTGTGGGAGCCGGGCTTGCCCGCGATGGGGCCCTCCAGCACACCTGAGAACTCTGCCATGAACACCCACCCCCACATCGCCCTCATCGGCGAATGCATGATCGAACTGCAACACCGCGCCGACGGCAGCCTGCACCAGAGCTTCGGCGGTGACACCCTGAACACCGCGGTGTACCTGCGCCGTGAGCTGGGCGAGTGCGCCAGCGTCGACTACGTCACCGCCCTGGGTGATGACAGCTTCAGCGACGCCATGTGCCAGCAATGGCAAGCCGAGGGCCTCGGCCTGGGCAGGGTCCAGCGCCTGCCTGGACGCTTGCCTGGCTTGTACTGCATCCAGACCGACGCCAAGGGCGAGCGCAAGTTTCTCTACTGGCGCAACGAAGCGGCTGTGCGCGATTGCTTCACCACGCCTGCGGCCGAGCCGATCCTGGCAGCGTTGCCGGACTATGACGTGGTGTATTTCAGCGGCATCACCCTGGCGGTGCTGGGCGAGGTCGGGCGCGAGCGCTTGCTGGACACCCTGGTCGAAACCCGCCGCCGGGGTGGCAAGGTGGTGTTCGATAACAACTACCGGCCACGGCTGTGGGCCGATGTGCAAACGGCCCGCGAGGCGTATCGCCGGGTGTTGGCCGAGGTGGATATGGCCTTGCTCACCGAGGATGACGAACGCGCGTTGTTTGGCTATGAGAATAGCGAGCAGGTGTTTGCGGCGTACCCGTCGATTGCAGAAGTGGTGCTCAAGCGGGGAGCGGACGCCTGCGTGATTCGTTGCGCGGGGGAGCGCTTTGCGGTGCCGGCGTTGAAGGTGGAAAAGGTGGTGGACACTACGGCGGCGGGAGATTCGTTCAGTGCGGCGTATTTGGCCTGCCGGCTCAAGGGTGGTTCGCCGCAAGAAGCTGCCTTGGCGGGGCATCGGCTGGCGAGCCGGGTGATTCAGCTGCCGGGGGCGCTGATACCGAGGTGAATGGCCGCCTGCGGCGGATCGCGGGCAAGCCCGGCTCCCACATTTGAGTGGGTGTATACCGCTAAATGTGGGAGCTGGCTTGCCTGCGATAGCGGACTGAAGCCATACACTCAATCCCGGTAAAACACCTGCACCAGGTGATAGCCAAACTTGCTCTTGATCGGCCCGTGCACCACCTTCACCGGCTTCTTGAAGATCACCGCATCAATCGCCCCCACCATCTGCCCGGGCCGTACTTCACCCAGGTCGCCGCCACGCTTGCCCGACGGGCAGGTGGAGTACTTCTTGGCCAGCACGTCAAAGGCTTCGCCCTTGGCAATGCGCTGCTTGAGTTGTTCGGCTTCTTCGCTGGTTTTCACCAGGATATGACGGGCTTGGGCTTTCATTGATCTCTACCAGGTGTACGACGGCGCGCGATTATGCCTGAACTCAGGCCTCGACGCCGATCATGCTGCGGATTTTGGTGGCCAGCAGGTCGATGGAAAACGGCTTGGCGACCATGTCCATGCCGTCTTCCAGAAAGCCCTGGCGCTCAGCGGCTTTCTCGGCATAACCGGTCATGAACAACACCCGTAGGCCAGGGCGATGCTGGCGGGCGATTTCAGCCAGTTGCCGGCCGTTCATGCCCGGCAGGCCGACGTCGGTCACCAGCAAATCCACGCGCAAATCCGACTCCAGCAGCGGCAGCGCGGCACGCGCATCCGCCGCCTGGTGCGCGGTATAGCCCAGTTCATCAAGCACATTGACCACCAACATGCGCACCGCCGGGTCGTCCTCGACCACCACCACCGCTTCACCGGCCAGGGCCACCGGGGCTTCGGCCAGGCTGACGGGTAGGTCGCGTTCCAGTGCGGTGCCATACAGGCGCGGCAAGTACAGGCGCACGCAGGTGCCCTGGCCCGGTTCGCTCTGGATGGTCACGTGACCACCGGACTGCTGGGCAAAGCCGTAAATCATCGACAACCCAAGGCCAGTGCCTTGGCCGATGGGCTTGGTGGTGAAAAACGGGTCGAACGCCTTGGCGAGGATTTTGGGTGCCATGCCGCTGCCGTTGTCGCTTACGCCGAGCATCACGTAGTCGCCTGCCTTGACCGGCTCCAGGGTAGTGATGTCGGTGCCGTCCAGGTAGCTGTTGGCGGTTTCGATCAGCAACTCGCCGCCGTCGGGCATGGCATCGCGGGCGTTGATCACCAGGTTGAGCAGGGCGTTTTCCAATTGGCTGGCGTCGGTGTTGACCGGCCAGATGTCTTTGCCCAGTTGCACCTTGAGCGTGATATGCGCACCCTTGGTGCGCCGGAACAGATCTTCCAGGGACGCCACCAACTGGTTGGGATCGGTGGGGCGGCGGTCCAGCGACTGGCGCCGCGAAAACGCCAACAGGCGATGGGTCAGGGCGGCGGCGCGATGGGCCGAGGACACGGCAGCGTCGGCAAAACGGCCAATGTCCTCGCTGCGCCCGGCGGCAATGTAGCGCTGCATCAGGTCCAGGCTGCCGATGATGCCGGTGAGCATGTTGTTGAAGTCATGGGCGATGCCGCCGGTGAGCTGGCCTACCGCCTCCATCTTCTGCGCATGGCGCAGGGCGTCTTCGGCCCGCTCGCGCTCGAACATCTCGTTTTGCAGGCGCTGGTTGGCCTCGGCCAGCGCCTGGGTGCGCTGGGCTACACGCTCTTCGAGGTTCTCGTTGAGATGGCGCAGGGCTTCTTCGGTGAGTTTGCGTTCGGTCTCGTCGATCACAAAAATGTAGAAGCCATTCACCGAACCGTCATTGCTGAAGCGCGGCAGGTATTTCATCAACGCGTGGCGCGGGCGGCCGTCGCGATGGGGCGTGAGGGTCATGAAGCTGCACGCCTTGCCCTTCAGGGCCGCTTCGATCTTGTCGATACGCCCGGCATATACCTCGTCGCCGAGCACTTCGCGGATGGTCTTGCCGTACAGCTCCTGAGGCGTCTTGCCGTACCAGTCGAGGTAGGCGCTGTTGTTCAGGCGAAAGCGCTGTTCATGGTCCACGTAGCCGATCAGCACCGGCATGGCGTTGATGATCAGTTGCAGCTCGGTCTGGCTCTGGCGCAGTGCCTGTTCGGTGTGCTTGCGCTCGGTGAGGTCCAGCGCGGCACCGAGAAAGCGTGCGGGTCGGCCTTGTTGGTCCTTGTAGCAGCGGCCACGGGCGAACACCCACCGCACCTGGCCGTCGGCTTGCAGCAGGCGGTACTCCTCGGCGTATTCGGTGCCGAACGTGATGCAATGCTTGATGCTGCGCGTGACCATGCCACGGTCTTCGGGATGCACGCCGAGCAGATAGGCGCTGATGGGCAGCAGGCCGGCGTCACTCGGGTCGACACCGTGCAGGTAGGCGAAATGTGCATCGGCGATAAAGTGGTCTTCACCGATGTCCCAATCCCAGGTGCCCACGGCATCGGTCGCTGCCAGTGCCAGTTGCAGGCGCTGCTCGGTGTTGTGCTGGGCCTTGAGGCTCGCTTCGGAACGCTGCTGCAGTTCCAGGGTTTTGCTGCGCCGTTCATTCGTTTCGATGGCGGTGACCAGGATGCCTGCCACCTGGCCGCTTTCGTCGCGCACCGGGCTGTAGGTCAGGTCGAGCCAGATTTCGGTGTCGCGACATTCGCGTTGCAAGACAAAACGCTGCTCGCTGAAGGTGCGCACCTGGCCACCGAGCACCGCGTCGTATACCGGCGCAGCGAAGCTTTGCAGCTCCGGCCAGGTCTGGTGCGCAGGCTGGCCCAGCGCGCCGGGATGCTTGTTGCCCACCAGTTGGGCAAAACCATCGTTATACAGTTGTATGAGTTGCGGACCCCACAGCAGCACCATCGGCATCGGCGAATGCACGACGATATCGACGGCGGTACGCAGGCTCTGCGGCCACTCACTGGCCTCACCGAGGGGGCTTTGCGCCCAGTCCAGCCGCTTGATCAATGCAGCGGCTTCGCTACCGGTGGATGTTCCATTCATGAAAAAAAGCCCTGAACACGACGCTTTGAAAAATGACCACACCCATTGCCCCAAGGAATATCGGCCCAAGGAGCATCAATGGATGACTACCCCGGAAAAATAGCACGCCTTGACGGTTTTTCTTCAAAACAGCCGCTCAGCGCTGAAACCTTTCATCTAAAAATCCAGTTCAGGGCGTCGGCGAAACTGCTCCAGTGCTTCGGGATTGGCCAGGGCATCGGTGTTCTTTACCGGCTCCCCATGTACCACGTTGCGCACCGCCAACTCCACGATCTTGCCGCTGATGGTGCGAGGGATGTCCGTGACAGCGAGGATCTTGGCCGGTACGTGGCGCGGCGTAGTGTTGGCACGGATCACCTGGCGGATCTGCTGTTGCAGCGCCTCATCCAGCTCGACGCCGTCATTGAGGCGCACAAACAGCACCACACGCACATCGTTTTGCCAGCGTTGGCCGATGGCGAGGCTTTCCAGCACCTGCGGGACTTTTTCCACCTGGCGGTAAATCTCGGCGGTGCCGATGCGTACGCCGCCAGGGTTGAGCACCGCGTCTGAGCGCCCATGAATCAACAGGCTGCCATTGGCCCGCTGCTCGGCGTAGTCGCCCTGGGCCCATACGCCGGGGAACTGGCTGAAATAGGAGGCGCGCAGCTTGTGCTGGTGCGGGTCGTTCCACAGCCCAATGGGCATGGCCGGAAAGTGCCGGGTGCAGACCAGCTCGCCTTTTTCCCCGATCAGCGGCCGGCCCTGGTCGTCCCACACCTCAATGGCCATGGCCAGGCTCTTGCACTGCATCTCGCCGCGCCGCACCGGCAGCACGGGGTTGCCGATCACGAAGCAGGAGACAATATCGGTGCCGCCGGACATTGACGACAGGCACAGCTCGCGCTTGATCTCGCGGTACACATAGTCGTAACTCTGGGGTGACAGCGGCGAACCGGTGGAAATCAGGCCCTTGAGGCTGCTCAGGTCGTGGCTCAGGCGTGGTTGCAGCCCGGCTTTCTCCAGGGTGGCGAGGAACTTGGGGCTGGTGCCGAACACGCTGATTCTTTCTGCATCGATCAGGTCGATCAAACGCTCGGGGCCGGGGTGAAACGGTGAGCCGTCATACAGCACCGCCGTGGCACCGATCGCCAGCACTGACACCAGCCAGTTCCACATCATCCAGCCGCAGGTGGTGTAGTAGAACAGGCAGTCCTCGCGGCTCAGGTCGGCGTGCAGGCCGTGCTCCTTGAGGTGCGTGAGCAGCACGCCGCCGGTGCCATGGATGATGCATTTGGGGATGCCGGTAGTGCCGCTGGAGTAGAGGATATACAGCGGATGATCGAACGGCACAGCGACAAATTCAGGCTCACCGCCGGCCTGGTAGAAGTCGTCCCACAGCGTGACCTGCGCCTGGCTGAGGTAATCGCCAACCTGCGCCTGAGGCCGGGCGTAGGGCACGATGATCAGCTGTTGCAGGGAGGGCAGGCGCGCGAGGATTTCATTGAGCTTGGCGCTCTGGTCGATGTTTTTGCCTGCATAGCGGTAGCCGGCGCAGGTGATCAGCACCTTGGGTTCGATCTGGCCGAACCGATCGATCACGCCCTGGGTGCCGAAATCCGGCGAGGAGCACGACCAAATCGCGCCGAGGCTGGTAGTGGCAAGCATACCCACCAGGGTTTGCCAGGTGTTGGGCATGCACGCGGCCACCCGGTCACCCATGCCAACCCCGGCCGCCCGCAAGCTTTTTTGCAGGCCGGCAACGTGCTCCGCCAGTTGCGCATAGCTCAATTGTTCACGTTGGCCGTCTTCGCTGACAGCCACCACCGCAGGATGATTGTCGCGGCGGCGCAACAGGTGTTCGGCAAAGTTCAGGGTGGCGCCGGGAAACCATTGGGCGCTGGGCATCTCGATGTCTTCGATCAGTGTGACGCTGGACGGGCTGCGAAACTGCACGTCGAAGAACGCCACAATCGCCTGCCAGAAGTCCGGGCGCTGGTCGATGCTCCATTGGTGCAGGGCAGGGTAGTCGTGGAGGTGCAGGCCGTGGCGTTGGTTGATGAAGCGGCGGAACTGGTCCATCCGTGTGTTGGCGATGCGTTCGGGCGAGGGTTGCCAGAGGATGTCGGACATAGCGAAATCTCTTGTTCTAGTATCGGTCTTCCAAACAATAGCGTTCCAATGTGGGAGGGGGCTTGCTCCCGATAGCGGTGGTTCAGTTACAAATGTCTACCCTGACACACTACTATCGGGAGCAAGCCCCCTCCCACATTTTGATCTCCGGTGTCTGGGGGTTATTGGGCCAGCCAGCCACCGTCGATATTCCATGCCGCACCGCGCACCTGGGCGCCAGCTTCGCTGCACAAAAACAGCACCAGCTCACCCAGCTGCGACGGCGTCACAAACTCCAGGGACGGCTGCTTTTCAGCCAGCAAATCCTGCTGCGCCTGTTGCGGGTCGATCCCACTGGCCACGCGATCATCAATCTGCTTCTGCACCAGCGGCGTCAGCACCCAGCCCGGACAGATGGCGTTGCAGGTTACGTTGCTGGTGGCGGTTTCCAGGCCCACCACTTTGGTCAGGCCGATCACCCCATGCTTGGCCGCCACATACGCCGCCTTGCCCACTGAGCCGACTTGCCCATGCACCGAGGCGATATTGACGATACGCCCCCAGCCCTTGGCTTTCATGCCCGGCAAGCTCAAACGGGTGCTGTGGAACACCGAGGACAGGTTGATGGAGATAATCGAATCCCAGCGCTCCACCGGGAAGTCTTCCACCGCGGCCACATGCTGGATGCCGGCATTGTTGACCAGAATATCCACGCCACCGAACTCGCGCTCGGCGTAGGCGAGCATGTCGGCGATCTGCGCCGGGTCGCTGACATCCGCCGGGTGATGCCCGACCTTGCCGCCAAACGCCTGCACTTGGGCGATCACCGCGCTGGCATCGCCAAAGCCATTGAGAATCAGGTTGGCGCCGGCCTTGGCCAGGCTCAGGGCTATCCCCAAGCCGATGCCGCTGGTGGAGCCGGTGACCAGGGCGGTCTTGCCATTCAACGTCGTCATGAAAACCTCACACAATGCCAGTGGCATAGAAAGTACCGATCACCACGAACACCGCGAGGGTCTTGATAATCGTGATGCCGAAGATGTCCTTGTAGGCTTCGCGGTGGGTCAGCCCGGTAACCGCCAGCAGCGTGATCACCGCGCCGTTGTGGGGCAGGGTGTCCATGCCGCCGCTGGCCATGGCCGCGACCCGGTGCAGCACTTCAAGGGGGATATTGGCCGCATGGGCCGCTGAAATAAAGCTCTCGGACATGGCCGCCAGGGCGATGCTCATGCCGCCGGACGCCGAGCCGGTGATACCTGCCAGCAGGGTCACGGTAATCGCTTCGTTGACCAGCGGGTTGGGGATGCCCTTGAGCCAGTCCGCCAGCACCAGAAAGCCTGGCAGCGAGGCGATTACTGCGCCAAAGCCGTATTCCGAGGCGGTGTTCATTGCCGCCAGCAGCGCACCGCTGACCGCACTTTTACTGCCTTCGGCCAGCTTGCTTTTGATCGCGGAGAAGCCGAACACCAGTACCACGATAATCCCCACCAGCAACGCCGCCTGCACCGCCCAGATTGCGGTGAGCTTGGCGATTTCGGTGGTCACCGGCGTGCTCATGCCTGGCAGGCTGAGGCTGTGGGTCTTGCCGTACCACTGCGGGATCCAGTGGGTGAACAGCAGGTTCATGACCCCCACCAGGATCAGCGGCGACAGCGCGAGCCACGGGTTGGGCAGGCTGAGATTTTCGGCGGTTTCCGGCTCGTTACGCAGCTCGGTGCCATAACCTTCACCGGCGCGCTGGGCTTTGTTGCGCTGGCGCGCGAGGTAGAGCATACCGGCGCAAAACACGAAGATCGTGCCGATCAGCCCCAGCCACGGCGCCGCCCAGGCGGTGGTGTTGAAGAAGGTACTGGGGATGATGTTCTGGATCTGCGGCGTGCCGGGCAGGGCGTCCATGGTGAACGAGAACGCGCCGAGGGCGATCGTCGCCGGGATCAGGCGCTTGGGGATATTGCTCTGGCGGAACATCTCGGCGGCAAACGGGTACACCGCAAACACCACCACGAACAGCGACACGCCACCGTAGGTGAGCAGGGCGCAGACCAGCACGATCACCAGCATCGCCTGGCGCGTGCCGAGCAAGCGGATCGCAGCCGCCACGATTGAGCGCGAAAACCCCGACAGCTCAATGAGCTTGCCGAACACCGCGCCGAGCAGGAACACCGGGAAATACAGCTTGATAAAACCGACCATCTTTTCCATGAACACCCCGGTAAAGGCAGGCGCGACGGCGGAGGGGTCGGTGAGCAGCACTGCGCCGAGGGCGGCGATGGGTGCAAACAGGATAACGCTATAGCCACGGTAGGCGGCCAGCATCAGCAGCGCGAGCGCGGCCAGGGCAATGATCACACTCATGGTGTGTCTCCATCGGATTGTTATTGTTGTGGGGTGAGGCTGTGGGAGGAAGCTATAGCGAGATATGTGCCATATTTATAACTTGTTGATATGTATGGATTTATTTTGGATTTAGAGTGATTTTCGAGACGACAGTCTCAATATGGAGACGAATGGAGATCCTTGTGGGAGCTTTCTGGCCTGCGATAGCGGTGGTTCAGCTGGCTTGTAGGGCACTGTTAGACGGCTATCGCAGGCAAGCCAGCTCCCACATAAGAATGTCTTGATATTGGGAATGGCGTCTCTTTTTAGAGACTAAGTGAGTCCAAGCGCCAGCATTTTTTTATACAACGTCGACCGCCCAAGCCCCAACCGCTTGGCCGCCTCGACAACATTTCCGTCACTGGCCTTAAGCGCCCCCGCAATCACCTGCCGATCAAACCGCTCCCGCGCCGCCGCAAAGGTTTCACCCTCGACCGCCGCCACCGCGCCTCGTTGTACCGGGCTGAACGTGCCAATCGCTGCGCGAAGGTCGCTGGCATTGAGCATCAGGTCATCACTCAACAGCGCCGCCCGCTCCAGCACATTGCGCAGTTCGCGGATATTCCCCGGCCAGGCATGTTGGGCCAGCAACGCCAGGGCATCGCGATCAAGTTCGTGCTGGCTGCGCAACTCCTCAAGGATCGCCTCGCTCAACGCCGGAATATCCTCAAGCCGTTCACGCAGCGGCGGTACCTGGATCGGCAGTACGTTGAGGCGGTAATACAAATCCGCACGAAACTCGCCACGCTTGATCGCCGCCTCCAGGTCCATGGACGTCGCGGCAATCACCCGTACATCGCTGTGCAGCATCTCGTTGGAGCCCACCGGTTCGAATTCCTTTTCCTGCAACACCCGCAGCAATTTGCTTTGCAGTGGCAGCGGCATGTCGCCAATTTCGTCGAGAAACAGCGTGCCGCCCTGGGCGATCTGGAACTTGCCGGGGCGGCCCTTGCGGTCGGCGCCGGTAAACGCACCGGGCGCGGTGCCGAAGAACTCGGCTTCGAGCAGGTCATGGGGAATCGCCGCGCTATTGATGCTCACAAAGGCTTTGTGCGCCCGCGGTGACGCACCATGGATGGCCTGGGCCAGCAGCTCTTTGCCCGTGCCGGTTTCCCCCAGCAGCAACACCGGCGACTCGGCACTCGCACTGCGCCGCGCCCGGCGCTTGACCTCAAGGCTGGCGGCGCTGGTGCCGATAAAGTGCGCGAAGTTGTATTTGCTTTGCCGCGAACGCAGCAGCGAGCGCGTGGAGGCCAGCTCTTGCTGCATGCTCAGGTAACGCTCGATCAGCGGCGACAGGTTGCGCAGCTCGTCGAACAGCGCAAACCCAATCGCGCCGATCACCGACCCGGCATCATCGTGGATCGGCAGGCGCATCACCACCAGCGGGCCCTTGGGGGTGTCCTGGATATCCAGCAGAATCGGCCGGTCATCGCGCACCACCTGACGCAACAGGCTGTTGGAAATCACCTGCTCGCAAGGCTGGCCGATGGCCTGGTCGGCGCTCTTGAGGCCAAAACGCTTGGCGTAACGCTCGTTCATCCACACGATGTTCGCGTCGCGATCGACGATGACCGTGCCTTCACTGGACTGCTCGATGATCTCGAACAACGATTGAATGGCCAGGCCGCGAACCTGTTGGTAGTCCTTGAGGCTGGTACTCATGGAAACAAAATCCTGTAGGAGCGAGCTTGCTCGCGAAGGTCGTCAACGATAATGCGGTGCATCCGGGAAAACGGCGGTATTTAAGTTTTTCGCGAGCAAGCTCGCTCCTACAAGGGGATGTGTGCTGCGGCCAGCAGTTCTTTGGTGTAGGGGTGTTGGGGCGATTCGAATACGTCATGGCTGGCGCCACACTCCACCACCTTGCCATCCTTGACCACGATCATGTCATGGGCCATGGCACGCACCACGGCCAGGTCATGGCTGATAAACAGGTAGGTCAGGCCGTATTTGTCCTGCAGTTCACGCAGCAATGCCACCACTTGTTTCTGCACCGTACGATCCAGGGCCGAGGTCGGCTCGTCGAGCAGCATTAACGCCGGTTTGAGCACCAGGGCGCGGGCGATGGCGATGCGTTGGCGCTGGCCACCGGAAAACTCATGGGGGTAGCGATGTCGGCTGGCCGGGTCGAGGCCCACGTCCTTGAGCACCTGGATCACCTGGGCATCGCGATCGGCCAGGCTGCATGGCGCATGCACTTCCAGGCCCTCGCTGATGATTTGCTGCACCGACATGCGCGGGCTGAGGCTGCCATAGGGGTCCTGGAACACCACCTGCATCTGCTTGCGCCACGGGCGCATCTGCTGATGGTTGAGCGGGTCGAGGGCCTCGCCCTGAAAGCGAATGCTGCCGGTGGAGTCGAGCAGGCGCAGGATTGCCTGGCCCAGGGTCGACTTGCCCGAGCCGGATTCGCCGACAATCCCCAGGGTCTTGCCGCGTTGCACGCTGAGGCTGATGCCGTCGACCGCACGCAGGTAGGTCTTGGCTCGGAATAACCCGCCCCCGAGCGGAAACTGCACACTCAGGTCATTGACCTCCAATACCGTCTCGCGGGGCTCGCTGCACAACACGTCGCCCGATGGCTCGGCGTCCAGCAGCAAGCGGCTGTAAGGGTGCTGCGGGGCCGTGAACAAGGTTTGGCAGTCAGCCTGCTCGACAATTTCCCCGGCGCGCATCACGCAAACCCGCTGGGCGATACTGCGCACCAGGTTAAGGTCATGGCTGATCAGCAGCAGCGACATGCCCAGGCGTTGCTGCAAGGACTTGAGCAGCAGCAGGATCTTGCGCTGCACGGTCACGTCCAGCGCGGTGGTGGGTTCGTCGGCAATCAGCAGCTCCGGTTCGCAGGCCAGGGCCATGGCGATCATCACTCGCTGGCGCTGGCCGCCGGACAGCTGGTGCGGGTAGGCCTTGAGCCGTTCCTGGGGTTTCTGGATGCCCACCAGGTCGAGCAGTTCGAGAATGCGCGCCTGCGCTTGCCTGCCGCCCAGCCCCTTGTGCAGCAGCAGGGTTTCGCCGATCTGCTTTTCAATGGTGTGCAATGGGTTCAGGGACGTCATCGGCTCCTGAAAGATCATCGCAATGCGGTTGCCGCGCAGTTTTTGCAGGGTGACCGGCGCCGCGCCGATCAATTCCTGGCCGCGATACTTGATCGAGCCCGTGGTTTCGGTACCGGCCTGGGGCAGCAATTGCAGGATTGAGTGGGCGGTTACCGACTTGCCCGAGCCCGACTCACCCACCAGCGCCAGGCACTCGCCGGGGCGCACGTCCAGGCTCAGGTTGCGCACCACGGTCTGGCCGCTGAACGCGACGCACAGGTCGCGGATTTCGATCAGGTTCATAGGCAATTACTCATGAGCGAGGGTCGAAGGCGTCACGCAACGCCTCGCCGATAAACACCAGCAACGACAGGATCAGCGCCAAGGTGAAAAACGCGGTCAGGCCCAGCCAGGGGGCTTGCAGGTTCTGCTTGCCCTGGGCGATCAGCTCACCCAGAGATGCGCTCCCGGCCGGCATACCGAAGCCGAGGAAATCCAGAGCGCTCAAGGTGGATATCGCCCCGGTCAAGATAAACGGCAAATAGCTCAGCGTTGCGGTCATGGCATTGGGCAGGATATGCCGACCAATGATCTTGGCGTCGCCCAGGCCCAGAGCGCGTGCGGCCTTGACGTATTCCAGATTGCGCCCGCGCAGGAACTCGGCGCGCACCACATCCACCAGCGCCAGCCAGGAAAACAGCGCCATGATCCCCAGCAACCACCAGAAATTCGGCTCCACAAACCCCGACAGGATAATCAGCAGGTACAGCACCGGCAGGCCGGACCACACCTCCAGAATGCGCTGCCCGAGCAAGTCCACCCAGCCGCCGTAGTAACCCTGCAACGCACCGGCGGCAATGCCGATGGCGGCGCTGATGGCGGTCAAGGCCAGAGCAAACAGGATCGACACCCGGGCCCCGAAGATCACCCGCGCCAACACATCGCGGGACTGATCATCGGTGCCCAGCCAGTTCACAGTCGACGGCGGGCTCGGGGCAGGGCGGGTCAGCTCATAATTGGGGGTGTCGTCGCTGAAAGGAATCGGCGGGAACAACATCCAGCCGCCGTCCTGCTTGATCAGCTTTTGCACATAGTCACTGCGATAGTCGGCCTGGAACGGCAACTGCCCGCCGAACTGCTGTTCGGTGTAGCGCTTGAACACCGGAAAATACAGCTCGTTCTTGAAGCTGAGCACCAAGGGTTTGTCATTGGCGATCAACTCGCCGCCCAGGGTCAGGATAAACAGGCCGATAAACAACCACAGCGACCACCAGCCACGGCGGTTTTTCTTGAAGCGCTCGAAACGCCGACGCGCCACGGGTGACAAGTTGAGCATCAGGCGTTCCTCGCAGCAAAGTCGATACGCGGGTCCACCAGGGTGTAGCAGAGGTCACCGATGAGTTTTATCAGAAGGCCGAACAGGGTGAAGATAAACAGCGAGCCGAATACCACCGGGTAGTCACGGGACACTGCGGCCTCGTAGCTCATGCGGCCCAGGCCATCGAGGGAGAAGATCACCTCGATCAGCAATGAGCCGGCAAAAAACACACTGATAAACGCCTGGGGAATCCCCGAGATCACCAACAACATGGCATTGCGAAACACATGGCCGTAAAGCACCCGGCGTTCGCTCAGGCCCTTGGCGCGGGCGGTGACCACGTACTGGCGGGTAATCTCATTGAGGAACGAGTTCTTGGTAAGGATGGTCAAGGTGGCAAACCCGCCGATCACCAGCGCCGTCACCGGCAAAACCAGGTGCCAGAAATAGTCGGCCACCTTGCCCACGGTGCTCAGTTCGGCAAAGTTTTCCGACACCAGCCCGCGCACCGGGAACCAGTTCAGCGAGGTACCGCCGGCGAACACCACAATCAGGAACATCGCAAACAGGAACGCCGGCATCGCATAACCAATCACAATGGCCGTGCTGCTCCACATGTCAAAGCTGCTGCCATGGCACACGGCCTTGCGTATCCCCAGGGGGATCGACACCAGGTAGGTGATCAGCGTCGCCCACAGGCCAAGGGAAATGGTGACCGGCATTTTTTCGAGGATCAGGTCGGTCACTGTCGCACCGCGAAAGAAACTGTTGCCAAAATCCAGCTGGGCGTAGTTCTTGAGCATCAGCCACAGGCGTTCCGGTGCGGATTTATCGAAGCCGTATTGTTTTTCGATGTCCTTGATCAGCTTCGGGTCCAGGCCACGACTGGCCCGCGAGCCGCTGATGCCTTCGCCGGAGGCGCCGGCTACACCACCGCCGCCGATGCCTTGCAGATGGGCGATCGCCTGTTCCACCGGCCCGCCGGGCGCGGCCTGTACGATCACGAAGTTCACCAACAGGATGATCACCAGCGTCGGGATGATCAGCAGCAGGCGCCGTACGATATAGGCAAACATCAGTGGGCCTCTCCGCGTTTTTTCAACTCAGCCTGCATTTGTTCGTTCGTCAGCGGTGTGGGGCTGATTTCCCACCAGGTCTCCAGGGCCTCATCGTTCTTCGCCTCAATGGCCGGGCGCCCGAAACGGTTCCACCACGCGGCGGAGGTGCCCGGTGGGTAATAGTTGGGGATCCACAGGTAATTCCATTGCAGCACACGGTCCAGGGCGTGGGCGTAGGTAAGCATCTGCGCCTGGGTGTCGGCCTTTACCAAACCGTTGATCAGCGTATCGACGGCCGGGTCCTTGAGTGCGATGTAGTTGTTGGCGCCTGGATCGAACGCGGCGGCGGAGCCAAAGTAGTTGTACAGCTCCATGCCGGGCGAGGTGGTGACCGGGAAACCGGTAACGATCATGTCGTAGTCACGGGCCATCAGGCGGTTCACGTACTGCGAAGAGTCGATGCGGCGGATATTGAGGGTGATGCCGATCTGTGCCAGGTTGCGTTTGTAGGGCAATAACAGGCGCTCAAGCCCGTTCTGGACATTGAGGAAGGTGAACTCCAGTGGCTCGCCCTGGGCGTTGACGAGCTTGTCACCCAAAGGTTTCCAGCCGGCGTCCTCCAGCAGCGCCAGGGCTTGCAGTTGTTTATCTCGGATCATGCCGCTGCCGTCGGTGACCGGGGCCTTGAACACCTGGGTAAACACTTCATCCGGGATTTGCCCGCGCAACGGCTCCAGGATCGCCAGTTCTTCCTGGGTCGGCAATTGGCTGGCCGCCAGCGGGCTGTTGGAAAAATAGCTTTGCTGGCGGATGTAGAGATTGCGCATCATCTGCCGGTTGGCCCATTCGAAATCCCACAGCATCGCCAGGGCCTGGCGCACGCGGCGATCCTTGAAAATCGGCTTCTGCACGTTAAACACATAGCCCTGGGCCGGTTGCGGCATCTCTTTGGCCAGGTGCGCGCGCTGCAGGCGGCCATCGTCCAGGGCCGGGCCGTTGTAGCCGATGGAATAGCCGGTGGCGGAGAATTCACGGTTGAAGTCGTAGGCGCCTCCACGCAGTACCTGGCGTGCCACTTCGGTATCGCCGAAATATTCCAGACTCAGGTGATCAAAGTTGTACAGGCCACGGCTGACCGGCAAATCCTTGCCCCACCAATTCGGGTCGCGGGTAAAGGTGATGGTGCTGCCGGCGTCGATCTTGCTGACTTTGTACGGGCCGCTGCCCAGCGGGGCTTCGTAGCCGCCGCCGTTGGCAAAGTCGCGGGTCTTCCACCAGTGCTCCGGGAACACCGGCAAGGTGGCGATATCCAGGGGCAGGGTGCGGTTTTCGTTGCTGGAGAAGTCGAAGCGCACCTGGCGTTCGCCTTCGACTTCGACGTGCTTGACGTCGGCAAACAAGGTGCGAAAGCGCAGGCTGCCTTGGGTCATCAGCAAATCGAAGCTGTAGCGCACGTCTTCGGCCGTAATCGGGGCGCCGTCGGCGAAACGCGCCTTGGGATTGAGGTAGAAACGCAGCGACAGGCCGTCGTCGGCGCGCTCCATCTTTTCTGCCACCAGGCCATAAACGGTGTAGGGCTCATCCAGCGAACGCAGCGCCAGGGGCGCATACACCCAGCCGTCGACCTGGGACACGCCGATACCTTTGTCGATATACGGCAGCACATGATCAAACCGCCCGACCTCCAGCGCCGAACGTCGTAGGCTGCCGCCCTTGGGCGCGTTGGGGTTGGCATAGTCGAAGTGGCTGAAACCGGCGGCGTACTTGGCGGGCTCGCCGTAAACCGTCAGGTAGGTTTGCGGGGCCGCGATCGCCGCAGTGCTGGCCATCAGCAGGGCCAGGGTGGAGCAGAGCAGAGATGAAAAAGCCAATCGCATTATCAGCCTTGAACGCCGGATTAAAAAGAATAGGGATTTGTACGCTAACGGCCTGGGCATCGCCAGTCATCACATGCACAACGGCCCGCCAAAGGGCGGGCCGTTGTTTATCGCGATAGCGCCGATTGAATCAATCCTGGCGGCTGGTGACTTCCAGCAGGTGATAACCGAACTGGGTTTTCACCGGGCCTTGTACGGTATTGACCGGAGCGCTGAATACGACGGTGTCGAATTCCTTGACCATTTGGCCTGGGCCGAACGAACCCAGGTCACCGCCCTGGCGGCTGGATGGGCAGGAGGAATTGGCTTTGGCGACTTCTGCGAAATCAGCGCCGCCTTCGATTTGGGCCTTGAGTTCGTTGCACTTGTCTTCAGTGGAAACGAGGATGTGACGGGCGGTGGCTTTGGCCATGGGGAGTAACTCCTTGAGTAAAAAAACGGTGAGCCTACCGGATTCAGGCGGTTATTTCCTGGCAAAGTTCCGCTGCTGTTCAGTCGCGCCTTTTTCAGCGTGGCGGTTCAAGGCAGTACGATGTAGTCGTTGCGCTGCACGATCGGTTGGTGCGGCCCCTGTACCAGGTGGATATAACGGCCGTCCACCAGATCGATCGGCAGGCAGTCGTCAATATCCAGTACGCCGTCGGTGTGCGCCTGGGACCAGTGGCGCAGCATCTGCTGCTTGCCCTGGCTCATGGCCTGCTGTTTATTGTGAGCCACTACCAACAGGTAGTGATGGGCTTCACCGAAGCTGTTGGCTTCATAGCCGCCGAGGTTGATGAAGTACAGGCGGGGCGAGTCGCCATGGGGCGTCAGATGGCTCAGTTCAACCTTCCAGCCGTCGACGCCATCGACCGCCATCCATGAGTCGATGTGCACGCCCTTGGGGCTGCCAAACCAGGCGTCGCGTAATTGCGGGTAGCTGGCCTGCAAGGTGTCCGCCACGGCGAACACCACGTCGTGTACTTCAATTTTTGCCCGTGGGTGTTTACCCCCAAGCATGACCACAAACAGCATTACCGGTAATTCCTGGCGGCTGGCGAAAGGGCAACCATACTGCGATTGAACCCTTTTGTCCGCTCAATGCCCCATTGTTAATCAGCACAGTCACCAGGAGGTTGTCATGCGTACCATTGATCTGGCAGGCGTTCCCGTCCCTGTTATCGGCCAGGGGACCTGGCGCATGGGCGAAGACCCGAGCCGGCGCCGCGCCGAAGTTGCGGCGCTGCAACTGGGGATCGACGAGGGCTTGACGCTCATCGATACCGCCGAGATGTATGGCGACGGCGGTGCCGAAGAGGTGGTCGGCGAGGCCATTCACGGCAAGCGCGACCAGGTGTTTCTGGTCAGCAAAATCTACCCGCATAACGCCAGCCAAAAAGGCGTGCCCCGCGCCTGCGAAGCCAGCCTTCAGCGCCTTGGCACTGATTATATTGATTTGTACCTGTTGCACTGGCGCGGCCAGTACCCACTTGAAGAAACCGTCGAAGCGTTCGAGCGTCTGCGCGAGGCCGGAAAAATCGGGCGCTGGGGTGTTTCCAACTTTGATGTGGCAGACCTGCAGGAACTCGCATCCCCTGCATGTGCGACCAACCAGGTGCTCTACAACATTGAGGAGCGCGGGATCGAATTCGACCTGTTGCCATGGTGGCAACAGCATCATTTGCCACTGATGGCTTATTGTCCCATTGCCCAGGGCGGTGAGTTGCTATCGAGCCCGACCCTCAAGCAGATCGCCCGTCGCCATGAGGTCACACCGGCCCAGGTATCGCTGGCGTGGGTGCTGCGCCAGGAGGGTGTTATTGCCATTCCCAAGGCGGTCACACCCGAACACATCCGGCTCAACGCCGCTGCTGCGAAGCTGGTATTGGATGACCATGACCTGGACGCCATCGATCGCGTGTTCGGCGCGCCCAAGCGTAAGCATCCACTGGCGATGGTGTAATCGGCGGGCGGGAGCAGCACCTTCCTTGGCAGCTGTTCCCGCCTCAGCCGTGATTAGCCGGCCACTGGGCTGCGCCAGTCGTCCGAGCCGGAAGTACCGGCCACTTCATGAGTCCAGATGATCTTGCGATAGGTGAAATGTACATCCTCCATATGGGTGAAGTGGGCGTTGTCAGGGTCTTGGCAGTTGGGCATGCGTGACTGGATATCCACGATGGTCGCGCCCTCCAGTTCAATGGTGAAGTAATGCTCCTGAGTCCCCGCAGACGAGGTGCGCAGCCATTCGAGGCGACAGGAGACTTCTTCACCGCTGGTCAGGGCGCTGAACAGCAACGGTGACGACTTATCGAACACTTTGCTGATCATCAATGGCTTGTGCACGCGTTGACCTGTGGGCTGGCCCGATTGCGGATCGCGAGGAATGATCACTTGGTGGGCAAACGCCTGGACCAATATCTGATCCTCATGACCTTCCTGATAAATATTGCCTACCGAGTCCTGAGTAAATGTGCCTGCCGTGATCAAACCTTGTTTGACACCGGTGATGGAGAGGTACGCGGGTGTTGGCATGATTGGTTTCCTTGCCGGGTTGAGTAGGTGTTGCCGAACAGCGAAATGGCTGAACGGGTAAGTGCCTATAACCTTTAACAAGAAGCGTGCCTGAAAGTGTGAAGCCCAATGAAATAAGGGTGGGCGAGGTTTGATGAGTTGCGTAACGGGTTTGTATTAAGAGTTTTGGGCTGTTTTTGGTTATAAAGATTGCGCATGGATGCGCACTTAGTTGCTCATATGTTTCTGCGGTGAAGAATGCGGCTGGTCGAGCTGATAGAGTTGTTATTGCTTGAATGTGTGCGCAAATAGCTGCGCACGCCAAGCATATAGCGGCTTGTAGGATGTTTCTTAAGTTTCGGTCCGTCGCTTGCTGATTGCTTTATGCATGACTAAGGTTCTTGTGTCTCGATATGTTTTAACGGAATTTAATGGCTCTCTGATACGTACTTAAATGGCGTTAAGTTTGCCTGTGTTGCCTTGGATGGTTGTGTGCGGCCGAAAATGATTTATTCAAAAAAACCTTACGCCTATTATTTGGAAGTTGCACGAGCCGCTTGTTCGTCAGGCAGTTTCGTGGGCGTTGATATGCGCTTTTCCAATGAGTTCGAAGCGCTGGAAGGCGAGCTTGGCAAAGCGCAGTCGGTTCATGGCAATGGACTGCCGGATTGGCAGCGGGTCAGCGAAATCAGCGAATGCCTGCTGCGTGAGCACTCCAAGGATTTGCGTGTCGCCTGCTGGTTGACCTGGGCCTTGTATCAGCGTGATTCATTGGCTGGGTTGCTGGGCGGCCTCGGTGTGCTGCGTGAACTCTGCGAGCACCATTGGGCAGACGTGTACCCGGGCAAACTGCGTACCCGCGTTGCCGCGTTTGGCTGGTTGGTGACGCGCCTTGAGCAAGCGTTTGCCAAAAAAATCTCGCTCACCGATCAACAGCCTTTATGTCAGGCGCTGCTGGAACACCTCGAACATCTGGAGCAGCTATGGGCCCAGCATCTTGAAAGTGAGGCTCCCGTGCTGCTGCCGATTCGACGGCAATTGGCGCAGCGCCTGGCCGAGGCCGCGCCAGGGGCGGCAGAGGCTGATGTAGCCATGGCGGCTATTGCCGACGTCAGGCAAGCGGCGCCGCAGCCGCCCACCCCCGAGCAATCGGTCAACAGCGAGAAAGAGGCGCACAAATTACTGCGCTCATTACAGGAACAGGCCCGGCCTTTATGCGCCTGGTGGTTGCGCCAGAACGCCACCGACCTGCGGGCTTTGCGCCTGGGCCGAACCCTTGCGTGGCTGATGCTCGTCAACTACCCCGACGCCAACAGCGAGCGCGTAACCGCGCTGCGCCCGTTGGCCGTCGACAAGCTCAAGCGCTATCAGGAGCGCATGAGCCAAGGCCATTACGCCGATGTGCTGTTCGAACTGGAAGTCAGTCTGGCCGGTGCGTTGTTCTGGTTCGATGGTTTGCGCATGGCCTGGGAGTGTCTGGACGCCTTGCACGCGGACTTGGCCATGAGCGAACTGGAAATACATTTTGCGCTGCTGCTGCAACGCCTGCCCAACCTGACTGAGTACCGGTTCGACGACGGCAGCCCCTTTGCCGACCCTGCAACAGCCGAATGGATTGCGCTGCACGTGATGCGCCACCTGCGTAAGCCAGAGCCCGGCAACATCGTGCCCGACCTGACGAGCCAACCCTGGGATGCCGCGTTGGAGGCAGTAATGCCCTGCCTGCGCAAGGACGGGCTCAAAGCCGCAGTGGGGGTGATCAAGCAAGGCTTGCAGGCAGCGTGCAGTGATCGCTGCCGCTTTCATTGGCGCCTGGCACTGGCGAGGCTGTGCATGGCGGCCGGCAAGCACGAGTTGGCCAGGATCCAGCTGGAGCAACTCGATCTGCAATTACAGCGTACGGGTCTGGAAAGCTGGGAGCCGAAGCTGGTCCTGCAAGTCGGTCAGCTTCTGTACCGCTGCTACGACCTGTTACCGCAAAGCCAATCCATACGCGACTGCAAGGATGCCGTGCATCGCCGGTTGTGCCATTTCGATCTGGAAGCAGTACTTCAATAGCGCCTCACCCAATAAAAGGAAAAGCACCATGGCCAAAGACGGTTCGGTAGCCCCCAAGGAACGTATCAATATCACCTTCAAACCCGCGGTCGGCGGTGCCCAGGAAGAAGTCGAACTGCCGTTGAAGCTGCTGGTGCTGGGGGACTTCTCCCAACGTGTGGACCTGCGCAAGCTTGAAGATCGCAAGCCCATCGGTATCGACAAACACACCCTCGACGAGGTGTTGGCCAAGCAAGCAGTGAGCCTGACGCTGAGCGTACCCAATCGTCTTCAGGATCAAGCCGACGCGCAAGAACTGGCGATCCAGGTCCGCATCAACGCGATGAAAGACTTCAACCCCGCGAATCTGGTCGAGCAAATCCCGGAGTTGCAAAAGCTGATGGCCCTGCGTGAAGCGCTGGTGGCGCTCAAGGGCCCATTGGGCAACACCCCAAGTTTTCGCAAGGCTATCGAGCAGGCATTGACCCATGGTGATTCCCGCGCACGAGTCCTGGCCGAACTGGGGCTGCCCAGCCCTGATGCCTGACATTTTTCAGTAAAAGGACACTGACACCATGACCACGATTCAACACGAGCTGCAATCGGTAGAAGCGATCCAAACCTGCAGCATCCTCGACAGCATTACCGCCCAGACGCTGCTGAGCGCCGACGACGAGGCTTACGGCATCGCCAAGCGCGGCGTATCGGCGTTTATTGCGGAGCTGCTCAAGCCACATAACCGTGACGAACCGGTAAAGAAGCGCCTGGTCGACCGGATGATCGCGCAAATCGATATCAGGCTCAGCCAGCAAATGGATGAGATCCTGCACCATCCGGACTTCCAGGCACTGGAAGCTTCCTGGCGAGGGTTGCAGTTGCTGGTCGAGCGCACCAACTTTCGCGAGAACATCAAGATAGAGCTGTTGAATGTCTCGCGCGAGGACCTGCTGGATGATTTCGAGGACTCCTCGGAAATCACTCAGTCCGGGCTCTACAAGCATGTCTACAGCGCTGAATACGGTCAATTCGGTGGGCAGCCGGTGGGGGCGATCATTGCCAATTATTTTCTCTCGCCCAGCGCTCCCGATGTAAAGCTGATGCAATACGCCTCCAGCGTCGCGAGCATGGCTCATGCACCCTTTATTGCTGCGGCGGGGCCGAGTTTCTTTGGTTTGGAAAGCTTCACCGGGCTGCCCGACCTGAAGGATCTGCGGGATCACTTCGACGGGCCGCAGTTTGCCAAATGGCAAAGCTTTCGCCAGAGCGAAGACGCGCGTTACATTGGCCTTACCGTCCCGCGGTTTCTGTTGCGCACCCCGTATGATCCCCTTGAGTGCCCAGTCAAGACCTTTGCGTATCAGGAAAACGTGGTTAACAGCCACGAGCATTACCTGTGGGGCAATACCGCCTATGCCTTTGCCACACGCCTGACAGACAGCTTCGCTCGCTTTCGCTGGTGCCCGAATATCATCGGTCCGCAAAGCGGCGGGGCTGTCGAAGACCTCCCACTGCATCACTTCCAGAGCATGGGCGAGATTGAAACCAAGATCCCTACCGAAGTGCTGGTATCGGATCGGCGCGAATACGAGCTGGCGCAAGAAGGTTTCATCGCCTTGACCATGCGCAAGGGCAGCGATAACGCGGCATTCTTTTCCGCCAGTTCCGTGCAAAAGCCCAAATCCTTTGGCATCAGTGAAGAAGGCCGGGCGGCAGAACTCAATTACCGCCTGGGCACTCAATTGCCCTACATGATGGTGGTCAACCGTCTGGCGCATTACCTCAAGGTGCTGCAACGCGAACAGTTGGGCGCCTGGAAAGAGCGCACGGACCTAGAGCAGGAGCTCAACAAGTGGGTTCGCCAATATGTAGCGGACCAGGAAAACCCCAGCGCCGAAGTGCGTGGACGGCGCCCGCTGCGTGCCGCGCGCATCGTCGTGAGCGATGTCGAGGGCGAGCCCGGCTGGTACCGCGTCAACCTGACGGTGCGCCCGCATTTCAAGTACATGGGGGCAGACTTCACCTTGTCCCTGGTTGGCAAGCTCGATAAAGAATGAGCAGAGGCCAGGGCATGGTTCATCACAACAGCCTTTTCGAACGTCTTGAATGCGGTGTGTCGACGCCAGGATGTCCCTTGGCGTCCATCGCCGCACATCTGGGAAAAATGCTCAGCACACGCGCGGGCAGTGTCCAGACACTGGCTGATTATGGTTTGCCTGATCTCAACGATATGCGACTGAGCCTGCATGAGTCCTTGACCCAGTCGCGGCTGCACATCGAGCGTTTTATCCAGGCTTACGAACCGCGACTGGCGAATGTTCATGTAAGGCTGCTGCCCGATGTGGGTGGGTCTCTGGCTCTGGCATTTGTCATTGAAGCTGAGCGAGTGATCGACGGCGGCCTGCAACCGGTCGTGTTTCAGGCACGTCTTGCGCACGCCGGGCGGGTTGAGGTTTTCGTCCATGACGTTTAACCGCTACTTTCAAAGTGAACTCAGCGCCCTGCGCCAACAAGGGCGGCGCTTTTCCGAGCGCAATCCAGCCCTGGCGCCATTTCTTGCGGAGGCCGGCCAGGACCCGGATGTTGAGCGTTTACTCGAAGGGTTTGCATTTCTGACCGCTCGCCTGCGCCAGAAGCTGGATGACGAACTACCGGAACTGACGCATTCGTTGATGCACTTGTTATGGCCTCATTACATGCGTCCAACACCGGCCTTCAGCATCCTGCAATTTGACCCTTTAAAACGTGCCGGCCCCAACGTCCGAGTGGCTCGGGACACCGCCGTGGAAAGCGCCCCCATCAAGGGTGAGCGTTGCCGGTTCCGCACATGCTATGCCACCGACATCATGCCCCTGCAACTCAGTGGTCTGGAATACCGCTGTCAGGGCGAAGGGGCCTGGCTGGATTTGCACCTGGCCATGAGTACCGACGGTAACTTCAGTGAGTTGGCATTTGAATCGCTGAGGCTGCACCTGGCTGGCGATCACTACATCAGCCAAGGCCTGTACCTCAGCCTGTTGCGCCATGTCGACGGTATCTGCCTGTCGCTGCTGGATCACGAGGGCATACCGGTGAGAAACCGCGACGGACAACCTGTGACGTTGCGCCTCAGTGCCGCTCAGGTTCAGCCGGTGGGTTTTTCCCCGGAGCAGGCACTGATTCCTTATCCGCAGAATACCTTTGACGGTTATCGGCACCTGCAGGAGTACTTCGCCTTCCCCGAGAAATACCTGTTTGTCGACGTCGAAGGCCTGAATGTGCTGCACACGCTGCCTGACGAGCTGCTCCGGCAGGCGCATGGCATGGTGATGCGTTTCGAACTTCACACCCAGGGCCGTGAACCCCAGCGTCCAACCCTGGATAACGTGAAGCTGTATTGCACGCCCATCGTCAACCTGTTCAAACAGGATGCGATCCCCATTCGTCTGGATGGTAAGCAGGATGAGTACCTGCTGGTACCCGGGGAATATACGCCGGGCAATGCCAGTGTGTTTTCCGTGGACCAGGTCACCGGGTGGCGCCCCGGCGGGTTGGGCTATCAGGCCTATGTGCCGTTCGAGTCGTTTGAACATGACTGCGATCCCGAGGCTTGGGCGGCCCCCCCCAGTTACAGCATTCGCCAGCGTTCCTCGGTACAGCATGGCGGGCTTGATACCTGGATGGGATTGCCCAGCCGCCACGAACAAGGTCAGGAAACCCTGTCGGTCGAATTGACCTGTACCAATTGCAACCTGCCGCGCCAGCTTCGTGCAGGCGACATCAGCCTGCCCGGTGAACAGACTCCGGAGGCATTGGGGTTTCGCAATATCACCACACCCACTGCGAGCTTTGCGCCGCCACTGGACCAGGATTTTTTGTGGAAGCTCATCAGCAATATGTCGGTCAACTATCTGTCGTTGACCGATATCAATGCCTTGAAAGTCATACTCCAAACCTACGATTTGCCGCGCCATCACGACCGACAGGCGCTGAAGGTCAGTCAGAAAAGGTTGAGTGCTTTGCGCTCCATTCGCCATGAGGGAGTAGATCGTCTGCATCGCGGGCTGCCTGTTCGAGGCTTGCGGGTCGAGCTGACGGTTGATACCCAAGGCTTTGTCGGTCAGGGCGATCTGTTTGTATTCGCCTCTGTTCTCAATCAGTTCTTTACGCTCTATGCCAGCCTCAATTCGTATCACGAGTTGCGGGTCATCAGCACACAAGGAGACGTGTACCTATGGCCATCCCGGATGGGACAGCAACCGCTGTTTTGACTCAACTTTGCCGTGTGATTCGTGAGTACACGCTATTTCAGGCGATTGTGCAGGTCATCGAACGGCTGCGCGAGGCCCATCCGCTGCTGGATGACGATGCGCTGTATGACCAACTGGAGTTCCAGGCCAACCCCGGTTTCGGGTTTGCCGCGCACGATATCGACCGTGTGGAGTTTTTTAATGAGCACGGGGCCTTGCGCGCTCGCTTGCGTCTTAACGTATTGGGGTTATTCGGTGCCGGTTCGCCGCTGCCTGCGTTTTACGCTGAGCAAGCCTTTGCCGAGCGTTCGGGGGGCAACCCGACTCGTGACTTCCTTGATCTATTCCATCACCGCCTGCAGCGCCTGATGTTGCCGATCTGGCGCAAATACCGTTATCGGGCGTGTTTCCGCGCAGGTGCAAACGACAGGTTTTCCGAGCAGATGTTTGCGTTGATGGGCCTGGGCGACGGTGCAATTCGCAGTGCTTCGCAGCTTGATTGCAAGCGCCTGCTGCCTTACCTGGGCCTGCTCAGTTTGCGAGTGCACTCGGCTGCGCTGATCGAGGCTGTCCTGCGTTACTACTTCAAGCACGACGCGGTGTTTATCGAGCAATGGGTGGAGCGCACGGTCGAGGTCAGCCGGTTGGAGTGCAACCATCTTGGGCGCGCCAATAGCGCCCTTGGCCAGGACCTCGTCCTTGGGCATCGCATCGCTGACCGCAGCGGCAAGTTCAGGGTGCATGTGCTGGCGCTGTGTTGGCAGCGTTTGCATGATTTTCTGCCTATCGCACAAGCGTATCAGCGGCTGTGCGCGCTGGTGCGGCTGACCCTGCGCGACCCTCTGGACTACGACCTGTGTCTGACGTTGGCGCCGGGCGAGGTCAGGCCGTTGCACATTGGCGAAAACACGCTTTGCCGCCTGGGCTGGACCACCTGGCTGGAACATGAACGGGCCGACGGCGTGGTCACACTTGCCGGCCATTTTCACAGGGGTTAATGATCATGACGAATAGGGATCTGCAAGGCGATCTGTGCGATCCGCTGGCATACGCCAATGCGCTGTCTGCCTGCTTTGCACGCCTGGCATTGGACCGTGATGAGCACCGGTTGCCTGACGCGCTCGTTGCCGGTGTGGCGCGACTGAGCCAATGCGAACTCAGCCAGTTTTACCTGCTCAATGAAATGACCGGTCGGCTTGAACTGATTGCTCAGCATTGGTCCGAGGGGGCGTCGATGGCCGTGGCAGCAGATTCCGATCTGCACCACCCACCACTGTTGAGTCACACCTTGACCCAAGGTGTTGTCCTGAGCCTGGACGATCTGCAGAGCAGCTGTCATGACGTTCATTTCCTGCCCGTCTCGGTGAAGCCCTGGCGTGCGCTGTTGAGCGTGCCGTTATTCAATCGTGGTGAGCGGGTTGCCGGTGTGCTGCTGTGCGCTCGGCAAAGGCCCGCTCAGTTGCAAGGCTACGCAACCTCTCTGGCGCAGTTGGGCAGCTTCGCCATGAACCAACTGCTGGTGCTGCGCAGTATGCAGCCCAACGTTGATGCAAGGCTCAGGTGCAACAAGCCGTTGACCAGGGAGTATGGGTTGATTGGCTCCAGTGCGGCGATGGGGCAGACGTGCCAGTTGATCCGTAAAGTCCTGCATACCCCGTACACCGTGCTGCTGTGTGGCGAGACCGGTACCGGCAAGGAAGTGGTGGCTCGCGCCATTCATGCTGCCGGTCCGCGCCGGGACAAGGCCTTCGTGGTACAGAACTGCGCAGCGTTCCCTGAAGGGCTGCTTGAGAGCGAGCTTTTCGGTTACCGCAAAGGTGCGTTCACGGGGGCTGAGCGCAATCATGCGGGGCTGTTTGATGCCGCGCACGGCGGTACGTTGCTGCTGGATGAAATCGGCGATATGCCGCTGGCATTGCAAGCCAAATTGCTGCGGGTTTTGCAGGAGGGCGAGGTCAGGCCGCTGGGTGCCAGTGCGGCGCATAAGGTCGACGTGCGGATCATTGCGGCGACTCATCGCGACCTCGCTGCGATGGTCGCCGAGGGGCGCTTTCGCGAAGACCTCTATTACCGGCTCGTGCAGTTCCCGATCACGTTACCGGCCCTGCGTGAGCGAGACGGCGATGTGCTGCAACTGGCGCGCTATTTCACGCAAGAGGCGTGCGCGGCGCTGCAGAGGTCGCCCGTGGGTTGGTCCACTCTGGCCCTTGATCAACTGTCCGGCCACGCCTTTCCGGGCAACGTACGCGAGCTTAAATGCATGGTTGAGCGTGCCGTGCTGTTGTGTGACGCCGGCGTGATCCTGCCGGAACACCTGGCGCTGCCACCGACTGCGGCGCCGACCGCGAACAACGATGTGACGCTGCGCCAGCGCATGGAACGAGTAGAGCGCGTGTTCCTGCTCGATTGCTTGCACAAGAACCATGGCAATCGCACCCGTACCGCGCGGGAGCTAGGGGTTGCCCGACGCACGCTGCTTTACCGCCTTGCACGTTTGAACATCCCCGTCGGCGATGCCAGGGAGAAATGCTGAATGGTGCACTTGATTTTTACTGTGGGAGAAACCTGATGCCTGACCGTCCATGGCACGCCGTGTTGCTTGTGTTGTGTTTGCTGGGTGGCTGTAACGCCAACTACGTGTTCGATGATGCCGAGTACCGTCCTTTGGGTGACCCGCAGGCAATTATTCGTGGCCAATGAGCAGAAGGATCATGACGATGCAGCTTGTGTTTGAGGTCTGTACGGTCGATAGCGCCAACGCCGAACCCTCGGCCCGCAAAGTATTTGACGCAGTGGGCGGCGTGATCGGCCGCGGCCCCGGATGTGACTGGGTGATACCCGACCCCAGTCGCGTGCTCTCCAGTCACCATGGATTGGTCGGTTACCGTGAGGGCCGCTATTTCCTGACCGATATCAGTCGCAACGGTATTGGCGTGGCAGGCAGTGCTGAACGCCTGCGCAAGGGGCAGGCGAGACTGATCAATGATGGTGATGTATTCGAACTTGGTGCGTTGGTGCTCCGTGCGCGGTTGTTGCAACCTGCGCGCCATTCAGGCGAGCTGCGTGCCAGTGCGGCAGTACCGATTCCCGATGATGCCTTCCTGTCCCTGGACCCTCTGCATGGGCTGGATCTGGATCACCGGAAACTGGCCACCTCGGATGACCTGGAAGCACTGAACGAGGCCGTTGATGAGCAAGGGGGCTGGGCAGAGCATCACGGGACCGAGCGGGAGCATGTGACATGCCCGCGCCGGGCAGAACCCGAGGTAGAGGTGGCTGCGGTGCCCGCCAGTGCAATGGCACCATCGACTGATGGAGTGTTCTGGTCACAGTTCGCGGCGGCCTTGGGCATGGAGCTCGACACGCTCGCCCCATCGGCCAGGGAGGCGCTGGCGATCAGGGTGGCGGGCTTGTTTCGCTTGACGGTCCAGGGGCTGCAACAAGCCCTGCGCACGCGTGAAGCGCTGTATCAGGAATGGGGGAAGGCGTCGCTCGACCGTCAGGGCGCGGCCCGGAACCCCTTGAAAATGTTCAGCGACACCGATACGGCGTTATCCGCACTGCTGGATACAGGGGCTCTGGGGCAAATGCCCGCAGCGCGGGCCATTGGTCAGGCTCATCGGGAACTGCAGGTGCATCAGTTCGCGCTGTTGGCTGCCTGTCGAAGCACCATGAATAACCTGCACGCGGCCTTCGAGCCGAACCGCTTGGTCGGGTGCTTTGAGTCTCAGGGCAAGCCGCGACGATTTTTCACCGATGGTGCGCGTTGGCGTGCGTACCAGCGTCACTACCAGCGTTTGGTGGCGCAAGGGCCGTTGACCGATCACTCGTTGACCGACGATTTCGCCAAAGCCTATGAAGAACAGGCGCGCCTGATCTCCTCTTTGCACATTGATTTTTCAGGATGATAGTCATGTATCGAGCCACCCGCGCTTTGGTGTTGCTTTCGCTTGGTTTCCTGGTGGGTTGCAGCGCCGTATCGCCTTTTTCCACGCTGACCAAGCTGGACGTGGTATTGACCGCGAGCGAGCACGTCAACCCTGACCTGCACGGCCGCCCCTCGCCGGTGGTGGTGCAGTTGATTGAATTGCGCCATGGCGTAGCTTTCGAACATGCCGACTTCTTCAGCCTGTATGACAAGGCGCAGCAATTGTTGCCAAAAGACTGGGTAAGCAGTGAAGAAGTCGAACTGCGCCCAGGTGACCGCCTGGCGCTCAAACTCCGTATCGGTCCCGACAGTCGTTTTGTCGGGGTGTTGGCGGCTTACCGAGACTTGCCGCACGTCCAATGGCGGCTGCTGATACCCGTGACCATGCACCAGCGCACCCGAGCCGATCTGGTGTTGGACAAGGACGGCATACGCGTTGCCGACCCGCTCGCTGTGATGGAGGTGCGCTGAGATGCCTGTTCATAAAGTGATCTGGCAGGAAGGCATGTTGCTGCGCCCACAACACTTGCAGCACAACGACCGCTATTACCAACAGCAACTCAACCAGACGCGCCTGTTGGGCAGTGATGCCTGGGGCTTCCTCACGCTGCAATTGAATGAGCAATACCTCAAGCTGGGCAAGCTGGTGGTCACCCAGGCCAGTGGCGTCTTGCCGGACGGCAGCTGGTTCGATTTGAGTGGCGCTATGGAACCGCTGGTATTGCAGGTACCCACTGATGCGGGCAGGCAGGCAATTTACCTGGCACTGCCCCTGGCCAGCGGCAATCACCTTGAAGTGCGCCAGCCTGAACAGAGCGATGTTCTGGCGCGTTACCTGCGATGCGAAGTGGAAGTGGGGGACTCCAACCTGGGTGTGGATGCGCGTTGCCGAATCAGCTGCGCACGTCCCGACTTACGCCTTGTGCTGGGCGAGCAACCAAGTGATCAGGGCTTCGTCAAGCTCAAGGTTGCCCAAGTGCTGGACGTCACCGCTGAAGGGGGCGTGAGCCTGGATGCCGCGTTCATCCCGACCTTCATTTTTGTGCCGGAGCATGGGTACGTAGCGTCGTGCCTTAACGAGGTGGTGGGTTTGCTTGCCAGCCGTGGCGATGCCATCGCGGCGCGCATTCGTGGCGAGAGCACGGCTGCAAGCACGCAACTCGGTGATTTCCTGATGCTGCAAGTGATCAATCGTACCGAACTTGCGCTGCGGCATTGCCTGAGCCAGGCCCAGGTCCGGCCCGAAGCCTTGTTCCGCCTGTTGGTATCGATGCTCGGTGAGTTATCAACGTTTGCCTGTGACAGTAAACGCGCGCAGCTGGACGTGCATTATCAGCACAGCGACCAGGGTGCCAGTTTTCGCGGGTTGATGGAGCGCGTACGCGTCGTCTTGTCGGTGGTGCTTGAGCAACATGCGATCGAATTGACATTGCAGCCACGCCAGTATGGCGTCCTGGTATGCCCGGTCAGCGAATTGAAACTACTCGGCACGGCTACGTTCATCCTGGCAGCTACCGCGCAGTGTGAAACAGAGGAACTGCGCCAGCGCCTGCCGGCACACCTGAAAGTCGGGCCGGTAGAGCGCATACGTGAGTTGGTCAACCTGCACTTGGCCGGTATCAAGGTCAAGCCCCTGCCGGTGGCGCCGCGCCAGATTCCGTTTCATGCCGGCAAGACCTATTTCATCCTCGACATGAGTGCCCGTGAGATCGCGCAATTGCAGCAGTCGGGTGGTTTCGCGTTCCACGTAGGCGGTGACTTCACCGGGCTTGAACTCAACTTTTGGGCCATCAGGAATTGAATGCCATGGACAGTGAGTACACACAGGATGAAAGAACCGTCCTGCTCGACCGTGAGAGTCATGGGCCTGCACAGGGGCCCTTGACCGACTTCCCGTCGCCGCCACGCTATGAGCAGTTGGAGGACCGCATGATCTATGCCGGCCGTATGCTCGATGCGTCGAGTTTCAAGGCCGGGCTCAACCCTGTGGTGGCCGCGGCTTGGGCGGTATTGGCCGAAATCGTGGCGCTCAGGGTCTGCTCTGGTCGCGAAGACCTGGGCACGCTCAACGACCGATTGTCATTGGCGGTGGCTCAATTTGAAACCCGCGCCTTGCAGAGCGGTGTTGAAAGCAGCCAGGTCATGTCGGCGCGCTATGTGTTGTGCAGTGTGATCGATGAGGCGGTCGTTACTACGGCGTGGGGGGCACAGAGCGAATGGTCGAAGGTGAGCCTGTTGAGTCGCTTCCATAACGAAACCTTTGGGGGCGAAAAGGTTTTCCAACTGCTGGAGCGGCTGTCACGTGACCCGGTGAAGCACCTGGCGATGCTGGAGCTGCTTTACCTGTGCCTATCCCTGGGGTTCGAGGGCAAATACCGAGTGATGGAGCGGGGCATGTCGCAACTTGAGGCCGTTCGCGATGCCTTGTATCGCCAGATTCGGCATGTGCGCGGGCAGCCGTCGTCGGTGCCACCAGTGCCTGCATTGCACGGGGCCAGTCGGCGCCCGCGATTGTGCGTCGTTCCCGTTACCGGGTTGGTCGTCTTCACCCTGGTTTGCTTGCTGGCAATGTACACAGGATTTGCCTGGGTGCTGAGCAAGGAGCGCGCGAAGGCGTTGCAACCGCTTCAATTTTCGGCGTCGGATTTGATCCGCACGTCCTTGTAAACGCAGGGAGCAAAGAATGAGCGCATTCTTCAAGGGTGTGGGCGCCGTGCTGGGCCGGTTTTGGGTTTGGAGCCTGTTGCTGGCGCTTTTATGTGCGGCAGCGGTGTGGTTCTGGGGGCCGCTGCTGGCGGTGGATGATCAGCGCATCTGGCAGAGCGCGACGGCTCGTCTGGTTACCATTTGCGTCGTATTTCTGCTCTGGGGGCTGGTGATGGCCCAGGCCAGCGGTGGCCGTGCCGCCAGGCGCCCACAGTCTGAGCGCCAGGCCCGCCAGCAGCCGTCGAAAGCGGTGGAGAACGAGCAACGCTGCGTGCGCGCACGGTTCAAGGATGCGGTTCATCTACTGAAAACATCCAGCCGTTATGGAGAGCGCAGTGCGCAGTGGCGCCATGAGTTGCCCTGGTACCTGTTGATGGGTGAGTCGGGCAGTGGCAAGACCCAGCTGTTGGCGGCAGCCGGCTTGCAGTTAACGCCTGATCACGCGGACAGGCGAGCGACGAACAACAGCGCTCATTGCCAGTGGTATTTCGCCGACGAAGGCGTACTCATCGACACTCCGGGGCGCTATCTGACCCAGCCTGACAGTGCAGTGGATGCCGCAGGTTGGGCCACCCTGCTCAATCTCCTCAGGTGGCGGCGCCGGGTGCGCCCGCTCAACGGCGTGGTGGTGGCGCTGTCGGTAGACACGTTGCTCAACACCAGCGAATACGACCTGGATCATCATGCCCGTCGTGTGCACTCGCGCTTGCAGGAGATTCAACAAACGTTACATGTGGATGTGCCGATTTATCTTGTGTTGACCCAGGCCGATCGATTGCCCGGATTCGCTGAGTTCTTTGATTCACCTCATGGGGAAAGTGCCGACGGCTTGCTGGGCCAGCCACTGACCGTCGGCAGCGGCATACCTGAAATTACCCAGGTTCATGAGGCCGTAGAGGGACTATTGCAGCGTTTGAACGGTGAGCTGATTACGCGCTTACACCACGAGGGCAGCGTTGAACGTCGTGGTCAGATCCTGGAGTTTCCCCAGCAGGCGGCACGCATCGGTGAGCGCGTGAGCCTGTTCGCTGAAATGGCCTTTTCTGCTCATCGTTACCAACCCATCAATGGTTTGCGCGGGTTCTTCCTGACCTGTGCCGATGACAGGCATGTACGTTTTGTAAGGGGCCTGTTCAGTCAGGTGATCTTTGCCGAAGCCGGCCTTGCGAGCCTGCAAGCCCAGGAGCAGCGGCGCATCCGTCAGCGCCAGGGGCTGCAAGCGATGACAGTCGCGTTGGTTCTTGGCGGCGTCGGCGGCCTGTGGATGCACAGCTATAACGTCAACCATCAACGCCTGGTCCAACTGGCGGCATTGGTCGCCCACGCGACGCCGTCGGTAGTGGCTGCTAGCGATGAAAGCCCGGCGTTGCTGGCGCTGCTGGACGCGCGCCTGGCGGCCAGCCGGGTGTTTCCGGCGGCGCAGGATGTGCGCCTGGTCGAGCGCCTCGGCCTGTATCAGGGCGAACTGAGTCGTCCCTGGGTAGACCAGGCTTATGAGCAGGCGCTGCAACAGCAACTGCTGGTCTGGATAACCGCGCAGCTTGAGGAACAGGTAGACGCCAGCCTGGGAGACCGCGAGCGGTTATTGGATAACCTGCGTGCGTATTTGATGCTCAATCTGCGCGAGCGTCGTGACGCCGCCTGGCTGGCACAGCATGTGACAGGCCTTTGGTCGGTGCGTTTTGCCGGGGATATGCCCACGCAGAAGCGTCTGGGTGAACACTTGGCGCGGCTGATGCAACTGCCGTTTGGCACACCGCTTAACGACGAGCGAGTGGCCCGAGCCCGCGAAGTGCTGAGGGGGGAATCGTTGGCCGACGGCGTGTATCGGGTACTGCGCGAACAAGCGCGCAACCTGGAACCGCTGCGTCTGGCCGAGGGGAAGGTATTTGCCACGATCGATCCGCCCGTGCCCGGTTTCTATACAAAAAGGTATGTGCAGTACTTTGAGGCGCAGGGCCCGAGGCTGGTCAATGCCATTGCTCAGGATAATTGGGTGCTGGGGCAGGGCACTGACCTGGGGCCGCAGGATTTGCGGCGGTTGATGGCAGAGCTGCAGCAACGCTATTTCAGTGAGTATGCCGACGCCTGGAGCGACGTACTCGGCCGTGTCAGGCTGCAACAGACCGACAGTCTGCGCCAGGATGCCGACCAGCTCATGAACCTGACCTCGGCACAGTCCCCCTTGATTCGGCTCTTGCAGCAACTGCGTGAAAACACTCGTTTGCTGCCAGGCCATGAGCTGCTGGATAAGGTGTCCGGGCAGTCGGGAGAGCTGGCCGGGGTGGCCAAAGTGATGCTGGCGGAGGGGCAGTCGGTTTTTGCCGATGCGCCGCGACAGGCATTGCAGCAGCGGTTTGAACCCTTGCATCAGTTGCTCGATGAGCAGCACAACCCCGGCGCAGAGTTGACCCAGGCGTTGCGTTTGCTCGGTGAGCTGCACCTGCAACTCACGGCATTGAACCGGGACAGCGCGCCAGAGCAGGCGGCCTTCCTGCGTGCCAGGCAGCGTATGGAGGGGCAGCAGGATGTACTGGGCAACTTGCGTGATGCTGCTGCGCGTCTGCCGCTACCGCTTGCCGGTTGGTTCGAGGGCGTGGCCGACGACAGTTGGCGGCATTTGCTGGAGCAGGCCTATGTGCATGTCAACCAACGGTATCAGAGCGATGTACATAGCCTTTATGCCAAGGCCCTGCGTCGACGTTATCCATTCAATGCCCATGCAAGCAGTGATGTTGCGCTTCACGATTTTCAGGAGTTCTTCAAGCCGCAGGGGGTGATGGCGCGTTTTTATGAGGGCTATCTTCGGCCTTTCATCAGCGTCGATGGCAGCCGCTACAGGTTGCGTGGGCTCGATGGCCAGAGCTTGCCGGTTTCGCGTTCGCTGCTGGACCAATTGGCGAAAACCCAGGTAATCCGTCGCGGCTTTTTCAGCGAGGATTCGGGGGAGTTGTCTGTGCGATTTACTTTGGCGCCCTACAGCCTGGATCAATCGGTCAGCCGAGCCGTGCTGCGGTTTGGCGACCAGCAGTTGGAATATCGGCACGGTCCGATCACGCCCGTGGCGTTTCATTGGCCCACCGAGGCAGAGAATGGGCGCAGCAGTCTTGTGCTGGACAGGGGCACGGAGCAGCGGCCGTTGGGCATTGAGAAAAACGCCGGGGCCTGGTCGCTGTTCCGGTTTTTCGATCTGCTGCAGAAAGAACCCGCAAACGCTGCAAACAGGCAGATTATCAAGGCAGACCTCGCCGGCCTGCGTGCCAATTACCTGCTGACCAGCCAGCGCACGCCAGGCCCGTTTGATATCGACACATGGCGCACCTTCCGATTACCGGAGCAACTGTGAGCCAGGCCGGCGCCCATTGGCGCAGTGCCGGGCGCACCCAGCGAGGGCAGGCGCGACTGCGTAATGAAGATGCCTTTCTGGACAACCCGCATGGCGGTTGCTGGGCTGTGGCGGACGGAATGGGCGGCTATCGGTATGGAGATGTCGCCAGTCGTTGGGTGGTCAGCGACCTGGCTTCAGTGACGGCTCATGGCAACCTCGATCAGCGCATCAATGCCGTTCGGGAAAGTTTGCAAGGTGTTAACCAGCGATTGAGGCAAGCCTGGACAGCGCCCGGCGCAAATGATGGCGCGACGATGGGCAGTACCGTGGTTGCCTTGCTGCTGGAGAGCGGTCGGGCAGCGTGTGTCTGGGCCGGAGACAGTCGCTGCTATCTATGGCGCGGCCAGAACCTCTACCAGTTGTCCAGAGATCATTCGCTGCTGCGGCGCCTGATGGACGAGCGTCATCTCAGCGTGGCGCAAGCCCAGGCGCATCCCGACGCCAGGGCCTTGACCCGGGCCGTTGGCGCGCGCTCGCGTTTGGAGCTTGAGGTATTGGAGCTCAGTACCCGCCCAGGGGATGTATTTCTGTTGTGCAGCGATGGCTTGTATCAGACCCTCAGCCATGTCGAGCTGGGGCGAGCACTGAGCAGGCGAACGCCCCTGCAGGCGGTGGAGCAATTATTCGCCGCAGCGTTGCGCAGGCCGGTGCGAGATGACCTGACCGCGGTGGTGGTGCAGCCGTGAACCTGGCGGTCGCACCATCACGTCTGCTGGCCGGGCGTTATCACCTTGAGCACGTTCTGGGCAGTGGCGGCATGGGGGTGGTGTACCGTGCGCGCGATCTGTTGCATGAACAATTGGGCGAGCCCTGCTCCAGGGTGGCACTTAAGGTGCTGGGCGAGTCGATTTCCCAGTGCCCCGACGCGCATGTGCTGTTGTACGGCGAGTTTGCGTTGGCCCGCAGCCTGCGGCACGAACGTGTGGTCCGGATGTTTTCATTTGAGGTCGACACCCACAGCAAGATTGCATTCTTCACCATGGAGCTGCTGCCAGGGGTGACCCTCGATCGGCTGCTGCTGGAGTGCCCCTATGGTTTGCCCTGGCAAGAACTGCAACCCATCGCCCTGCAGTTGCTGGAGGCTTTGGCCTACATCCACCAGAAGGACGTCCTGCACGGCGATGTGAAACCTGCCAACGTCATGGTGGGAGAGGAGGGCATACGTTTATTCGATTTTGGCCTGGGGCATACTCAGGCTCAGGAGGCGATGGGCTTGCCGAGTGTCAGCCGCACTCGCTTCAATGCCTGGACACCCGCCTATGCGGCCCCGGAATTGCTGGAAGGCGGTGCGCTGAGTGGCGCTGCGGACGTATATGGGCTGGCCTGCATTGTGTACGAGCTGGCCAGTGGCCGGCGCATCGGCCCACGCACCGCCACCGAGCGGCTGGCCCGGCCCGCGCAACTACCCAGGCACTGTTGGCCGGCATTGCGTTCGGCGTTAGCGATAGATCCGCAGTGTCGAACCATAACAATGGCCGAATTGCGCGAAGTGATGGCCAGCAGCCGGCCACGCTGGTGCCTGTAGCGTAAAGGTCAGACCGCCAGGCCATGCAGCTGGCAGTACTGCGCCCAGTCCATGCCGGCCATTTGAGCGACTTCTTTATGCACTTCGCGGCGCTGGGCCTCAAAGGCTTCGGTGGAGTCGGCCGTCAGTTTGAGGGTCAGTTCCCAGGCGAACAGCTGTTGCTGCTCCGCGTGGGCTTCGAACGCTTCGTGCAAGCGCTCGGCGCGATATTGCGCCAGGGTTTCCCCTCTGGCCTGGGCGGCCAATGGGTTGAGACTGTCCAGCTCGGCGGCGATGTGCGGCTGATCGCGCAAAAACCTGTCCAAAGCAAGTTGGTAAGTATCGCTGGGTGCTGACAAGGACATACCCTTAGTGCGAGGGACGGGACTCGGCATCGGCAGAGTGCGCATGCAAGTGAAGGCGCGCACGTTTGCGGGCTCTGCGCCGCATCCAGTTCTGCAAGGGCGCCAGCAAGAAGAACATCAGGTAAGCGACCAGCACCAATGCCAGGTCGACCCAGGTTTCAGCGACAGGCCCGGTGAACAGCTCAATGACATTCTTGATCACAAACAGCAGCACCACACTGCACAACCACAGCAGGATGGTGACAAATAGGGGACGCATGTTGCTCGACCGCTTGTCTTGCATAGTGAAGCTCTCTCCTTTGTACCTGTTGTCGTTCCAGGCTTGATTCCCCGAATGCGCACCTGCTGATTGGCAGGTTGTAACATCCTTTAACATGCAGACGGGCGCGGATGATACCGACTCAGATAGGCTTAGGGGTTGCTTCAAGTCAGAAAGTTCGATAATTCGGTAGGGAATTAGTGTGGCTATCTGGCATCTGGTCGCAAAAAGCGCGGCACGGGCTGGCAAAAGTCTTTCGCACCTGCTCTCAGGACGTGTAGCGTTAGCGTGTGTTTCCGGCCCTGACTTCCAGGGGCAATAGGTGACGGGCAGAGGATGGCTCATGGCGCAAACGCTGTTCAAACTGTTCCTTACCCGGCGCCTGGCGGTCCTGGCCAGCACCGAGTCGTTGCGTGCGATTCGTGAGGGATTGTTATGGATACTGCCATGTCTGTTGGTATCCGCCGGTTTTCTGATCCTGTCCGAATGCGCCCAGGCGCTGGGGTTTGACCCCCAGGTAGTAGGGTTCCTGGCAGGCTTGCACAACCAGATAAGCTCGGTGATTCCGTTGCTGGTGGCGGCCTCCATCGGTTACATGTTGGCGATCCAACATCGTCTGCCACAGCTGCCGGTCGCCTTCCTGTGCCTGGCCCATGTGGTGGTTGCCACCTTCGTGTTGCGCGACTATCCCCGCGCTTCGGCCACCTTCCTGCTGTTTATCGCCATCGCTTCGCCGTTGATCAATGTGCCTGCCATTGCCTGGCTGCACCGCTTTCGCTGGACGCGCCTGGTCAATGAAGACCTGGTGGGGCATAACCTCAAGGGCACCATCAATATGGTGATCCCTGGGGCGATCACCGCGTTGTTGCTGGTGGTGGTCCTGTCGTTGCTGCTGCTGATCCCTTACGTGGCGCAATTGCAGGGCCCCCAGGTGCTCGATGCGTTGCAATCGCCCTACAGCACTGGATTGTTCGTGACGCTGATGAACTCGCTGCTGTGGTTCTTCGGCATTCACGGCGTCTATGCCATGCAGCCGCTGTTTAACGTACTGGACCAGGCCGTGGTGCTTAACGGTGCGGCGGTGGCGGCGGGGCAGCCGGTCCAGTATTTGCTCAATAACGGCCTGCTCGGCAGTTTTGCGTTTATCGGCGGATCGGGCGCGACCTTGTGCCTGCTGCTGGCGATCCTGGTGTTTTCCCGCAGCCACTCCATGCGATTGCTGGCGATCGCCAGCTTGCCGTTGTCGTTATTCAACGTCAGCGAGGTGCTGTTGTTTGGCTTGCCGATCATCCTCAACCCGCGTTTGTTTATACCGTTTCTACTGGTGCCGGCGTTCAACGCGATGGTGGCCTTGACGGCGGTGCAATTGGGCTGGGTCTCGCCGGCGGTGGCCAGCGTGCCGTTTACCGCGCCGGTGTTGCTTAATGCCTACCTCAGCACCCATGGCGACCTGGCGGCTGTGGCCCTGCAAGTGCTGCTGTTGGGCGTGGGCACGCTGGTGTATGCGCCTTACGTGCGGGCCATTCACCGTCAGTCCATCGACGGTGGCACGGTTTACCTCAAGTCTCTGGACATGACCTTTCGCGGCCTCGAAGAAAAAGGCCGTCTGCTGGAGTTCGATCCGGTAATGGCCTCCCATCGGACCCTGGCGCGACAGGCGGTTGAATTGAGCCGGATCCAGCAGATCAGCGATTACGAGTTCTACCTTGAATTCCAACCCCAGGTCTCCACCCGCACCGGCTTGTGCACCGGCTGCGAGGCGCTGATGCGCGCCCGGGACAGCCAGGGCACGGTGCATTCACCCTGGGAGTTCCTGCAATGGCTGGCGCAAGCCAGGCTGATGCCGGATGTGGATGTGTGGGTGGCGTCCCAGGCCGTGCGTCAGTATCAGAAGTGGCGCAAGACCGGTTTTGAACTGCCCATGACCATCAATATTTCCAGTACCACCTTGAAGGACGCCGCCTATGGGGATCGGCTGGTGGAAATTCTTGCCCAGGCCGATGGCCGAGTGTCGGTGGAAATCACTGAAGATGCGTTGGTCAGCGATATCCCCGCCACCCGCCAAACCATTCATAAACTGCAGGCCATTGGGGTAAAAGTGTATCTCGATGATTTTGGCACCGGGTTTTCGGGGTTGAGTTACCTGCATCAGTTTCCCGTGGACTTCATCAAGATCGACCGCAGTTTTGTGGTGGCCCAGCGCGACCCCAAGGGCGCCCAGGTGCTGACCGGCATGTTGCGCTTTTGTGAGGCGTTGAACCTGGGTGTGGTGGTGGAGGGGGTGGAGACTGCCGAGCAGTTGGCGTTTTTGAGTACGGGGCCTGAGTTGATTATCCAGGGGTGGTATTTCAGTAAGGCATTGCCGGGGGATCAGTTGCCGCGCTTTGTGCGTGAGCGGGCGGCGTTGGTTTGATCCGACGGTGTGCCTGTCCGTATCCGGTGCGTGTTTACCTGGCGCGCTGAGATCAAAATGTAGGAGCGAGCTTGTTCGCGAAAAACCTCAACGATAATGCGTATTTCCTGAATAAGCGCGGCGCCTATGGTTTTTTCGCGAGCAAGCTCGCTCCTACAAAAGCCTTGACTGACGGGCATTCGGGCTCCTAGGCCGACTCATAGCCGCGCCGCGTGCGCTCGATCTCTTCAATCAAGCCATCGATGCCCGCCAGGCGTGCGCGGTTGTCATGTTCCCAGGGATGAAACCCCGGTTTGAAATAATGCAGCCATGGTCTGAACATCCGCGGGAACACGCCCTTGGGCCCGTACAAATACTTGAGCATACGCCACAGCCCCTTCAACGTGCCGCCCGAGGTGCGGTCGGCAATCAGCAGGCGCACGTGGAAGTCCAGCACCACCAGCCAGAACATGACGGTGGTGGTCAGCATGGTGCCCGTGCGCAGCAGGTAGCGTGCGGGGCCGGGTTTGATCACCTGGTTCCAGACATCAAAGGCGACGGCTTTATGTTCGGTTTCTTCCAGGGCGTGCCAGTACCACATCTGCTGGTAACCCTTGAGTGAATCACCAAAGCGCGAGGGGTCGCTCAGCAGGATTTCCGCCAGCATCGCGGTGTAGTGTTCAAGGGCGATGGTCACCGCCAGGTTGAACGACGGCGGCAGGTGTTTCTTCTGCAAGTCGAGGAAGAACTTCAGGCGTCGGTCGAGGGTGTGCGCCGGCAAGCCTGCCGCTTGCAGCAGGTCGTTATAGGCCACATGTTCGCGACTGTGCATGGCTTCCTGGCCTATGAAGCCCTGGATTTCCTTTTTCAGTTCAGGATCATCGATCTGCCCGCGGTAGTGGCGCACGCTGTCCATGAAAAACAGCTCGCCCTGGGGAAACAGCAGCGACAGGGCATTGAAAAAATGGCTGATAACCGGCCCTTGTTCATGCCAGTTCTTGATGCGCTCGGCAGGCAAGGCAAAACGGATATCGCGACGGATCGGCAACATAGTGCGTCCTCCTGTTCAGAGACGGGACTGGTCATTGGTTTCAAAGACCTGTGTGCGCGGCTTGGGCGCCATGCGTTTGCTGGCAAACACCACCAGCGCCTGATAGGCCGAAGGCAGGCAGCGGGCGAGCAGGTCAAGAAAATAGGCGTCGCGGCCGATCAGCACGCGGCGCTTGTTTTTGCGTACACCTTGCAGGATCACTTTGGCGGCCTGGTCGGCGTCGGTAATGAACAGCTTTTCGAAATCGGCGCGGGCCTGCTGTTCGCTGTGAATGAGGAAGCCGGTCATGTTCGCGTCGATACGGCTGCTGCGACAGATATCGGTACGAATGCCACCGGGGTGCACACAGGTGGCCGATACGCCGCAGCGTTGCAGGTCGAGTTCCTGGCGCAGCGCCTCGGTGAAGCCGCGCACGGCAAACTTGGTGGCGTTGTAACCGCTCATGCCGGGTTGGGCGAACAGACCGAACACGCTGGACGTATTGACTATATGCCCTTCGCCGCTGGCCTTCAGATACGGCAGGAACGCCTTGGTGCCATGCACGACGCCCCAGAAGTTGATACCGACAATCCATTCCAGGTCGGCGTAGTCCACGCCTTCGACGGTACTCGACAGCGCTACTCCGGCGTTGTTGAACACCAGATTGACCTGCCCATGTTCTGCCGCACAGCGTGCAGCCCACTCTTGCATGGCCTGGCGGTCAGAGACGTCCAGCACCTGCGTGGTGACGGTGACGGGCGACAAGGACGATGTACGGATCAGTTCCAGGGTCTGTTCCAATCCCTGGCTGTTCTTGTCGGCCAAGGCCAGGTGGCAGCCGTCGCGTGCCAAGGCCAACGCCAATGCGCGGCCCATGCCGGAGGCAGCACCGGTGATCGCCGCAACGCGGCCGTTGAATGACTTCATGACAGGCTACCTTCTGTGGCGCAGTGGGGCGCTGGTACGGGACGTGGCAGGCCGGGCGTCGGCAGCGGGCTGGCGACGTAGTCCTTGAGCGCAAAGTGCCGGGTGATCTGTTTGAAACGCCAGGTCGAACCGGGCCACAGCGTGGTGTTCTTGCCGGTGCGTGGGTCCAGGTACCAGCTCTGGCAGCCACCTGTGTTCCAGATGGTGCGCTTGAGTTTGTCCTGCAACTGGCGGTTGTAGGCGTGCTCCACGGCAGGTTTGACCTCGACCGTGGCAATGCGCTGGCGCTGCATGTGTTTCAGGGCATCGAGGATGTAGGTGACCTGAGCTTCGATCATCAGGATCATCGAGTTATGCCCCAGGCCGGTGTTGGGTCCGACGATCAGAAACAGGTTGGGATAACCCGGGACGGTGGTGCCTTTGTAGGCATGGGCGCCGTCGCCCCAGGCGTCCATCAGGTCGATGCCGGCGCGGCCGATGATGCAGTCGCGCGGCAAGGGGTCGCTGGCCTGGAAGCCGGTGCCGAAGATCAGGCAGTCAGCGGGATGCTTGATGCCGTCGGCGGTGATCACACCGTCAGCTTCGATGCGCAGTACCCGGTCGGTGACCACCTCTACATTGCTGCGCGACAGCGCCGGATAGTAGTCATTGGAAATCAGCACGCGCTTGCAGCCGATGGTGTAGTCCGGCGTCAGCGTTTTGCGCAGGGAAGGGCGGGCCACTTGTTTGTGCAGGTGACGCAGGGCGATTTTCTGCACCATCTTCATCAGGCGTGGGTGCAAGGCAAAACCCACCACCCGGCCTTCCAGTGCCCAATAAAACGCGCCGCGCACCAGCTTTTGGGTGAACGGCACGTGTTTGAACAGCCAGCGCTCAAGCGTTGAAATCGACCGGTCCGGTTTGGGCATGATCCAGGGCGGCGTACGCTGGAACAGGTCCAGGTGCGCCACCTGTGGCGCGATCTGCGGCACGAACTGAATGGCACTGGCGCCGGTGCCGATCACGGCCACGCGCTTGCCTTTCAACGAGTAGTCATGGTCCCACTGCTGGGAGTGAAAGCGCTTGCCCTTGAAGCTGTCCAGCCCCGGAATATCCGGCAGCGCCGGGCGTGACAACCCGCCCATGCCCGATACCAGCACCCGTGCGCTGACTTTGCGGCCATTGCTGAAACTCAGGTGCCAGCGCTGCTGTTGCTCATCAAATACCGCACGTTGCAGGGCCATGCCGAAACGCAGGTAGGGCGCCAGCTCAAAACGTGTGGCGCAGTGTTCCAGATAGGCGCGGATCTCAGGTTGTGTCGCGAACTGTCGCGACCAGTCCGGGTTGGGCGCAAAGGAAAATGAATACACATGGGACTGCACGTCACAGGCGCAACCCGGGTAGTGGTTATCGCGCCAGGTACCGCCGAGGGTCTGGGCCTGTTCGGCGATGAAGAAGTCGGTGAGCCCGGCCTCCTTGAGCTTGATCGCCATACACAGGCCAGCGAACCCCGAGCCAATGATGGCAATGTCAATTGAATCACTGTGGGCAGTCATGGGCGTGCCTCATAGATAGAAAGCGGGTGGGCATCGGATGTGCTCCTTTTTTTGTTTTGTCTTTTAGATAGAACACCATTGCAAAGGAAAATTGAATTAATTATTTTAAAAAAGATTTTAAATAATCTACCTGAAAATTTCGCCTACGCTAGGACCCTGTTGCGCATTTGCGATTTGTCCGACGGACGAGCGTTCTATGCATGAAGTCCAGGTCCAGGGTGTGGACGATGGCTGAGGCCCTGATCAATTCCGGTCGGGTCGCCAGCAGCAGGGAAGCAGAGGACCGAGCTATGTCTGTTGAATGGGTTGTCGCTGCGGGAGTGCTGGCGGGCGCCAGCGCGGTGTTATGGGGCTTGAGTGCCTGGATGACGCGGCGCATTGAAGCGTGCGTTCCGATCGACGGGCGTTTCGTCGAGGTGGATGGTGAGCGCTTTCATTATGTCGAAGAGGGCAAAGGCCCGCCGCTGGTGATGATCCATGGGCTGATGGGCAGCAGTCGTAACCTCACGTATGCCTTGTCCGGCCAGTTGCGTGAGCATTTTCGCGTGATCACCGTCGATCGGCCGGGGTCTGGCTATTCCAGTCGACGCAGCGGCACTGCAGCAGACCTGCCGGCCCAGGCCCGGCAAATCGCGGCTTTTATCAACACGCTCGACCTGGATAAGCCGTTGGTGCTGGGGCATTCCCTGGGTGGCGCGATTGCTTTGGCGCTGGCGCTTGACCATCCCCATGCAGTGTCCGGATTAGTGCTGGTGGCACCCTTGACCCATCCGCAACGCATGTTGCCGCTGGTGTTCCTGTCGTTGGCGGTGCGCCCCGCCTGGCTGCGGCGCTGGATGGCCCACACCCTGACGATGCCCGTGGGCCTGCTGAGCAAAAACGCGGTGGTCAAAGGCGTCTTCGCCCCCGATGCCGCACCGCCGGACTTCGCCACCCGCGGCGGCGGGCTGCTGGGCATGCGGCCAAGCAATTTCTATGCAGCGTCCACCGAGATCAACCAGGTTAACGAGCACCTGCCCGACATGGTCAGGCGTTACTCACAGCTGACCTTGCCCATCGGGCTGATCTATGGCGCCCACGACAAGGTGCTCGACTTTCAGAAACATGGCCAGGCCCTGGCGAGCAAGGTGCCAGGGCTGAAAATGCAAGTGGTCGAAGGCCGCGGGCATATGTTGCCGATCACCGCAACAGAGCGCGTGGCGGCGCTGGTGATGCAGGTCTCCAAGCGCGTTCGGCCCGGGGCAGACATCAGATTACTGCACCCACCCAAGGCCTTCGCGAGTCGATAGGGGGGCAGCCGATTCGCGGTTCAAAGGCGTTGATGCCTGTCCTGGACACCTGACCACACGGCTGAAAAGAGACTGCTCGGTCACAGTAAAAAGGGCTGGAGAAACTAGTTGACGACCTAACGATTCCGCGCTATTTATTTAAAAAAATTATTTCAATGTGTAATTTGAAATTATTTTTGAAATGCCTAAGAGCGAATAAAATAATGAAAAAAACGCCTTTTATCGCATGGTTGATTTCTCGGGGCAGTCAGTGCTCCGTAACCCTGTTTGCTGCTCCACTACACACCGACTGTGTACGGAGGCTGCCATGAATCAGACCCTGGCCGCCCCGCACGTCTGGACCGACGGCAAACGCCACCTGTGGTGGCTCGGCATCATGCCACTGGCAACCCCCTTGCTCTCCGGCGCCCTGGCAATCGGCACCGGCGTGCAGCAATTGTGGTGGGTGGGCGTGCTGGTGATCTTCGGCCTGATCCCGTTGATCGACGGCCTGCTCGGCGAAGACGTCAGCAACCCGCCCGAATCTGCGGTCAGCAACCTCGAATCCCAACGCTACTATCGCTGGATCGTCTACACCGGCGTGCTGTTTGTGATTTCTTCAGTGATCATCACCGGCTGGCTGGCCGCTGGCGGCATCGACTGGATCATCAGTGGCGGCCTGCTGAACGCTACGGCGACGCTTGAACCGTCGAGCTGGCTGGCCAAAGCTGCTGCGTTCGTCACCGCACGCACTGAACTGCATGGTCCCATCAGCGTATTCACTTACCTGGGCATGGCAATGTCCACCGGCGCCGCCACCGGCATCGCGATCAACACCGCCCATGAGTTGGGGCACAAACCCAAGCCTCTTGAGGTGTTCCTGGCCAAGGTCACCCTGGCGCCGACGTTCTACGGGCACTTCTATACCGAACATAATCGCGGCCATCACGTACGGGTCGCCACTCCGGAAGATCCTGCCAGCTCGCGGCTGGGGGAGAGTTTCTGGGCATTCCTGCCGCGTTCGGTGTGGTTCAGTGCCGTGTCGGCCTGGAACCTGGAGCGCGAACGCCTGCGCAAACTCGGTTTGCCGGCCTTGCACTGGAAGAACGCCGTGCTCAGCGCCTGGATGTACAGCGTGGTGTTGTGGGGCGCGATGATTGCCTGGTTGGGCGCAGCGGTGATTCCATTCCTGATCATCCAGGGCATCTACGGGTTCTCGTTGCTGGAAGTGGTGAACTATGTCGAGCATTACGGCCTCAAGCGTCAGAAGTTGCCCAATGGCCGTTACGAACGCTGCTCGCCGCGCCATTCATGGAACAGTAACCGCATTGTTACCAATATCTTCCTGTTCCAACTTCAGCGGCATTCCGATCACCATGCCAACCCTACGCGCAGTTATCAGTCATTGCGCCACTTCGATGAGTCACCGCAACTTCCATATGGTTACGCGAGCATGATTGTCTGGGCTTACGTGCCTTACTTGTGGCGACGCCGTATGGACCATCGGGTGCTCAATCATTATGCCGGGGATATCACGCTGACCAATCTTCAACCGTCACAGCGTTTGAAGTATCTGGAGAAGTACAGCAACAGCGCCAAGCCGTTTTGAGATGAAGTAAGCAGTACGGGCGTATTCGGGATCTGTGTATCGCGCAGTTTCTTATCGCCCGAACTATCAGGTGCAAGAACGTGGTTTGACCCTACAAAAATAATTTCAAGGGAAGGACGTACACCATGCAAAGTTCTGCCAAGTTCACCGCCCACATCCTGCTGGCCGCGATGGGCCTGATTGTCTATCACCAGGCCCAGGCTGCCCGTATTGAACCTGCCGGCAGTGCCTTCACTGCCCAAGGGCCCATCAGCTTTTCCAAAGGCAAGCTGATCAGTGCCGACTGCACCATCAAGGTGGCCGGCAAGGTCGCGGCCGATGGCGCGTCGGTGAACGTCGATAAAGTTGAATTCGACGGTGGCCTCAAATGCAGTCGCGTCGAAGCGATCAACTTGCCCTGGGTGCTGGTCGCCAAAGATACAAAGAGCGGCTCGATGTCGAAGATCAGTGTCGATGTGCATGCCATCGGCCTGGGCGGCAAGTGCGGCCCCTCAACCGCAGACGGTACATGGGATAACGCCACCGGCAAGTTGGAAGCGGCCAATGTTGCCATTGGCGAGGACTGCAAGATCAATACGGTGTCGATCAAGATGCCGCCCAACTTCAAAGTGGTCGAATAAACCGTTCCAACTGTTGCAGCGGTAAATGCATTGAAATTTGGCTGGAAAGGGAAGTTCTGCAGTTTCACCGTGACCTCTCGATCATGGCCATTACCCCTGGCGAAATGAATCGCCATAACATGTGAGGAAAAACAATGAAAAGCTTGAAAACTCTCGTGTCGCTCTCTGCCTTGGCTGTTTGCATGGGTGCTGCATCCATGGCCAATGCCTATAGCATCAGTCCAGTGAACTCGAGCTTCACCGCACCAGGCACCATTTCAGTGAAGTCGCCATCTTCGTTCCAGGCCACCGTTAACTGCGGCGCGACCTTTACCGGGAACGTCAATGCTAGCGGCGTAGCGCAAATTACCGGCGTGTCTGTGACTGGCGGCGGCCTGTGCGCCTTGCCAAAGATCAGCGGCTTGCCATGGGTATTGAGCGCAACCGGCCCGGCCGCTGGGTCGGTCACCAACGTCGGCTACAACATCGCCGCTTCGGTTCTGTATCCGGCCTCCAACTGTGGCCCTTCGACCATTGCGGTGGGCTACAGCGGCGGTGTATTGACGGCGACCAACCAAACCCTCAGCGGTAACTGCACCGTCGTGAGCTTGAGCGTCACCCCAAGCCCTACATTCACCATCGTGCCTTGATGGCGGGTTGAAGTGCGGGGTTGATCACCTGCTCAAGGACTGGCGCCTGAACCAGGCGCCAGTTCACCAATGGCCTGGCAGCAAGACAAACCGGCAAAGCCGGCTCAGAGAGATAATAATAAGGAGTGGGGCATGAATAATAAGAAACAACAGGTGTTGCTGGGGCTGGCACTGATAGGAGGTGCGATAGTCACCGCGCCTGTGCAGGCCGGCGGTTTTTCTACCCCTACCTACGGTGCGCCAGGTTGGGGTCGGGCCTTTGCCGGTGGTTCGTTATTCAAGAACGACCCTAGCTCGGCCTATAACAACCCGGCCGCCATGGCGTTTGTCGAACATAACGTCGCGCAGTTCACGGTCGACTATGCGCGTATCAAGATCAAGTACAAGGGTAATGCCTCGGATTATGCCGGCAACCCGATTTCCAGTACGCCGTTGGACGAGAATGGTTTTCCCGACGGCGCAGCGACCACTGTCAATAACAACGACGGTGGCCAGGGTGGCTTCACCGCCTGGCTGCCGACTGGCTTCATGGTGATGCCGCTTGGCGACCGGTTCGCCTTCGGTTTGAGCCAGGTTGTACCCCAGGGTATGCGCTCCACCTGGGATGAAGATTCCAAAGTGCGCGATTTTGCCGTCGATACCAAAATCGAAACCGTCGGGTTGACGGGCTCCTTGTCGTTCAAAGTCAACGACCAGTTTTCTATCGGTGGCGGCATGATTGTGCAGCACAGCAAGGGTTTCGTCAGCCAGAACGTCGACCTGTTGTCTGCGGCGGCGGTGTCTGATTCCGAACTGGGCGGCATCAATTTCCCATCCGATGTGGGGCACGCGTTGATGCGCGTCAAAGTCGACAATATCTCGACTGGCTGGTTTGCCGGCGTCGTGTGGAAGCCCACTGAACACGACACCTTGGGCTTGAATTACCACGCCAAGATCAAAAACAAGATGACCGGTAAATACAACCTGTATGCCGATCAATTTTCCTACAACCTCATGACCCAACCCAGCCCATTCGGTGGCAACGGTACGCTGGTCAACACAGCCTATCCTGGCCTGAATCTGGCCCCGGACGGCGCCCATGCCAGTGTCCAACTGGATATTCCCGCCACAGCCGGCCTGGACTGGGTACATCAGTTCAATGATCGCTTGACCCTGGGGGCGAGCGTGACATGGACCGAATGGTCATCGTTCAAGGACCTGACGCTCGACTCCGGCGACATGCGCATTGTCTCCATTCCCTACAACTACAAGAACACCTGGATGTACTCCCTCGGCGGTGATTACCGTGCGACCGATGAGCTGACCTTGCGTGCAGGCGTTGCCATTGACCAGACACCGACACGCAACTCCACCCGCGATCCACGGATCCCGGACGGCGACCGTACGTTTCTCTCCCTGGGGGCGGGTTACGACGTTAAAGCCGTCAAGGGGCTGAGCCTGGACGTGGCCTATTCCCACCAGTTCGTGCAGAAGGTCAACCTCAAGACCAAGAACGTTGATCGCCTGGGGGGTGCGAGCCTGGATGGCAAGGCCGAGTCTTCCGGGGATGTGGTGAGTTTGTCGGCGACCTACGCGTTCTAGCGCTACATGCACAGCGGACGGAGGAGGGCAGCAAGCTCATCTTGCTGCTGTCCCCCAGGGCTCTTCCCTGACGGGCTGTAATTTTTCTCGGCATTCCTTTAACAGGCTGATTCGGTCAGCCGTTTTTTTGCTCCATGATTAAATAAAAATTTCAAAACATAATTTGAATTTAGTCTTTCAGGTTTGTAGTGTGGCTTTACGCCGTCGTGCAGTTCGACTTGCCGGTGCTCTGGCCACACCCCGAATCAAGTAGAGGTATCCCTATGCTTATCTGGTTATTGGTGGGTTTCGCAGCAGCGATTGCCCTGGCGTATCGACAAGCCGCCGCCACGCTGTGGCTGGGCGCTGGCCTGGTTTGGCTGGCAGCGGGTTACCTGTTCAGCATCGTGGCAGGCCTGGGCACTGCCGTCGCGGCAGTACTGGTGGTGGGGCCGGCCTTGGTACTGGCGATCAAACCCCTGCGCCGTACGCTGTTGACCAGCAAGGCCCTGGGCCTGTTTCGTACAATCATGCCGGCGATGTCCGACACAGAGCGTGCGGCCATCGAGTCCGGAACCGTGTGGTGGGATGCCGAGTTGTTCAGCGGCAAGCCCAACTGGCAGCGCCTGCTGCAAGCCGCGCCGGCCAGCTTGAGTGCAGAGGAGCAGGCCTTTCTCGACAATGAAGTCGAAACCCTGTGCGACATTGCCAACGATTGGGAAACCACCCAGGTCTGGCAAGACATGTCCCCTGAAGGCTGGCAGTACACCAAAGACGCTGGCTTTCTCGGCATGATCATTCCCAAGCAGTACGGGGGCAAAGGCTTCTCCCACTACGCCCACTCCCAAGTGGTGATGAAGTTGTCGACCCGCTGCTCGGCGGCAGCGATTTCGGTGATGGTCCCCAACTCTCTGGGCCCGGCCGAATTGCTGCTGCATTACGGCACCGACGCGCAACGCAATTACTACCTGCCGCGCCTGGCGCGTGGCGAAGACATCCCGTGTTTTGCCTTGACCAGCCCGTATGCCGGCTCCGATGCAGGCGCGATCCCGGACTTGGGCATCGTCTGCAAGGGGCTGCACGAAGGTGAAGAAGTGCTGGGTTTCAAAGTGACCTGGGACAAGCGTTACATCACCCTCGGCCCGATTGCCACGGTACTGGGCCTGGCGTTTCGCGCCGAAGATCCCGACGGTTTGCTTGGCGCGGCCGGTTCCCTGGGGATTACCTGTGCGTTGATTCCGACGTCCCATCCTGGGGTGAACAGCGGTCGTCGTCACTGGCCGCTGAATGCGGTGTTCCAGAACGGGCCTACCACCGGCAAGGATGTATTCATTCCGTTGGAGTGGGTGATTGGAGGCCGTGAACAAATCGGCAACGGCTGGCGTATGTTGATGGAATGCCTGGCCGCGGGACGGGCGATCTCTTTGCCATCGGCCAATGTCGGGCTGGGCAAGGTTGCCGTGCGCGGCACCACGGCCTACGCGGCTATGCGCAAGCAGTTCGGCCTGCCAATCGGCAAGTTCGAAGGGGTGCAGGCGCCGTTGGCGCGCATGGCCGGGCACCTGTATGCCTGCGATGCGGTGCGCAAGGTGTCGGTAGCGTCCCTGGATGCCGGCGAGAAACCGTCGGTGATTTCAGCGATTGCCAAATACCACGTCACCGAGCGCGCACGGATCATCGTCAACGATGGCATGGACATCGTCGCCGGCAAGGGCATCTGCATGGGGCCCAATAACTTCCTCGCCCGTGCCTACCAGCAAAGCCCTATCGCCATTACGGTGGAGGGCGCAAACATCATGACCCGTTGTCTGATCATCTTTGGCCAGGGCCTGATTCGTTGCCATCCTTATGTGTTCCGCGAAATGGAAGCGGCGCGCAACCCCGATCGGCGCAAGGCGCTGGAAGACTTCGACAGCGCAATGTTCGGCCATGTGAGTTTTGTACTGGCCAACACCGTCCGCGCAGCGGTGCATTCCCTGACCGGCGGGCGCCTGATTGCCACTCCGGCCAAGACCGATCCGGCGCTGGCGTCCTACTACCGTCAGGCCAATCGGCTGTCGGTAGTACTGGCGTTGATCTCCGACGTTTCCATGGGCGTGCTCGGGGGGGCTCTCAAGCGCAAGGAAAGTATCACCGGGCGTTTGGGGGATATTCTGTCGCAGCTGTACATTTTGTCCTGTGTGCTCAAGCGTTTCGAGGACGACGGCCGTCCCCAGGCGGACTTGCCACTGGTGCATTGGGCTGCACAGGACGCACTGTTGCGCGCCCATGAAGCCCTGGCGGAAGTGCTCGACAACTACCCCTCGAAACCGGCGGCTGCGGTGGTGCGCGCCTTGAGTTTTCCGTTTGGCATTCCCTTGCACAAACCGTCGGATCGACTGTTGGCGCAGGTGGCCGATGTGGTGCAAACCCCTGGGGAAACCCGCGATCGCTTGCTGGCCAACTCTTACATCCCGCGCCCGGAAATCGACAAGCTGGCCTATGGCGAACTGGGCTTTCGTTTACTGCCCCAAGTGGAGTCGATCGAGGCTCGGCTCAAACCCGCCATCAAGCAAGGTTTGCTTGGCCCGCTGCCGATTTCTGCGACGGCCTTCACCGATTGGCGCGTCAAGGCGCGGGCGCTGGACTTGATCAGCGATGACGAGGACGCCTTGCTGGGGCGCTATGTGGAATACGCCGATCACGGTATCCAGGTGGATGACTTCCCCCAGGACTTTGGTTTGCTGGAGGCGTTGCAGCAGCGCAAGCAGGCGCTCGAACCGGCCGCCAAACGGCGCAGCAGCCAAAACGAAAACGCCCCGGTCAACTAACAGAAACAGTGACCAGATGTAGGAGCGAGCTTGCTCGCGAAAAACGTCAACGATAACGCGGGTTTCCTGAATGAACGTGGCACCTGTGAGTTTTTCGCGAGCAAGCTTGCTCCTACAGGCGTCAGGACCAGGATTCGTGTTGTGAGTGGAACCCTCTATGAGTGACAACTACCTTTCATTCGTCAATTCCCCCTGGGGTCGTCGCCTGGCCCAGGCTGTTGGCTTGCCGCAACCCTTGCTGCTGCAACGTCATCGCAGCGGCCAGGCCGGGTTGGCCAACCCGGTGATCATCGCCGGGGCAGGGCGCCTGTCGGCGTCGGTGCAGCGTATCTTCAGCGCCACCGACACCGTCGCCGCCACTGCGGCGAGCCTCAAGGCGCCGTCTACGGTCAAGGTGCAAGGCGCAGTGTTCGATGCCAGCGGTGTGGTCGACCTGCAACAGTTGGACGAGCTCTACCTGTTCTTCCACGCCAATGCCAAACGCCTCGGCCAACATGGCCGAGTGGTGGTACTCGGCACTGCGCCGGAACACTGCCAGGACTTGCCCCAGGCCATCGCTCAACGCGCGCTGGAGGGCTTGGTGCGCTCGCTGGCCAAGGAGCTGCGTCGGGCGATCACCGTGCAATTGCTGTACGTAGCGCCGGGTGCCGAGGAGGCATTGGACAGCAGCCTGCGCTTCTTCCTGTCACGCCGTTCGGCTTATGTCTCGGGGCAAGTGGTGCGCCTGGGAAAACCTGTGGAGGGCGACACCGCCGTCAACTGGGACAAACCCTTCGCCGGTCGCCGTGCCTTGGTCACAGGGGCTTCCCGAGGCATCGGCCTGGCCATCGCCCAGGTGCTGGCGCGTGACGGCGCCCATGTGGTGTGTGTGGACGTGCCCCAGGCCCAGCCAGCCTTGCAACAGGCCGCCGACAGCGTCGGTGGGTCGGCCTTGCCGCTGGACATCACTGCCGCCGACACCGCCGCGCTGCTGCAAGCCCATGTCAGCCAATACGGTGGCTTTGATGTGGTGGTGCACAACGCCGGGATCACCCGTGACAAGACCATCGCCAAGATGACCGAAGCCGCCTGGCGCAGTGTGATGGCGGTTAACCTCCAGGCGCCGCTGCAGCTCAGTGAAGCCTTGCTCGACAACCAGGGCGTTAACCCCGGCGGGCGTATCGTCTGCGTGTCGTCGATCTCCGGGATTGCCGGCAACCTGGGGCAAAGCAACTACGCCACCTCCAAGGCGGGCGTGATTGGCCTGGTGCAAGGTCTGGCGCCGCGTGCGGCTGAGCGGCAGGTCACTGTCAATGCAGTCGCGCCCGGGTTTATCGAAACCCGGATGACCGCGAAGATCCCCTTGATGATCCGCGAGGCGGGGCGGCGCATGAATTCGTTGTCCCAGGGTGGGCAGCCCATTGATGTGGCCGAGACCATCGCCTGGCTGGCTCATCCTGCCTCGAGCGGGGTGAATGGCCAGGTCGTGCGGGTGTGCGGCCAAAGCCTGTTGGGGGCCTGAAGCGATGGACTATGTGATCCGGATTATCGACCCGCCCCCGTCGCGCACGCAGTTGTTGCTTGACGGTGTACGCGCTATGCGCAAGCCCAGGCTCGACGGCGCGCCGCCGTTACCCTTGGCGCGCCTGGTGCGCTCTGCGGTGACGCTTGCCCCCGCGGATATTGCTGCGTACGCGCGGGCCTGTGGTTTTGGTGCCGAACAGGGTGTGCCGCTGTCCTACCCGCATGTATTGGCCTTCCCCTTACACCTGATGCTGCTGACCCGGCCGAGCTTCCCATACCCGGCCAGCGGCATGGTGCACCTGGCCAATCGTATTCGTCAGCACCAACGCCTGCACGAGGGCCAGGCGTTGCGCCTGGAGGTGTACTGCGAGCGCTGGGTCGCCCATCCGAAGGGACAGGCATTGAGCATCGCCACCCGTGCCTTCAGTGCGGGCGCGCTGGTGTGGGAAAGCGACAGCCTGTACCTGCGTCGTAACGTCAGCGATCCCGTGGGTGAGCTGTGGAATGACCCATTGCCATTGCAGGAAGAAGGTTTGTTGCGCACCCAACGCTGGGTGCTTCCCGCCGACCTGGGGCGACGCTTTGCCAGGGTTTCGGGGGATTTCAACCCGATTCACACCTCGGTTATCGGCGCCAGGCTCTTTGGTTTTCGCCGTGCCATCGCCCATGGCATGTGGACGCTGGGCCGTGCATTGGCAGCGCAACAGCCGCCCGGTGGTCTGGAGCAGGCGCAAGCGCATTGCGATTTCAAGTTACCGATTTTCCTGCCCGGCCAGGTCGCCCTGTGGAGTCACCCGGTGACCGGCCCACGCCGTGAGTTTGAAGTGCGCAATTTCGCTGGGGACAAACCCCATATGCGCGGGCTGTTCATTTGGAAAGAGAGCCAGTGATGAGTGACTACAGCTTCAACCCGGCCCCGGCCCGCCGCGTGGCGATTATCGGCGGCAACCGCATTCCGTTTGCCCGCTCCAACACGGTGTACGCCCATGACAGCAATCAGGACCTGCTGGTTGCCGCCCTCCAGGGCCTGGTCGACCGTTACAACCTGCATGGCCAGCGCCTGGGCGAGTTTGCCGCCGGGGCAGTGATCAAGCATTCGCGGGATTTCAACCTGGCCCGTGAAACGTTGTTGTCCACCACACTGTCGCCGCAAACCCCCGCCTATGATGTGCAACAGGCCTGCGGCACCGGGCTTGAGGCCGCGCTGCTGGTGGCGAATAAAATCGCCTTGGGTCAGATCGAAGCCGGTATTGCCGGCGGCGCCGACACCACCTCCGACGCGCCCATCGGGATCAATGAATCCTTGCGCCACACCTTGCTTGCGGCCAATCGCGCCAAGGGCATGGGCGACAAGCTCAAGCAACTTCTCAAGGTGCGCCCATCGATGCTGTTCAAGCCGCTGCTGCCGCGCAATGGCGAGCCGCGTACGGGGCTGTCCATGGGCGAGCACTGCGAAGAAATGGCCAAGCGCTGGCAGATCAAGCGCCTGGCCCAGGACGAGTTAACCCTTACCAGCCACCAACGACTGGACGGGGCCTATCAACGCGGTTTCTTCGACGACCTGATCAGCCCCCATCGCGGCCTGGCCCGCGACAATAACCTGCGTGCCGATATCAGCCTGGAGAAACTGGCGGGCCTGTCGCCGGTATTCGACCGCCAAAACGGCACGCTCACCGCCGGCAACTCCACGCCTTTGACCGATGGCGCCTCGGTGGTGCTGCTTGCCAGCGAAGAATGGGCCACTGCCAATGGCTGGCCGGTGCTGGCCTACTTGCGCACGGGCGAGACGGCGGCGGTGAGTTTTGTCGACGGCACCGAGGGCCTGCTGATGGCTCCAGCCTATGCCGTACCGCGCATGTTGCAACGAGAAGGCTTGAGTTTTGCCGACTTTGATTTGTTCGAGATCCACGAAGCATTTGCCGCCCAGGTGCTGTGCACCCTCAAGGCTTGGGAAGACCCCGAGTATTGCCGCGAACGGCTCGGCCTTGATGCCCCCCTGGGCACCATTGACCGCAGCAAGATGAACATCAACGGCGGCTCACTGGGCTGCGGCCATCCTTTTGCGGCCACCGGCGGTCGGCAGTTGGCGGCGCTGGCCAAGGCTATCCATGAACGCGGTGGCGGCCGCGGCCTGATCTCGATCTGTGCAGCGGGCGGGTTGGGCATTACCGCCATCGTCGAAAAGTAGCGCTTTTAAAACAACAATAAGGACACTGCCATGAACGCTATCAGCCTGGAACACACCGAACGCATTTGGTTGAACACTTACCTGCCCGGCGTTCCGGCGGACATCGATGCCGGGATCGAGGACTATCCGTCACTGCGCGAAGTGTTCCTGGAGCACCTGGAAAAATTCAGCGAGCGGGTCGCCTACGTCAGTATCGGTACCGAAATGACCTATGCCGACTGGCGGGTCCAGGGGATCGCCTTTGCTGCCTGGTTACAGGGCCAGGGTGTAAAGAAGGGCGACCGCGTGGCGCTGATGATGCCCAACTGCTTGCAATACCCGATCTGCCTGTTGGGCACGATCCTGGCCGGCGCCGTGGTGGTCAACGTCAACCCGTTGTACACCGCCCATGAACTCCGGCACCTGCTCAAGGACAGCGGCGCCGAAACCGTGGTGATCTTTGAAAACTTCGCCCACACCCTGGAAAAAGCCACGACCGGCAGCAGCGTCAAGCGGGTGGTAATAGCGGCTATCGGCGACTTGCTGGGCACCTTCAAGGGCGCGGCGATGAACTTCATCCTGCGCCGCGTGCAGAAGCAGGTGCCGGCGTTCAACCTGCCCGGCGCGCTGCGCTTTAACCAGGTGCTCAAACAGGGCAGGGGGTTGCACCACTTGCCGGTTGCGCTGGAGCACGACGAACTGGCCTTCCTGCAGTACACCGGCGGCACCACCGGCGACGCCAAGGGCGTGATGCTCAGTCATCGCAATATCATCGCAAACCTGCTGCAAGCCAAGGCCTGGGTCGGCGACCAACTGGATCAGCACAAACAGGAAACCAACGTAACCCTGCTGCCGCTCTACCACATCTTTTCGCTGACCGTGAATTGCCTGATGTTCATGTGCCTGGGCGGGCGCAATATCCTCATCGCCAACCCGCGGGACGTGAAGCGGGTGCAGATGATCCTGCGCAAGGAGCGCTTCAACGGGATTGCCGGGGTCAATACGCTGTTTAACGGCTTGCTGGAGAACAAGGAGTTCTGCTCGCGGGATTTTTCCGACCTGCGCCTGGTGATTGCCGGCGGTATGGCCACCCACACCGCGGTGGCCAAGCGCTGGAAGGAAGTGACCGGGTTGCCGATTATCGAAGGCTACGGGCTGACCGAGTGTTCGCCGGTGGTGAGCATCAGCCCTATCGATATTTCGCGTATGCGCGAGATGGAATTTACCGGCAGCATCGGTGTGCCGTTGCCGTCGACCTGGGTGCGTTTCATGCGCGAAGACGGCGAGCTGGCTGACATTGGCGAGCAAGGCGAGCTGCAAGTACGCGGTCCGCAAGTGATGCAAGGCTACTGGAAGCGGCCCAGGGAAACCGCTGAGGTACTGGATGCCGACGGTTGGCTGTCCACCGGCGATATCGGGGTGATGGACGCGCGCGGCTATATCCGCCTGGTGGACCGCAAAAAGGACATGATCCTGGTCTCGGGTTTCAACGTGTACCCCAATGAAATCGAGGACGTGGTGGCGATGCATCCGGGTGTGGCTGAGGTGGCAGCCATTGGCGTTGAGGACGCGGTGAGTGGGGAGAAGGTCAAGATCATCGTGGTGCGCAAGGATCCGGCCCTGACACAGGAGCAGATTCTTGCGCATTGCCGGGAATACCTGACGGGGTACAAGGTGCCCAGGTATGTTGAGTTTCGTACCACGGAACTGCCGAAAACCACGGTGGGCAAGGTGCTACGGCGCGCATTGCGCTGACTCGGTTCACCGGGGCTCGCCAATCGTCAGAGGTAACCACCTTCCGGGAAATTGAGACCAATGACATCCTCGCTGTGGATCGGTCGGATGCTTTTGATCAAAAAGTCAGTCTTGCCATTTCCCGTCAAATCGATACCGAGGAAGTACCTATTGGTGTTTGGGTTGAATGTCAGGATGGTATCGCCCGGTTGTCCGGTGTACTGACTGACGTAGTTGAGCTTGACCTGCGTGTTGTCGCTCAGGCTGCTCAAGTCGATCTTGTCCTGGCCTGTGGTGAAGTCCAGCAGCAAGTCGGCATTGTCGCGTCGGGAGTCGCTGGCGGCATGATAAGTGAAAGTGTTGAAGCCACCGTTTCCGGTCAGAATGTCGGCTCCGCCACCTCCAGTCAGGACGTTGTCCGCACTGTTTCCGGTAATACGATCGTTGCCTGTGCCGCCCTTGGTATTTTCGATAAGGGTTTTGGCGTTGATGTTCACGGTGTCAGTCAAACCACCCGCGCTGGAACCAGGCTTGTCGGTGGGAGGCGAAAGGCTGGGTTCGGGCGTGCCGGTTTTGGCGTTGATACCGTGGACAGTGTCAGCGCCTGCGCATTCGACGGGTGGAGGCGTAACCGGGGGTTGGGGTGTCTTGGGTGCCTGACCGGGAACCTTGGGAACTAAAGTGGGTGCAGGTTTTGATGCAGGTGGCACTCCTGGCTCGGCACCGGTCAAGATGTCTTCAGGTTTTATAGGCTTTTCACTCAGAATCACCAGCATGGAGTACGGGTCGCCCGTTACATTCAGGATCAGCCTGTGGCGCTTGATCTTCTCATCGTAGTCCAGCGTCAGTTCACCTTTGTGCCCCGTGTGCCGGCCAACCAACTTGGGTTTCTCGATGCCTGCATCTTTCAATAAATTTGATAGATCAATCTTGTCGACGCCACTGGTGAAGTCCGTGAGCGTATCCGGGTTTTGACCAGGTGAGTCGCTGACCCTGTTATACACAAATGTATCTGCGCCACCTCCACCTGTCAGCATGTCGCCGCCAGCGCCTCCGGTCATGCGGTTGTTGACGTGATTGCCGATTAACACATCGTGCCCGGAGCCGCCAACGGCATTTTCAATAACAACGGCCTTGGCGATTGATACATTACCCTTGCGGCCGCCTATGTCCGAGAGTTTTCCAGCGTTCAGGTTGATCTTTTGATTATTTTTGAAACCGGAAAAATCCAGGGTGTCTTCACCGCCGTTATCCCAGACACAAAAGAACGGCAAGTCGTTGGGAGAGGACAGGGAATAGTGGTCACGTTCTGTATTGGAGTTGAAGCCGTAGGTTGTATTACCCTTACGGGTTTCGTTGTTGGGTTTGTATATAAGATGAGCGCCGGCAATGTCATGCATCATCGGGGTCTGACTGTTATCCGAGACGAAGCCGTTCTGTTTGTTTGCGTGAGGGCGAAACAGGGTATAAGCGGTACTCATGGTGCTATAAGCGTCGCTGCTTTCGGGGAGCTTGAGGTCAGGATGCTCAAGTCCCAGGGCGTGGCCGATTTCGTGGACCATTGCTGCATGTAGGCCGGCGCCTTCATTCTCCCTGATTTCTACGCCCTGTTCTCTGAGAGCGCGAATACCGGGAGCACTTGGCAGCGTGGCTAGACCACCTGCACCTGGAGCGCCTTTAACTGACAGGTGAGTGTCAGCATTTTTGCCATTTTCGACAAACTTGATTTTTATAACATCTTCCCAGGATTTAAGAGCCTGCTTGAATGCTCTTTTCTTGGCCTCGCTGAATTGAGTAAATGAATAGGAGGCGGTTATTTGTCCGTCACCATTTTCATCTTTTATTTTTCTGTGGCTGTGGGTGAGGCTTTTTGCAACCTTGTTAGCGGTTTCGGAAGCTGGTGAATCATCGATGGGTGAGCTAGGGGAATCCCCTGGCAGATGAAGCAGTCGTGAAGGTGGGTAGTTTTGAATGGTTGACATGATTGTGCCTTTGAGCGTGAGTTTAAGTCAGGGCCTGGTTATGCATTTAAATTAAGTTGAAGGCGGAAGATAACTTATATTTTTTTTGGGGCTGGCTCTAGGTGTGGGGTGTTTCGACTTGTAATTGTATTGGCAGGTAAGTGTGAACTTGTTAATGGCGTAGCAATAGTCGTCGGAAAGATTACTTTGCGGGGAGGGCAGCGGGATGTTTTAACTGAGGCTGGCAGTTAGTTTGATAGAGTTGATATTGGTTAAGTGGGTTGTTTCGCTTTTTTCAGCAAGACGAGTGTGTACGAAGAGTTTGCAACAATGAGTGACGTCGCCTCGTAGGCGAGGCGACATGATTGATTATTTAGACGGTGGTTGATTAGAGGGCGCAGACCTCAACCCAGCGCTCTTCAAGGGCTGCCACCCGAATCGCTGTCGCCAGGCGCTCTACCTCCCAGGCGGCCTCGAAGTCGGTGCCATCCGCGCCTTGCCCCGCCAGGGCCATGATCAACTCTTGTACTTCCAGCGTCTTCAGTTCGTTGTAGCCCAACTGATGCCCCGCCGCCGGGCTGAACGCCGCATAGCCGGGCAGGGCAGGGCCTGCCAACACGCGTTGAAAACCGTCCTGCCCGACGCGGTGCAGGCGCAGTTCATTCAAGCGCTCCTGATCGAACGCCAAGGTGCCTTTGGTCCCGCTTATCTCAAAGCTCAGGTGATTTTTGTAGCCGTGCTTGAGCCAACTGCTGCTCACCGTGCCACGTGCACCGTTGGCGAAACGCAGCAGGGCGTGCACCTGGTCATCCACGGCGATGGATTTCAACTCGTTGCTGCCTTGGGTGGCAGGACGTTGGGCGTGAACCGTCTGGGTATCGGCGCACACACTGACCACATCGCCCACCAGGTAACGTGCCATCGACAGCAAATGGCTGCCCAGGTCGGCCAGGGCACCGCCGGCGTGTCCGACTTCGCAGCGCCACGACCACGGCGAGAGCGGGTCGGCCATGAAGTCTTCGCTGAACTCGCCCTGAAAACTGATGATCTGGCCCAGCTCGCCCCGAGCCAGCATCTGTCGCGCCAACACGATCATCGGGTTGTGCTGGTAGTTGTAGCCCACTCGCGTCACCACCCCGGCGCTGCTGGCTGCGCGGCGCATGGCGTCGGCTTGCTCCAGGCTCACGGCCAGGGGTTTCTCGCAATACACCGCTTTGCCCGCCGCAATCGCGGCCATGGCCATGGGATAGTGCAGGTGGTTGGGGGTGGTGATCGCCACAACGTCAACCTTCGGGTCGTCGATCAGTGCCTGCCAATCGCCATGGGCCTGGGCAAACCCCCAGGCTGTGGCGCAGCGCTGGGCGCGTTCGGTGTCGGCATCGGCCAGCGCGGCCAGGTTTAGCTGTACCGGCAGTTCGAACACCGCCCGTGCGTTATTGAACGCCAACGCATGGGCGCGGCCCATGAAGCCTGTGCCGATCAAGCCGATTCCGAGTTCACGCATCGCCGTGGTCCTTTGGATTATTGTTTTCAGGAATGGCATTAATGGAATAAAAATTCACAAATATCAATAGATGGAATAAAAATTCATTCATCACTTGCGTTGATAGAGCCTTATTCAGCCGTAGCCAAACCCCATCAGTTAACAAAAGATAACGTAGCGCCGATTGTCAGACGATTCCAAAGCCCGATAGGATGGCCCTTGCTGGTTCCAGGCGCTCTAGGTTGCAGGTTTCAAGGTCCTGGAAGATAAGCCGACCTAACAATAATAAATGGGAGAAAGGTCTATGAGTGAGCCTGTCATGGGTTGGGATGTTTGCCGCCCACGCGCCGCACGCAGGGTTGCGTTGCTGGCCACAGCGCTCTCGCTGCTTGCCGGTGCCGTGATGTCCACGCCCGTGCTGGCCGCCAGCGATACCCCCGCCGCCGCGGTATTTGCGATTGAATCCCCCAAGGCCGCCAAAGGTTTGATGATCGATGTGGCGCACGCCGGCAAACGCCTGGTGGTGGTCGGTGATCGTGGGCATATCCTGTATTCCGATGACCAGGGCAACACCTGGGCCCAAGCCAAAGTCCCCACCCGCCAACTGCTCACGGCGGTGTTTTTCGTTGATGACAAACAGGGCTGGGCCGTCGGCCATGATGCGCAAATCCTTGCCAGCTCCGACGGCGGCGCCACCTGGACCCAGCAATATCAGGACCTCAAGCGCGAAGCGCCGTTGCTCGATGTGTGGTTCAACGATGCCAGGCACGGCCTGGCCGTTGGCGCCTACGGCGCGTTGATTGAAACCACCGACGGCGGCAGCACCTGGGCCGACGTCAGCGACCGCCTCGATAACGAAGATCAACTCCACCTCAACGCCATCGCCTCTATCAAAGACGCCGGCCTGTTTATTGTCGGTGAACAGGGCAGCATGTTCCGCTCCAGCGACGACGGCCAAACCTGGGAAAAGCTCGAAGGCCCCTACGAGGGCTCGTTGTTTGGGGTGATCGGCACCGCGCAGCCGCAGACCCTGCTGGCTTATGGCTTGCGCGGCAACCTGTACCGCTCCACGGATTTCGGCAGCACCTGGGAACAGGTTGAACTCAATGCCGCACGCGGTGCGCTGGAGTTCGGCCTGTCGGGTGCCACGTTGCTCAATGATGGCGCCATCGTCGTGGTCGGCAACGGTGGCAGCGTGGTGGTCAGTCACGACGACGGCCAGACGTTCAGCGTGTTCAATCGCCCGGACCGGGTTTCACTCTCGGCAGTCACGGCCGCAGGCAATGGCAACTTGATTCTGGTGGGGCAGGGTGGCGTTCGTGTCGCTACGCCCGCCGGCGCCGAACTCGTAAAACAATAAGAAGGGCGGGGAACGCATGAGCAGTCATCACAACGATAAAGCGACCTTTCTTGAGCGCCTGATCTTTAACAATCGCCCGGCGGTGATCGTCATCTGCCTGCTGGTGAGCATTTTCCTGTTCTGGCAGGCGACGTTGATTCGCCCGTCCACCAGCTTTGAAAAGATGATCCCCCTCAAGCACCCCTTCATTGAAAAGATGATGGAGCACCGCAACGACCTGGCCAACCTGGGCAACACCGTGCGCATTTCGGTGGAGGCCAGGGACGGGGATATTTTCACCAAGGACTACATGGAGACCCTGCGCCAGATCAACGACGAGGTGTTCTACATCTCCGGTGTTGATCGTTCGGGCCTCAAGTCGCTGTGGAGCCCCAGCGTGCGCTGGACCGAGGTGACCGAAGAAGGCTTTGCCGGGGGTGAAGTGATCCCGCAAAGCTACAACGGCTCACCGCAAAGCCTCGATCAGCTGCGCAACAACGTGCTCAAGTCCGGCCAGGTCGGGCGTTTGGTGGCTAACGATTTCAAGTCGAGTATTGTTGATATCCCGCTGCTGGAGTCCTACCCGGACCCGCAGGATCAGGGCAAGCTGTTGGCCCTGGACTACCAGAAGTTTTCCCACGAGCTTGAAGACAAGATCCGCAACAAGTTCGAGGCGCAGAACCCTAACGTAAAAATCCACATTGTCGGTTTCGCCAAGAAAGTCGGGGACCTGATCGACGGCCTGATCATGGTGGTGCTGTTCTTCGGCGTAGCCTTTGGCATCACCCTGGTCCTGTTGTTGTGGTTCACCAACTGCCTGCGCAGCACCATCGCTGTGCTGAGCACCACATTGGTGGCGGTGGTCTGGCAGTTGGGCCTGATGCACGCCGCCGGTTTCGGGCTGGATCCCTACTCGATGCTGGTGCCATTTCTGATCTTCGCCATCGGTATTTCCCACGGCGTACAGAAGATCAACGGTATTGCCCTGCAATCGGGCGAGGCCGATAACGCACTCACAGCAGCACGCCGCACCTTCCGGCAACTGTTCTTGCCTGGGATGATCGCGATTCTGGCCGATGCGGTCGGCTTTATTACCCTGCTGATCATTGATATCGGCGTGATCCGTGAACTGGCCATCGGTGCGTCGATCGGCGTGGCGGTGATCGTGTTCACCAACCTGATCCTGCTGCCGGTGGCAATTTCCTACGTTGGCATCAGCAAGCGCGCCATCGCCAAAAGCAAGAAAGACGCGAACCGCGAACATGCGTTCTGGCGCCTGCTGGCCAAATTCGCCAGCCCGAAAGTCGCGCCGGTCTCGATCTTCCTGGCCTTGATCGCCTTTGGTGGCGGCCTCTGGTACAGCCAGAACCTGAAGATCGGCGACCTCGACCAAGGCGCACCGGAACTGCGCCCGGACTCGCGCTACAACAAAGACAACAATTTCATCATCAGCAACTATTCCACCAGCTCCGACGTGTTGGTGGTGATGGTCAAGACCCGCGCCGAAGGTTGCTCACGGTATGAGGCCATGGCCCCTATCGACCAGTTGATGTGGAAGATGCAGAACACCGAAGGCGTGCAGTCGGCGATCTCGCTGGTGACCGTGTCCAAGCAAATGATCAAGGGCATGAACGAGGGCAACCTGAAATGGGAAACCCTGTCGCGCAACCCCGACGTATTGAACAACTCCATCGCCCGTGCCGACGGCCTGTACAACAACAATTGCTCGCTGGCGCCGGTACTGGTGTTCCTCAACGACCATAAAGCCGAAACCCTCGACCGTGCGGTGCACGCCGTGCAGGAATTCGCCAGGGAAAACAACAAGGAAGGCCTGGAGTTCATCCTCGCCGCCGGTAATGCCGGGATCGAAGCGGCCACCAACGAGGTGATCAAGGAGTCGGAACTGATCATCCTGATCCTGGTGTACCTGTGTGTGGCGACCATGTGCATGATCACCTTCCGCTCATGGGCGGCGACTCTGTGCATCGTGCTGCCGCTGGTGCTGACCTCGGTGCTGGGTAACGCGCTGATGGCGTTCATGGGCATTGGCGTCAAGGTCGCGACCTTGCCGGTGGTAGCTCTGGGGGTGGGGATCGGCGTGGACTACGGCATCTACATCTACAGCCGCCTGGAAAGTTTCCTGCGTGCAGGCTTGCCGCTGCAAGAGGCGTACTACCAGACATTGAAGTCCACCGGTAAAGCCGTGCTGTTCACCGGCCTGTGCCTGGCCATCGGTGTATGTACCTGGATCTTCTCGGCCATCAAGTTCCAGGCCGATATGGGCCTGATGCTGACCTTTATGCTGCTGTGGAACATGTTCGGCGCGCTGTGGCTGCTGCCGGCGCTGGCGCGGTTCCTGATCAAGCCCGAGAAGCTCGCGGGGCAGAAGGGCAATTCGTTGTTTGCCCACTGAGTCCGATTCAAATGTCCACTCCTGTATGAGCGAGCAAGCTCGCTCATACAGCGCCAGGGCTATAACTTCAAGAACAGTTTCTGGTCCAGTGGGGGCTTGATCCGGGTGCGCAGGATCCGGTCGATGGAGGTGTCGTTCTGGCCGGCCTGGCCCACCAGGTCCTTTTGCGTCAGGTAACGCTGCGCAGGAATCTTCAGGTGCGCAGCGCTGTAGGCCTCAACGGGTGAGCCGGCGCTTGGGTAGTGGAAGTGCGCATACCACAGGTCCTTGAGGCCGTTCTTATCGCGTATCGCGTATTCAGTGAGGAAGTCGCCCCCTTTGAGTGGTTTGTCGCGCTTGACCAAGCCGATGTCCACGCGGTTGTGGGTCCACAGGTAGTCGATGTTTTCCGGGCGCGGCGCCTGGACCAGGTAGCCATCACAGCGATGGGCAATGGCTTGCTCGCGCATGTCCGTCGCGGCTTCCTGCCATTGTTCCACCAGGGCGGCGGTGTCGCTGTCTGCGCTGTGGTTGGCCAGGGCCTGGTTTGCCACTTGCTCAAGGCGCTCCGCCTGGGCCTCAAGCATGTCGCTCCAATCCTGGGGGCTGACGGACTCTCGCTGTGTCGGATCAGCGAGTTTCTTTTTCTGGAATTGAATCGAGCGTTCAATGGATGCCCGCTCCTCCATCAGCTTGCTGGCAGTGCTGATATAGGCCGATAACGGTTTTGGCGAGGGCGCCGGAGTCGGTGTGACCGATTCGGGCTTGACCACCTGCACCCATTCACCTTCGGTCTGGTGCCAACTGTAGGTTTTCAATGCCTGGCCGTTCTGGGGGTCAAGTACATCAATGATCGGCACTGTCTGCCCCGGCTGGGTGTCGCGCAGCGTCCCGATCAAAGTCTGCTTGTCACGCGTCTTGAACACCCGCTTGTTGGGAGACTTGCGTGCCCGATCCTGCCGGGGGCGCACTGTCGGGGGCAGGTGTTGTTCTTCACGAATCAGGTCGGCCAGCTCGGCCTGGGCCTGGCTGATCACGTCTTGCAGGCATTTAATGAAATACTCGCCGTAAAGTGGCCGGACGCCCTCAGGCCTGATTTCCTGGAGTGCCTGGGTGTTGCTCAGTTCGCTCTGGTATCTATCGATCAAGTTGCTGAGCACTGCGATACGTTCGTCGGCGGTGTAGCCCTCATGCTGTTGCAACTCGATATGGGCCAGGGACACCGTATTGAGCTCGGCACGATTGAAGCGATCAAGAAAGAAGTCTTTCTCGGGGGAGTGGGTGTTGACCGTGCGATCGATACTCAGCTCGCGCAGTGTGCTCAGGTGCTCCAACCGGGTTGTCAGCACCAGATTGGCCGGTGGCTGTCGGGTGCTCTTGATAAAGAGCTCGGCCTGTTTCTTATTCACGGGCGAGTCGTTTTTCCATTCATCCAGCAACGCTTCATAGGAGGTTGCAGCCTTGATCAAACGACCGAGGTGATCCAGGCGCTGGCTCATGGTTTCGACCATTTCGGCGTAGGCGCCAGGCTGATTGGCGCGCACTCTTTCTGTTAGCTTGGACAGTGGCTCACCCGAGCAAGCGTGGGTAAACTCACCGGCGTCGTAAAGATGGTCAACGTAGAGCGAACGCAGGATTTCGGCGATGGCCTTGTACTCCTCGCCACGTACTTCCTTGAAGGTCTCAAGATCAGCTGCCGGGTTGTCACTGTGTAGTGCCTGCAGTGCGTTTTTTCGGCCTGTGATGATCGGGTCGGCGAATCGTTGAAAGTTATCCAGGCTAATGCGCAGCAATGCTGTCAGGCTGCGGTTAAAACGCAGCTCCTTCTGGTAGCGGTCGGCGAAGTCAGCGCCACGTGCGCCACTATTGACCAGGCCCCAAAGAGTACTGAGGGTTTTGTCCGATTTTTTCAGATTCTCTTGCGTCTGCTGGAGCCGCTCTTTGGCGTCCTCCATCAGCACCCCCATAGGCAGCACTTTTTGTCGTTCAACCTTGAATCTTTCGAGCATCGCCTTGCTCTGGTTGAGGTTGTGGTCGAGGGTGGCTTGTATCCGATCGCTGACGGGCATGCCGCCCTTGAGCTTAGGGCCAATATTGAACTGCCAGCGCCCCTGGCCGTCACGACTCAGCGGCGGGCCGGGGCGTGCTTTGTTTTGCTCATCGATGACAAAAGCGCCGTCCAGATCCCAAGCGACCCGGTACCAGTGGTTATCGATACGGGCATGCAGTTTTTCATCAATAAGGTAGAGACCCTCGGTCATGCCCTGCTGAATCGGTGCGACCTCGCCGATGGGGGCGGCCACACTGAAGGTGGCGATATAAGCGCGCTGGGCGGGGCTTAGTCCGTGCAGGCTGGAAAAGGCAAAGTCGAACGGCTGGTGGCTGTCGAGCAATCCGCCGGGCGCGGGCGGTTCTTGTTCTATCAGCACTTGTGTGGGAGCTGGTGTTTGGGCCCCACGCCGCAGCGGATTTGAGACTTCTGCACGCTGCATAAAGGGCGTTTTGCCCACCGGGTGTTCGGCTGGTGTGCCGGGCGTGGTATGGCTCAAGAGCGTGGCGACGTTGACCAGCAAGTCCACCATGGCTTGTGTGGGGTCGCCACCGGTCGACTCACTGGCCTGCTGGATATCGTTCTCCATACTGGCCAGTTGCAGCAGCCAGCCGGCCATGGCTCCTGGCCCGCGCAACACGGGGAGCAGGGTATTGAACAGCAACCAGCCCAATTCCTTGTGCAACGCCCAGCGGCTCTGCGCATCCGAGGTGGACTGCCCGTGGGCAAGGGATACCAGGCTTTGGGCATTACTGTTGTACAGGTGTTGCATCAGGTTGCCGTCGAGCAGGTCTTTGCTCAGTGTGCGGGCCGCAGGATAGTCGTCGATCGCCAACGTAGTCGGTGCGGGTGTTTGTGGCGCGTCGAATTCATTGAACACGCTGTAGTGGGCGACGTGGGGTGTCTTGAGTCCACCGTTGCCGTAGACCGCACGGGCTTTGTCGTCTGGCAGCCAGGCCAGGATGCTTTGTTGCAACGAGCCCGGCGCCTGGATGGCGGCCAACAGCGCGTCGCGGCTGGCGAACTCCTGAAGCGTTGGCGCGAGCATCGGCCGATAGAGCAGGTGCGGGCCGCAGACGGGGTCCTGGGGCTCGATCAGGAACATATTGGCCACCACATCCGGTGTGGCGCCGGGCTTGCGCAGCAATGCCAGGGGCCGCACCGTGATCTCCTGGTTATCGACCGTGCGCGGGCCGGTGCCAGGGCGGCTGATGGCCTCGACAAAACGACAGCCTTGCGCGGTGATCCCGGCTTCGCCCTTGAGCTTGAGCTCCAGGGCTTGCATGTTCAGTTGCAATGGCACCTGCTCGGCGAACAGTGTGGCGCATTCACGTGCGGGCGGCGTGTCACTGAGCAGGCGCTGTTTGAGCAGAGCAGGGTAATGCTCGCCAATGTCGACGTTGTTGATCAGGTCCTTGAGCATCTGCGGCATCAGAGGGTCGGTCACCGGCTGCCCACGCAGGCGGACCTCCATGGTCCCTTTGGGCAGGCCTGCAAGGTTAGCCAAGGCCATGTCCACCAGGCTCATCCTGATCGGTTCGATGTAGCCACCGGCGAGGGTACCCACTGCGACTTTGAAAGTGACTTCCAGGTCGTTCGCGGTATAGCCCTTGGATGCCAGTTGGGCGTTGAGTTGCTGCTCGGCGTAGGTGCGGATATCGGGGATGTCGCTGAGGAAACTGCGCCCTTGATGACGTGCCACGCTGCTGGCGAGAGCGAGGGTGTCGCGCTGGTAGGCAAAACGCTCGGCAATGCTGGCATTTCCCAGCCATCCGGGCAGCTTGCGCTTCATCTGTTGCAAGCGTTCCGGCGTCGTGGTCGTCTGGCTAGTGAAGATGGCAGCTGTATCGGTCGCCTCGGAAAACAGCTGCTCCAGGTTTTCCACCGGGGTGCTGGCTGGCAGCCGTATGGCCTGAAGGTTCTGCAACTGGCGGTTGAGGATCACGGCTGCCTGGGTATCAAAGATGTTGCCGTCTGGTTCGATGCGCTTCCAGGTCAAGTGGTCAAAGCTCAGTTGCCCTGCGAGCCGGTCCGACAGGGCCGAGGCGAAATCCTCTAGAGAAACGTAAGGCGTCACCACGCCTGCTGGCGTTACATGCAGCACCAGGTTTTGGCCGTTCACCTGGCGCGTGATCAACAGGTCAGGACTTAACAGCGTGGAGGAGGTTTGCGCCTGTTTCACTGTGGTCTGCACGATGAATACCTGCGCGGCGTCAGTACCATTGACCCGACGGCGTTCGTCCGTGTCGGGGTAGCGTGCGACTTGGTCGAGGGTTTCGCGTTGCAGGTTATTGAGGCCCGGCTGCTGGAGGCCACCGACGCGTAGCCTGTCGTTGAGGGTGTCGCTGAGCCATTGCCAGCGACTGGTGGAAGCGAAGGCATCCTGGCCCCAATACTGGCTAATGGCTGCGGTGTAGGCGCCAGGGAGAGCAGAGCGCAGGGCGCGGATGGCCAGTTCGACGGTGCGCATGTCCAGGGTGGTCAGGTTGCCGCCGGCGTCGACCACACGCAGGGGGTTAGCGGAGTCGGATTCGACCCATTGGCTCTTGGCGGTGATGCCCAGATCGGCGCCGGTTGCCAGGTGTTTGAGGGCCAGGTCCAGTAGCGGAGTTAATGCATATTGCTCCGAATCAGCAGGTAGGCGGGTCGCCAGGGAGGTGTTGGCACTCTTGAAGTCCAGCGTGGGGTAGCGGTGCTTGAGGGCGCTATCCAGCATGGTCGCGACCACCGAACGCACGGTCGGGCGGCTGGCGAATGGGTTGGCAACCACCTCGGTGGGCGTCTGGGCTGGTGGCGTTGCTTCAAGCCTGCTCTGTATGGCGCTGGGTATGCGTACCGGTGCCGAGCGCTCGGTTCTGGAAGGGATGGGCGACGGTGGGGTGGGTACGGGTTCATGACGCGGCGTCACGGCTTCAGTTGGCAATATGGCAGTGAACACGCGTGGGTTGTTTCTGATCGATTGCATGGGAGCAATTCCTTTGCTTGGATGGAAAACGCGCAAGAAAAATATCGCACTGGCATCCAGGCGAAATCGGTAATACGTGAGAGGCTGTTGCCGTATCGCGCCAGACCTTTATGCGAGCCTCAAGATCCGTGGCGTTGGTCTGTGTGTTTCGATGTATTTGTAACTGCGGCGGGCGGGAAAACAGCACCGGGTTCGCTGCCCTGCGCTATCATCGATAGCTTTCCCGTAGATGATTGACTGCCATGACTGCCCAGACCCTGACCACCGTCCTTGCTACCAGCGACATGCTTGAAATCGACGGCCTGCACGCCTTCGATTTTGAGCTCAATGACGAGAAGTTGCTGATCACCGCCATGGACGGTCGCGCAGAAAAACGCTGGGCGTTCAGCCTGGCCCAGGTGCAGGCCGCGACTTTTGACGAAACCCTGCAAAGCTGGACCCTTACCGGTGAATCGGGCGAGCATCGTCTGATCTGCATGAGCGCTTTCACCGGCAACAATAACGATGAGGATGAAGCCGATGATGATGCGTAAATTCTGGCCCTTGCTAATGGCGGGCAGCGTCGGTGCCATGTCGGTGCAGGCTGCACCGGCTGACACCCATGAACTGCTGGTGGGCAGCTACACTGCCGGTACCAGCGAAGGCATCTACCGCCTGCAATTCGACAGCCGTACCGGCCAGTTCAGCGGCAAGCCGGTGCTGGCGGCCAAGACGGCCAACCCATCGTGGTTGACGGTTTCCAAAGACCAGAAGTACCTGTTTGTGGTCAACGAGAACGGTCCAGGCCAGAAAGACCCGGTGGGTCGTGTCAGCAGTTACAGCATCGACCCGCACAATCATCAGCTCTCCCTGATCAACCAGGTGCAGAGCCTGGGCAACGAGCCAACCCATTCCAGCGTCGCCGCCGATGGCCGCCATCTGTTCGTCGCCAATTATTCGGTACTGGAAGACCCGGGTGGCAGCCTGGCGATCTTGCCGGTAGACGGCGAGGGCAAGCTGTCGGCCCCGGTGCAGTTGAGTGGGCATCCGGCCAGCCGCGTGAATCCTGAGCGCCAAGCGTCCAACCACGTGCATTCTGTGGTGTCGTCGCCGGATGGCAAGTACGTGTATGTGCAGGACCTGGGCGCTGACAAAGTATTTGTCTACCAGTACGACCCCAAGGCCAATCACGAACTGCCGCTGACGCCCGCCAATCCGGCCTCGGTGCAGCTGCCGCCCGGCAGCGGCCCGCGTCATTTGCTGTTCAGCGCCGACGGCAAGCACGCCTGGCTGACCACCGAGATGAGCGCCCAGGTCGCGGTGTTCGATTACAACGATGGCAAGCTGACGCAAACTCAGTTGCTGGACTATGCCGCCGGCCAACCGGTGTCCGACAAGGCGGGTGCGGCGCTGCATGTTTCAAGCGATGGCAAGTTCCTCTACGTGAGCAACCGCGGCACGGCCAATCAGTTGCTGGTGTTCAGCATCGATCCGGCCACCGCGCACCTCAAGGAAATCCAGCGTCGCTCGGTCGAAGGTGACCACCCGCGCGAGTTCAGCCTCGATCCGAGCGGCAAGTTCCTGCTGATCGCCAACCAGAAAAGCAACGAAATCGTGGTGGTAGAACGCGACCCCAAGACCGGTCTGCTGGGTAAAACTGTGCAGCAATTACCGATCGATGCCCCCAGCGACCTCAAGTTTCTGGTGCGTCAATAAGCCACAGGCCCCGCAATGCGGGGCCTGAGCCTTTGTATTAATTGCATTGATAGCAGCTACTGTTTCAAAGCATTTCTAAGGTCAAACCCTCGGGCGTAAGTTTGATTCCAAGGCCTCCACCGGCCACTCAATCAAACGAACACAAGGGTTACCGCCATGAACTTGAATCTCTTCTCCATCATCGCCGCTTCCGCTGTTTCCGCCACCGTAGCACTGCCCGCCGCTGCCAGCGTGGAAGTCACCGGCAAAAAATCCAGCGTCACCGCCTACACCCAGAAATACCTGCAACAGAGTGCCAATTTCTATGCAGCTCTGGATCACAAATCCCAGGGTTGAAGAAGACTAAACTGTGGGAGGAGGCTTGCCCCGATAAGCATGGGTATCTACACAACTTTTGTAGCCACTGCCAACCGTAACCACGATGCGAAGCGAGCCGCTCTTGATCTGCTCTTGATCTGCTCTTGATCTTAAGCGCCCCGTCAAACCACGCTGGCCGGAATTCGCCATGGATTTGGGGGGTAAACCGGCAGGGATGCCGGTTTAGCCGCCCCGCGCCATGGATGGCGCGTGGCGGCGGCCCCCCAAATCCATGGCGGATTACGGGCACACCGAGCCTAAGCGAGGTGCCGAGTGGTGGGGCAAGAGCCTTTTGGTTACTTTTGGGCTCTTTTCAAAAGTGACCCGCTGTAAAAGCGGAACCAATATCAGCCGCTACCCAAATAACGGATATGCACTCGATCAAAGTCCAGCATCCTGGTCGGCCCTGAGGCCGCCATCGGGGGCAAGCCCCCTCCCACAGGTCCGGCCGTCGCACCAAAGAGTTGTGTAGATACCTATGCCCCGATGAGGAAGTGTCAGTAAGCACACCTGTGACTGACCCACCTACATCAGCAGCAAGCCCCCCCCCCACAATTAGTCGAACAAGACTCAGGCTTTTGCCATCACCGCAATAAACAGCGGTGACTCCAGAAACCGTTGAAGCCACGCCTGCAACCGATAATACGGCGTCCCCGCAAACCATTCGCGATCCACATGGGCGAATTGGCGCACGAACGGTACCAGTGCCGCATCTGCCAGGCTCAGGTGATCGGCCAGCAAATACTCCCGCTCTGCCAGCAAGGCCTCCAGCTTGCGCAAGAACACCTCACCCTCGGCCCGGTAAGCCTCCATTGGTTGCTCGGGGAAGCGCTCGGGGTACTTGTATCGATTCAAATGATGTTTGAACACCTGATCATTCTCGGTAATCAGCGCATACACCGTCGGGTCACCTTGCAGCAACCAATCCTCGGGATCGTGCTGCGTCAGGGCCCACTGCATGATTTCAAGGCTTTGCTCGATCACACGGCCTTCGACGCTCAACACCGGCACCGTGCCCTTGGGCGACAGCACCAGCATTTCTGCCGGTTTGGCCTTGAGGCTCACTTCGACAATCTGCACCGGCACGCCTGAATAGCGCAGTGCCAACCGCGCCCGCATCGCATAGGGGCAGCGCCGGAACGAATACAGCAGCGCCTGGCTCACTTGACCTCCAGGGTGCTCAGGCCATTGCCCTGGCGCTTGACCTGGATTTGCACCGGGATGCGTTCGTGCATTTCCTGCACGTGAGAGATCACGGCCACCTTGCGGCCCTGGGCCTGCAAACCATCCAAAGCGTCCATGGCCAATTGCAGGGATTCGGGATCGAGGCTGCCGAAACCTTCGTCGATAAACAGCGACTCGATCTTCAAGGTGCTGGACGCCATGGACGCCAGCCCCAACGCCAGCGCCAACGACACCAGGAAGGTTTCGCCGCCGGACAGGGAATGCACCGAGCGCAATTCGTCACCCATTTCCGTGTCCATCACCAACAGCCCGAGCATACTGCCGCCGCGTTTTAGCCGGTAGCGGCGCACCAGTTGGCGCAACTGCACGTTGGCATGGTGCACCAGCAAATCGAGGTTGTAGGCCTGGGCGATCTTGCGGAAGGTGTCGCCGGTGGCCGAGCCGATCAGTGCATTCAAGCGTGCCCAGCGCTGCCATTCTTCATAGGCCTTGGCGATCTGTTCGGCCAGGGCCTGGTTGGCGTCCTGGCGGCGTTGATCTTCGGTTTGACGGGCGCGCAGTTCGGCGCAGTGTTTCTCGCCTTCGGCCAGTTGCTGATTGAGCGCCGCCAGGCTGTGGTCCAGTTGATCGGCGTCCAGATTACCGTTGTGCAAGGCCTGATGTTCGGCCAGGCGCTGTTCGCGCTCTTGCAGCAGCACCTTGGCTTGCTCGACAGCTTTTTCGCTGCTGTTCAGGTCCTGGCGTAGCTGCGCGACCTGGCCTTCATCAAAGGCCAGTAGACGTGACAGGCCCTGGTTATCCAGGTCGGGGTGCAGGGCGCGCCATTCGTTGATGCGTGTTTCAAGCGCTTGTTGTTCTGCTTGCAGTGCGTGCTGACGGTCCTGCTGGGCCTTGAGGTCAGCAGCCAGCTGGACCAGGGCCGTGTGCACGGTGTGCAGTTCCTGGTTGGCGTCGGTCTCGTTTTGGCGTGACTGCGCGACGGCCTGCTCCAGCTGCTGCTGCCAGTGTTCGGCGCTGGGGTGGTCACCCAGCAAGGCGCTGAGTTTTTCTTGAACAACCTGCTGTTGCTTAGCTAATTCGCTGGCTTGCAGCGTGAGCGCGTCAAGCTGCTGCTGGCGATGTTGCTGGTGGGTCTGCTGTTTCTCGATGGCCTGCTGGCGCTCCTGCTGCTCGGCCAGTTCATCACGCTGATGGCCCAACTGCTCAAGGCGCTGGCTGACCTGCTGGTCGAGTTGCATGAAGGTCGCCGCAGGCGCACTGCGCAAGCCCTCCAGGGTTTGCGCTGGCAACAAGTTGGCGAAAGTGGCGAGTTCTGCGTCGAGGCGTTCGCGGTCCTTGGCCAATTCCCGTTGCTGATCCACCAGCAATTGTCGAGCTTGCTGGCTGGCCTCCTGGGCGGCTTGCAACTGCTGCTGAAGGCGCCCGGCGTTTTGTTGCAGGTTGAGCAGGGCGCTCTGGCGTTGTTCGTCCTGAGTGAGGCTCTGGGTCAGTTGGGCCAATTGCTGGGCCAGCCAACCGCTGCGTTTGGCGGCGTCCTGGTTGAACAACGAGGCGGACAGCGAATGGGCCTCCAGGCTTTGTGCCAGGCCCTGTTGCTGTATCGCCAGCTGTTCCTGTTGGCGCAGGAACTCCTTTTGTTCTGCGATCAGGCCACCGACTTCACCGCGCAGTTCGTTGAGTTTTTCCTTGAGCTCGTCGACCGCCTTCTGCGCCGTGGCTTCTTCGTTTTCGTCGTGGCGACCCAGGCTGTGCAGCAGAGCTTCGGGCTGGTGATACGGATGCTCGTGACTGCCGCACACCGGGCAGGGTTGGTCGTCCTGCAGTTGCTCGCGTAACTCTTCGACGCTGGCACTGCGGGCGAGGCGTTGACGCTCCAGCAGTTGCTTGGTCACCGTCAGGGTTTGCTCGGCCACGCTGAGTTCGGCCTTGGTTTGCAGGCCGCTCTGGTTCAGTTGCTCGCGGCGTTGCGCGGCGTCGGCGAGTTTTTGCGTCAGCGCACCCGTCTGTTGATCCAGTTGCTGCTGGCTGTCCCACAAGCGGGCCAGGTCTTCGAAGGCTCGCTGTTGCTTGCGATTGTCTTGCAGCAGGCTGGCCAGTAACTGAATTTGCTCGGCCACCGCATGGGGTTCGGCACCGGCCTCCTGGTAGAGCAGGTCCAGGGCTTCGCGCTGTTGGGTGAACTGTTCGGCGGCGGTGCTGGCACGCTGTTCAAGTTGCGGCAGCTCGGCCTCGCCCTTGTTGAGACGATTGCCGATCAGCATCAGTTGTTGCAGGCGGTCGCGGTAGGCGTTCCAGGCTTCGCTCAGCGGGGCAAGGGCGGCGCTGTGCTCAAGCTCGGTGGCCAGGCGGTGCAGGCGTTCGGCGGCTTGAGTTTGTGTGTCTTGCAGACCCTTGAGCAGAGCCTGGCCTTCGTCGCAGGCACTTTGCTGTTGCTTTTTCTCTTCGCTGCGCTTGGCCAGCTCCCGGGTCACGTGGGCGAGGGTGTTCTGTTCTTCAACGGCCTGGCGCAGCAGAGGCGCCGCGTCGGCCTGGTTTTTCAGGGCCTCGGCCAGCGCCGCCTGGGCGGCCACTTGCTGTTGTTGCGCCTGGTCCTGGCGGGTATGCAGGGCGACTTGCTGCTCCAGATGTTGCTGAATCTGCGCGGCGATTGGTGTCAACAGCGTGCCGAGTTCTGCCTGGCGCAAGAAATGATGGCGTTGCGGTGCCAATTGCTCCAGGCGACTCAAGTCCTGGCGTTGCGGGCCTTGGCTGTCCCAGTGCTGCTGGGCGTGCTGCAATTGTTCCACGGCGCTGAGCTGGCGCTCTTGCCATTCACGCAACTCTTTAAGCCAGGTGTGCTGCAACTCCAACTGCTTGAGCTGGGCCTGCTGAGTCTTGAGTCGCTGCTGGGCCTCGGCCAACTGTTGATCAAGTTCGGCGCGTGCTTCAGGGGCCAGAGGCACTACGCCGGTGGCCTGGTCTTGCAGCTGTTTGTGGGCGTCTCTGGCGTCCTTGGCCTTGTCGAATGCACGTCGACCCAGTTGGGTGTACAGCGCAGTATCGGTGAGCTTTTCCAGCAGTTCGCTGCGCTCATTGTCATTGGCCTTGAGGAAGGCGCTGAACTCGCTTTGCGCCAACAGGACGGCACGGGTGAACTGCTCGAAGTTCAGACCCAGGGCCAATTCGAGTTGGGTCTTGTATTCGGTTTTCTGGCTGGCCAGCAGTTGGTCGCTGTCCAGGTCGATCAGGCTTTGTCGGCTGTTCTGCAACTTGCCGCTGGCCTTGTCGCGGGCGCGGTTGGCTTCCCAGCGCGCACGGTAACGACGGCCACTGACGCCGACGAAGTCCACCTCGGCATAACCGCCGCCGGTGCCACGCCGAATCAGCGTGCGCGGGTCGCCGATGGAGATATCCGTGTCGGCATCCGGCATCTTGGCCTGGCCGGTATCACCCAGGCGCGGCACGGCGCCAAACAGCGCCAGGCACAGCGCATCGAGCAGGGTACTTTTACCCGCGCCGGTCGGCCCGGTAATGGCGAACAAACCTGCACTGGCCAGCGGCTCGGCGGTAAAGTCGATTTCGAACGGGCCGCCCAGGGAGGCGAGGTTTTTCAGGCGGATAGCGAGGATCTTCATGGCTGTTCGCCCTCCTGTTGCACTTCCTGGAGCAGCACGGCGAAATCCTTCAGGGTTTGCTCATCCACTTCGCTGCCATAGCTGTCCTGCCAGGCGCGGCTGAACAATTCCTGGGGCGTGAGCTGGTCGAGTTCGATCAAGCGCTCATCGTCGCCTTCGCTGTTGCCGCGCTGGCCGGCGTATTCGGCGGCGATGCGCACCAGGCGCACGGCCTTGCCTTGCAGGGCGGTTTCGATCTGTTGGCGCAGGTCCGGTTGCGGCTCGTCGAGGCGCACGCGAACTTCCAGCCAGGGGTGGCGCTGGGTTTCGGCGAGCAGGTCGATGTCGGGCAGCTCACCGAGTTGCTTGAGGATATCGGCCAGGGGCGCGGCATCCAGGCGTTGCAGATTGACGGAGCGGGGAATCAGGATCGGTTCGCAGCCCACCAGCCTTTCGCCCTGGAACGTCACGTCGAGAATCTGGTGCTTGTAGCCGATCTCGGAAAACGACAGCGGAATCGGCGAGCCGCTGTAGCGAATACGCTCTTCGCCATTGACCTGTTGCGGCTTGTGCAAATGGCCGAGGGCAACATAGCCGACGGTTTTATCGAACAGGCTGGCCGGCAGCGCCTCGGCATTGCCGATGATCAGGCTGCGCTCGGAGTCTTCCGATACCGACCCACCGGCCATGTGCGCATGGCTGATGGCGATCAGCGCCTGGCCCTTTTTGCGTTTGGCATTGGCTGCCGCGATCAGCCATTCGTGCACCTGGCCGATACCACGCAAGTAATCATCGCCCAAGTGCGCACCGGTGACTTCCGCCGGGCGTAGAAAAGGCAACGCCAGGCACCAGGCGGCAATCTTGCCTTTGGCATCCGGCAAGGGGATCAGCAGGCGCTCGGCATCCAACTGGCCATCATCGAGCCACAGCACCCGGCCCAGGGCATGGGTGCGCAGGCGGCGCATCAACGGCGCGGGCAGCTCGATACGCGAGCCGGAGTCATGGTTGCCGGCGATCATCACAATCGTCAGCGCCGGGTTTTGTTCGTGGGCGCTGATGATGAAGTCATACAGGCGCTCCTGGGCCTTGAGCGGCGGATTGACCGTGTCGAAGATATCGCCGGCGATCAACAGTGCATCCGGGCGCTGGGCTTTAAGTTGGCCCAGCAGCCATTCCAGGAAACAGGCGTGTTCGAAGTCGCGTTCCTGGCCGTGGAGGTTTTGGCCCAGGTGCCAGTCGGAGGTGTGGAACAGACGCAAGGCGAACTCCGTGGAGAAGATGAAAAAGAGGGGAGTTTACCTGTAAAAGTGCGCGTGGACTTATGGGCGACGCGATCAACGGAGTATGAGCTAGCCCTGATGGCTGATTGTAGGAGCGAGCTTGTTCGCGAAAAACGTCAACGATAACGCGTGTTTTTTGAATAAACGCGGCGCCTGCGAGTTTTTCGCGAGCAAGCTCGCTCCTACACAGGGGTTATGGGGCGTTAGTGGGGTTGGGTTGCAGGCAATCCAGCGCACGGTCGGCGAGGGTGCGGGCCATGTCGATCAGGTGAGCGGTGGAACAGGCCATGTCGCGTTGGGCGCCTTTGAGTCCCTCGGCGGTTTCGGTGGCGGTAGTGGCGGCGCAACGCAGCAGCGAGGAGATGCTGGCGATGGCGTCTTCGAAACTCAGGTCTTCGTGGGCGACGAAAATGGGAAAGGGTGGGTCGGGGACGATTTTGCTCATGGGTATAGCTCCTACTCAGTTGGGGCGCCGTCCTATGCCGTTTCCACACGACAAATTAGGTGGCAGCCATACGCGGGGTGGAAACCGGGGAGTAGGACCCAGTCAGACCGAAGTCTGCCCGCGCACAGCCGCCATTGAGCGTTTGCACACGATCATGACGCCTACTCATTCCAGGTTTCCACACCCGATCGCTGATATGCAGCGACGAAGCGAAGGCTAGCCAGTGGGTTGAGCAGGCGCAAGGCCAAAGGATTGTCTAGGAAACGTCCTGCAAATTAAAGGGATATGGATTGCTGGCCTTTAACAATGCATGTCGAACGGACTGTGATGAATGGAACGGCAGGTTGAGTGACGACCACCCAGAAGGTGGATTTTTCAATCAATCCCTGAATGAATCAGAGGCCCACCATGTCATTTTCAGTAAACCCACCTTCCACTAGCGCTTTCACCGCTTTACCCAAGCAACCGGATGCTGACAGTCGCTCAAACCAAGCTAGCCATCGTCAGGCACGAAGCACCGAAACCCAGGCCAGCGCCACAGACCCGCGCCCGTACGCAAGCGTGACTGACCGACAACTAATAGGGCTGATCCGCGACCACTTCCGCGAGTACGCCGCAGGGGCGACAGACAGCTATGTGAACTTCAATGAGTTGAAAGAAGCCGCTGGCCTGATAGCCACCGACAGGACATTTTCACCAGAGGCACACCACGCGGCCAAGGAGTTACTCACACGGCCAAAATTGCTACGCAAGCTGGATATCGGCATCAACTTCTTCGGTGGTCCCGGCAAGGAGGACGGCCGGTTCGATATGGATAACCTGAACTATCTGTACAAATTCCCCCATCGTGAATGGAAGGTTCCGCGTCGTAATCACTAAGTGCAGGCGGGCGGCCGTGCAGGCGATGCGGATCAACAGTGTGTGGCTTGCCTGCGATGGCGGAGTATCAACCAGCACATCTGCCGACTGTTACACCGCCATCGCGGCATAGGTACCTACACAATTTTGGTACGGCGCTGAACCTGTGGCGAGGGAGCTTGCTCCCGTGACGGCCTGACAGCCTACGCTTATCTACCTGACGCACCGCAGTCCAAATGTGGGAGCTGGCTTGCCTGTGAAGACGGCCTGACAGTCAACACAGTTGGACCGGGTACATATCCGTTATTTAGGTAACGGCCACTTAGGGTTCCGCCCTGACGGCGGGTCACTTTGGAAAAGAGCCGGAATGCCGGCCCAGCCCAAAGTAACCAAAGGGCTCTTGCCCCACCACTCGGCACCTCGCTTAGGCTCGGTGTGCCCGTAATCCGCCAGTGATTTGGGGGGCCGCCGCCACGCGCCATCCATGGCGCGGGGCGGCTAAACCGGCATCCCTGCCGGTTTACCCCCCAAATCCCTGTCGAATTCCGGCCAGCGTGGTTTAACGGGGCGCCTGAGATCAAAAGCAGATCAAGAGCAGATCAAGAGCGGCTCGCTTCGCATCGTGGTTACCGTTGGGTGCTGCTACAACAACCTACAAAATTGTGTCCATACCTATGGCCATCGCGGGCAAGCCCGCTCCCACAGGGGTTTGTGGTGTTGGTTAAGGCTGGGTTACTTGGGGTAGAGCGGCGGCAAACTGGTGGTATCGGTGGCCGGGTCTTGCTCGCGTTCGGCCACGGGGATCGCCTTGATCGCGCGCCACAGGTCATCCCCCAACCAGTACTGGCCGCTTTCGCTGTACAGCGCGCCATTCAAGCCGTCCAGGGCATCTGACAGCGGCACAAACCGTGCGGCCATGTCGGCCAGGGTTTCGGGTTGTTGTCGCGCCCAGGCGTCGAGGGCCTGGCGGGTAGCATGAGGGTCGTTGGCCTGGGTGGCGCGCTTGAGGTCGTCGAGCAGGGTGCGTGGGCTGGGGCCGGTTTGGGCGGCGCGTTGTACCGCTGGCTGCCGGCGTGCGCGCCACCACAGGCCGAAGCCCAGCAGCGTGGTACAGGCCAACAGCAATGTGCTCAGTTGCCATAGCCACAGGCGCTCATCGTCGGGTGCGGTGATGATGGTCGGCGTGGCGGGGGTGTCTACCACGAGGCTGGGATTGACCGCCACTTGCACAGTACGCGCCGGCAGGCTGGTGCGTTCCAGATGATCTTCGTGGGTGTTCCACCACACCACTTCCACCGGCGGCAGTTCCAGCTCTCCGGCGCGGGTAGGCACCAGGGCTTCGCGGTCTTCACGACTGCCGATCAGGCCGCGGTCGTTGGTTTGATTGGCCAGTACCGGTTGATCGGGATAGCGGCGCAGGCCGTTGACTTCGGGGCTGGGCAACGCCGGCAACTGCGCGCTGGACAGGCCTTCGGCCTGAACGGTGAGGCTGCGGGTCAGGGAGTCGCCGACTTGTACGTGGTCCGGCGTGGGGTTCCAGCCTTCGCTCAGGGTCAGGCTGCGCGCCGGCAGCCAGGGAGCGTCGGCGGGGTAGAGGTCCGGCTTGGGTTTGATCGTCAACGGCAGGGCCGCGGAGCTGACGTGGATCATCTTGCCCGGCTTGGTGCCCTGCAGTGTGTTTTCCTGAGGGGGGCGCGACTCCACCAGGGTGGCGCTGAAGGTCTGCGCCGGAATCACCACCGTGCCGCTGTGCTGCGGGTAGAGGGCGTAGCGGGTCTCGATCACCCCATGGCGGATGCTGTTGATGACCTTCTCATAGGTGCGCGACTCGCCCAGTTGCTCGACGCGCGCATCAGGGATCTGCAAGGGCGTGAGGCTGCTGTCGTCATACAGCGACACCGAGTGGTACACGCGCACGGTCAACAGTGCCTGGGCCTGGACGTACACGGCGGTCTGGTCGAGGTTGGCCTCGATAAATACCGGGGCCAGCTCGGTGCTGGTGTTCTGGCTGGCGGTCTCGACCACTTGCAGGGTGATCGGCTGTGTCTTGAGTGCGCCCACTTGCAACGGCGGGATGACCACGCTGCCGTTTTCCTTGGGCAGCAGGGTGATAATCCAGCGGGTGGTGGCGTGGTTATCGCCGCCCAGGGTGGTGAGTTGGTTGATCTGACGGGTGCCGCTGACTTCGAACTGTGCATCCAGGGGCGACAGGTCCGGCTTGCCGAACTGGGTAACATCGCTGGACTCCACCGTCAGTTCCACCGTTTCCCCGGAATTGAGGCGGTTGCGGTCTACGCTGGCGACCAGGTTCGCCGCCTGGGCGTGGCCTGCCGACAACGCGAGCAGGAGCAAAAGGGTGGTGCGGCGGCTCATCGAGTCGTGTCCTGATGTTGTTGCTGTTCGTACCAGAATTTGCGCCGCAGCAGCTCGCCGGGGTTGTCCGGGATCTCTTGCAGCCATTGCTCCAGCGCCTGTCGGCGCTCGCCTTCAAGGCGCGTGTCGACAGGGCGCAGGGGCGGCGTGGTGGTGTGCTCGTCGCCCAGTTCGCTGCCCGGCACTTCATTGCCGCCTGGCTGTGGCGTGGCGCCGGCCTGAGCCTCATCGTTGCCGGCTTCGCCCTGGCCCTGGGGCGATTGCTCGCCACTCTGGCCCGTTTGCCCGTTGGCACCCGGTTGCGCAGTTTGGCCGGGTTGTGGGCTTTCGTCATCTTCGTTTTTTGCAGGCGTGGCCGGCTCAGGCTCGGCTTGCTCTTGCATCAGGGTTTCAATCAGCGCCTTGTTTTTCAGCGCTGGCTGCAAATCGGGTTGAGCTTCCAGGGCTTGCTCGTAGGCGTCGATCGCGGCTTCGAGTTCACCGGCTTTGGCCAGGGCATTGCCTCGATTGTAGTGGGAATAGGCGTCGTTGCCCTGGGCAAAACGTTTGATCGCCTCGGCGTAATTGCCCGCTTCGTACAGCGCTACCCCTTGCCATTGTGGGTCCTGAAAGTGTTCGGCGGCTTCGGCCGGGCGCTTGTGCTTGAGCAGGTATTGGCCTTGCTGGTCGGGGCGCAGCCACAGGTCCTGAAGGCCAAAGGCGTAGCTCGGTTGAGGCGCGCCCAACAGCAGCAATGGCAGGCAGAACAGCCAGCCGCGACGCCCGGCACAAGCGGCCAGCAATAATAGCGGCAACAGCAGCCAGTAACCCTGGTCGGCCCAGGTATCCAGGTGCAGCACCTGGCCGTCGTTGCGCAGGGCTTGTACGCTGTCGAGCATACCGAGCTGGCGCAGATCCTTGTCATCCAGGCGCGCCGCACGGTAGCGGCCGCCCATTTCACTGGCGAAGGCCTTGAGCGTCGGGCTGTCGAGGCGCGGCACCAGGATCGCGCCCTGGTCGTCCTTGAGGAACTCGCCGTTTTCCTGGGTCACCGGTGTGCCTTCGCGGCTGCCAAGGCCGAGGATCGACAAGGGCGGTGCCTGGGCACTTTGCAATTGCAGACGGATGCCCTGGCGTTCCTGTTTCGACAGCGACGAGCCGATCAGCAGCAGGCGGCCCTGGCCGAGACCGCCTTGCTTTAGCAGGCCCAGGGCTTTTTCCACGGCCAGATCGGCGCGATGGCCGGGTTCGGGCATGATCGAGGGGCGCAGGGCCTCCAGCAGGTTGCGGCTGGTGGCCAGGTCGTCCGACAGCGGCACCAGCGTATGAGCGCTGCCGGCATAAACGACGATGGCGGTTTGCGCATCGGTGCGAGCCTGCAGCAAGTCATACAGCTTGCGCCGCGCCTGTTCCAGGCGGTTGGGCGGGCTGTCGGTGGCGAGCATTTCCGGGGTCAGCTCCAGCAGCACCACCAACGGGTCGGATGGTTTCTGGCTGGACTGTTCAACCCGTTGCCAACTGGGCCCCAGCAATGCCAGCACAGCCAGCAGCCAGGCAATGCCCAATACCACCCACGGCGCTTTGCTCTCGCGGCCGTTGCCGCCACTGAGCAGCACCGCATGGAAGGCCGGTGGCAGGATCATCTGCCAGCGGCCGGCACGTTTTTGTCGGTGCCACAATTGCCACAGCAACCAGCCGAGCAGCGGCAACAACAACAGCCACCAAGGCCGGAACCAGTGCGGCCACAAGGCGATCATCGACGCCTCCGCAAGCGCAGGCGCTGAAGGCGCTGGCGCCATTCAGGGTGTTGTTGCAGGAAGATCCCTTTGCTCGACAGCTTGTTGAACGCGCGTTGCAAGGCGTTGTTGGGCCAGCGTTCCTGGATCACCAGCAACAGGCTCAGGATCAGCGCCAGTGCCAGAGGGCCGCTGTACAACGCCTGGGCCGGGCGAGCCTGGGTCGGTTGCTGCTCAACGGGCTCAAGGGTGTCGAGGGTCTCTTTGATGTTCAGCAGTTCTTCACCATCGCGGGCGCGGAAATACTGCCCCCCGGTGGCCTCGGCCAGAGCCTTGAGTGCCGGCTCGTCGAGGTCCAGGCTCGGATTTACGCCGAGAATGCCCAGGGAACCGGTTTGCTCAGGGTCGGCGCCGATACCGATGGGGTAGATTTTCACCCCTTCTTCGGCGGCCAGGCGCGCAGCGGTGAGCGGGTCGATCTGCCCGGCATTGTTGGCGCCGTCGGTGACCAGAATCAGCACGCGGCTCTGCGCCGGACGCTGGCGCAGGCGTTTCAACGCCAGTCCAATGGCATCGCCGATGGCGGTGTTCTTGCCGGCAATGCCGATACGCGCTTCATCCAGCCAGGTGCGTACGGTGCGCCGATCAAAGGTCAGCGGTGCCTGCAGGTAGGCTTGGGTACCAAACAGGATCAAGCCCACGCGGTCACCTTGACGTTCTTCAAGAAAGTCCCCGAGCAGGTGTTTGACCAGGGCCAGACGACTCACGTCTTCGTCTTGCCAGTGCATGTCGGGGAAATCCATGGAGCCGGACACGTCCACCGCCACCAGCAAATCCCGGCCACTGGCCGCAATCGGCAAGGGTTCGCCCAGCCATTGCGGGCGCGCAGCGGCAGTCAGCAGCAACAGCCACAACACCACGAAGGGCGCCTGCTGACGCCAGCCGGGCAGGTTGGCCCGGGCGCGGCGGCGGGCCAGGCTTTCGAGGTCACTGAGGTAGCTGACTTTCAACGCGGGCTCGCCGCTGTCGGCTACCGGCAGGATCAAGCGCATCAACCAGGGCAATGGCAACAAGGCGAAGATCCACGGCCAGGCGAACTCAAACATGTTTGCGGATCCAGGTGTCGACAGCTTGAGTCAGGCCGGCGATGGCTTTGTCGTCGAGTTTGCATTCGGGCTTGTAGGCGCCTTCCACCAGCACCATCCAGCGGGTCAGGCCGGCAGCCGGGCAGCGGTTGTCGAGGAAGGCCAGCCATTTGCGGCCGTTGAGGGTATGGCTCTGGCTGTACGGGTAGTCGTTACGGCACAGGCGCTTGAGCAGGCCGTTGAGTTGTTGCAGCCAGGCGCCGGCGGGTGCGCCGTCGTAGGGCTTGGGCATCAAGGCCAGTTCGGCCAGGGCGGCGATGCGCAGCGGGTCCAGTGGTTGTTCTGCGCGGGCCACGGGGCGGCGCACCGGCAGGAAGCGGCGAAGCCTCCACAGGCCCCAGCCGAGCAGCGGGATCACCAGCAGCAACAGCCACCAGCCGGGAGCAGGGGGCCAGAAGCCGATGGCTGGGGGGGCGATCAACGGTTGCAGTTGGTCCAGGCTGCTCATTGTTTTTTAACCGGCCGTTGCGGGTTGAGGTACTCGCGCAGTTGCTCAACCATTTCACTCTGGGTGCTCAGGGGCATCAACAACACCCGCAGCTTCTGCGCCAGCCGTTCCCAGCGGGCGATGCGCGCTTCGGCCTGGGCTTTGTAGGCCTGGCGCAAATCAATGTTAAGGGTATCCAGCTCCAGCTGTGCGCCGCGCTCTGCGAAGCGCAGTAACCCGGCGGCGGGCAGGGCGTGATCGAGCGGGTCGGAAATGGGCAACAGCAACAGGTCGCAATGTCGCGACAGCAGGCTCAGCTGTTGCTCGGCGCTGTCAGTCAGCGCTCGTTCATCGCAAATCACAATCCCCAGGCTGCCCGGGCGTAACACTTCACGGCCACGGCGCAAGGCCATGCCCAGAGCGTCGGCTTCGGGGCGGCTTTCAGTGTTCAAGCTTTGATTGACCCGCACCAGGCGGTTAAGCAGCTGCAACAGGCTTTGTTTGCTGCGCCGGGGCTTGATTTCGTAGTGCTCGCTGTCGCCGAACACCAGCCCGCCGACCCGGTCGTTATGCCCCAGCGCCGCCCAGCCGATCAGGCTGGCGGCTTGTGCGGCCAGCACCGACTTGAACATCTGCCCCGAGCCAAAGAACAACCGGCAGCTTTGCTCCACCATGATAAAGATCGGCCGTTCGCGTTCTTCGTGGAACAACTTGGTGTGCGGCTCCTGGGTGCGCGCCGTCACGCGCCAGTCAATGGTGCGCACGTCGTCGCCGGCCTGGTAGACCCGCACCTGATCGAAGTCCACACCGCGCCCGCGCAGCTTGGAGTGGTGCAGACCGATCAACGGGCTGCGCTGGCCGGGCGTGGAAAACAGCTGCACTTCGCGCACGTGGTGACGCATCTCAATCAATTCACTGAGGGTTACGCGTATGCCATCGCTTGCGTTCATCGGCTTCAAGCGACGGCAACAACGTCAAGAATGCGTTGTACCACGCGGTCCTGGTCTATCCCGGCCGCTTCGGCTTCGAACGACAGGATGATGCGGTGGCGCAGCACGTCGAACAAGACTGCCTGGATATCTTCCGGGCTGACAAAATCGCGACCGGCCAACCAGGCATGGGCCCGGGCACAACGGTCCAGGGCGATGGAGCCACGGGGGCTGGCGCCGTAGGCGATCCACTCGGCCATTTCCGGGTCGAATTTGGACGGGGTGCGCGTGGCCATGACCAATTGCACCAGGTATTCCTCTACCGCATCGGCCATGTACAAACCCAGGATTTCCTTGCGGGCGGCAAAGATCGCCTGTTGGCTGACGCGCCGCTCGGGTTTGGTTTCGCCATTGAGCGCTTCGCCGCGCGCCTGTTGCAGGATGCGCCGTTCAACGGCGGCGTCCGGGAAGCCGATCTTGACGTGCATGAGGAAGCGGTCTAGCTGAGCTTCGGGCAGCGGGTAGGTGCCTTCCTGTTCGATGGGGTTCTGCGTGGCCATCACCAGAAACAGCGGCGACAGCTCGTAAGTGCTGCGGCCCACGCTGACCTGGCGCTCAGCCATCGCTTCAAGCAAGGCCGACTGGACCTTGGCCGGGGCGCGGTTGATTTCGTCGGCGAGCACCAGGTTGTGAAAGATCGGCCCCTGCTGGAACACGAAGCTGCCGGTTTCCGGGCGATAGATTTCGGTGCCGGTGATGTCGGCGGGCAGCAGGTCAGGGGTGAACTGGATACGATGGAACTGCGCTTCGATGCCTTCGGCCAACTCCTTGATCGCTTTGGTCTTGGCCAGCCCCGGCGCACCTTCGACCAGCATATGGCCGTCGGCGAGCAGGGCGATCAGCAGGCGATCGATGAGTTTTTCCTGGCCGAGAATCTGCGTAGAAAGAAAGGTTCGCAGCGCAAGCAGCGCTTCACGATGTTCCATCGATGACGGTTCCTGGAAAGATGAGCCTGAGGGTCGAGCGCGAGCGTCAGGCTTGGGAGGCTTACTTTAATGCATCGAAGGGGGTGGCGACTAACGGCGTCACGTGTATTTTCAGAAAAACTTGTAGGGTTTTGGTGTGGGAATACGGTCAGTGTGGGAGGGGCAAGCCCTGATGCCAGTCAGTTAAGGCTTTTGTAGGAGCGAGCTTGCTCGCGAAAAACTCATAGGCGCCACGTTCATTCAGGAAGCACGCGTTATCGTTGAGGTTTTTCGCGAGCAAGCTCGCTCCTACAGAGGGCGATGTACGCTTAACTGACTGGCATTAGGGCTTGCCCCCTCCCACATTTGAACCAGGGTGCAGCTTAAATCCGGATGAACGTGCCAGTGCCTGCGAGGATGATCTGCAAGGTTTCCTCCACTTCGGCCAGGTCGGATGCGGCCGTGGCGTGGGTGATCTCCAGGTGATCCTTGCCACCCAATGCATCGGCATCACCCGCTGCAAGTTCGACCAGCAAGGTAGTGGCACTCAAGGTCACTTTCAGCCCATCCAGCGTCGACGGTTCGTAATCCCAGGTCAGTTCCACTTCTTCTTCATCCGGGTAACGGCTCAACATGAACATTTCGCCGTTCTTGCCGTGGCAGCACAGCATGGCCATGTTGTCTTCTTCGTTGTCGCAGGGCGTGGCCATCAGTGCATCGGTGTTCAACTTCATGACAAAACCTATGGTAATACGAGGGGGTGTGGCCGCAATCTTGCCATTATGCCGTTTTTTACGGTCGGGTACAGATGACGCTAATGCAGCCATGCAGGGCGCCACCTATGATAAACGCAGGGTTAAGTGGGCGGATTAATCTGCGGAACGATCTTGGGCAGAATCTTCCCCTCTATAGGCGGCTTTACCACGGGGGCAAGCACTCTTGAGCCCGCTTCTTTGCTCGCTATCTGCAGCGCATTGAAAGCGCCAAAAGTAATGCGGTCAACTGCACCCGGCCGTCCCTTTCGGTAATCATCAATACCCAAACCGATTTCTGTGGCGGCGATGCCGAGATCAAATAGCAAGACTGCGATACCAATCTCCGGCACCGCCAGCGCTACCGGGGCAAGTATCACCAAGGACTTGCTGGCGCTCTTTAATTCGGCGAGCACGTTCTTTTTCTTCCAGTCATCATTGCTGACATAGGTCGAATCAGTGTTGTTATAGGTATATTGCTCCACACGGGCCTGCATGCTTTTGAACGGGTCTGCTTCGATGGGTTTTCCGCCGAAAGGCCTATCCTCCAACCAGTTAGTGTGATGTTTTGCATGTTGCCCGGTTTTTTCAAGGTGCACGTCAATTCCAGCCTCCCATACGCTGTCTGCGCGGTCGCCCAGCTTGAAATATTCGACGAACTGTTTGCGTTTTGTTTCGTCCGTCATTTGTTCGGTCAACCACTTGCGCATCAGGGTAGGGTTGTCGAACTCATGGATGGGAGATGAATTGCCTGTCATGTAGAGCAGGGTTTTTTGGGTGGTTTTATCGATGGCATAAAAAATGCCCGACGCCACCCGCCCTTCAAACGTAAGTTCTTTTAGTTCCAGATTGGGATCGTGGGTATAGGCCGCTTGGAAGTCTTTGGCCGTCAATGAGTCAAGTGGCTTTTGCGCACGGATGCCCGCCAGCCGCATCGCCAGGTCACGGCCCTCTGGGCTTAGGGTATTTTCCTTGAATTGTTTATGCGCGGCAGTCACAAAAGACATCTTGGACAACGTGCTGTACTTGTCTCGGTATTCGTTCCAGAAGTTATTTAGCTCAGCTTTATGTGTTTTGCTGAAACTGGTATCCCATACGTAGGCACGGAATGATTTTGGCGTGATGGGGGCTTGGTTGGACGCGTCGTAGCGTTGGTTTGCAGGGGGGTCGAAGTAAATCCCTTCGTACTGTTGGGTTTTCAGTGCAGTTGGGCTGTTTTGGTAGCCATGGCGGCCAGAGCTGCGGTGATACCCGATCGTCAGGTGATCCACGATCTCAATGGGCGGGGGGGACTGTTGATGTTGATTGAAAGAGACCTTGGGCAGTTTGTCATGGCCAGGGGTGTCTTGAATATTTTTGATAGCAGCATCCGTCAAGGATATTTTGCTGATAATTCGGCCGGGGTAGGGCGGTGTGTGACCCCTCACGTTGTAGACGAATGTCATCAGGTACGTTTTATCCGGGTCGATATCCAGCCCATGATGTTCTTTATAGTGAGCTTTTATCTGATTCCGGGTGCTCTCTCTCATTTCGGGTGTAGCAACGTAGTTCATCGTTGAATAATCTTTTATTCCGGCGTTGAGCTGAACTGATCGGTCATGCGCCAAAAAGACTTTAAGGTGTGCGGGGATATGGGCATCCTTCCACGCGTCGGATTTACCAAAGCTGGACGCTTTCCACTTTTGGTATTGGGCCGCCCCACGAGGGTTGTCGAGCCCGTCAGGCGTTGCAGAGGGTGCAACGCCTGACGGGCCAGCGTTTGATTCGGGGTGGGCAGGGTCATCAATCGCTGGAGCCTTCGGTGGGGCGATGGGAGCAGTGGGGCCGTCGACCGGCACATACGCCGAAGCATTTATGTGCTTATAAGAGATATTCGCAATTACGTTGTTCATACTCAAAGCTCACCTCAACTAACGAGTGGGCCGTCCTTGGGGTGTTGTTCAATCAACGCGATGTGCATCGACTAACAACTGATTGGTCAAACCCGGCGACTTGAATCCATTTTAAGATTCTATGAATTCGGTTGATAAAACCTATTGGCGCGCTTGCCGAGCCTGGGAAAGCGAGCTGCTTCAGGTTTGCCTGCGCTTGACCGAATATGTCGCCGTGCGGAAAGCAGCGGTCTTACTACACTCGTTAAGCTGCGCAACGGATGTGCCCCGCGCCAGGCGCCTGACCTGCCCGTCGTACCGTCACCCGGCACGGTGTGCATCCAATGGACGTTGAATGTGACCTGACTGTCTTGTCCAGCTTCACCCACCTGTCGCTCTGATTCGTTTATCGTGACCCACGAACAGAGCTGACGGTCTCCCCGCAAGGGGATAACACGCGACGCTTCCATCAATAACAAGCCCAAGCGGAGTACCACAGATGGCGTTCTTCACCGCAGCCAGCAAGGCCGACTTCCAGCACCAACTGCAAGCGGCACTGGCGCAGCACATCAGTGAACAGGCACTGCCACAAGTGGCGCTGTTCGCTGAGCAATTCTTCGGCATCATTTCTCTGGACGAACTGACCCAGCGTCGCCTTTCCGACCTGGCCGGTTGCACCCTGTCTGCCTGGCGCCTGCTTGAGCGCTTTGATCACACCCAACCGCAGGTGCGGGTCTACAACCCTGATTACGAACGTCATGGCTGGCAATCGACCCACACCGCGGTCGAAGTGTTGCACCATGACCTGCCATTTCTGGTCGACTCGGTACGCACCGAGCTGAACCGCCGTGGCTACAGCATCCACACCCTGCAAACCACCGTGCTCAGCGTGCGCCGTGGCAGCAAGGGCGAATTGCTGGAAATCCTGCCCAAGGGCACCCAGGGCGAAGGCATTCTTCAAGAATCGCTGATGTACCTTGAGATTGACCGCTGCGCCAACGCCGCCGAACTGAACGTGCTGAGCAAAGAGCTTGAGCAGGTGCTGGGCGAAGTGCGCGTGGCTGTGGCTGATTTCGAACCGATGAAAGCCAAGGTCCAGGACCTGCTGGCCGGTATCGACGCCAGCGCGTTCGCCATCGACGGCGAAGAAAAAGCCGAGATCAAGAACTTCCTGGAATGGCTGGTGGGCAACCACTTCACCTTCCTGGGCTATGAAGAGTTTGTGGTACGTGACGAGGCGGACGGCGGTCATATCGAATATGACGCCAGCTCTTTCCTCGGTCTGACCAAGCTGTTGCGCGCCGGCCTCACCGCCGAGGACCTGCGCATCGAAGACTACGCTGTAGCCTACCTGCGCGAGCCGACCGTGCTGTCGTTCGCCAAGGCCGCACACCCAAGCCGCGTGCACCGCCCAGCGTATCCGGACTATGTGTCGATCCGCGAGATCAGCGCCGACGGCAAGGTCATCAAGGAACACCGCTTCATGGGCCTCTACACCTCCTCGGTGTACGGCGAAAGCGTGCGAGTGATCCCGTACATTCGTCGCAAGGTCGCGGAAATCGAGCGTCGCTCGGGGTTCCAGGCCAAGGCGCATTTGGGCAAGGAACTGGCCCAGGTGGTTGAAGTGCTGCCCCGCGACGACCTGTTCCAGACCCCGGTCGACGAATTGTTCAGCACCGTCATGTCGATTGTGCAGATCCAGGAGCGCAACAAGATCCGCGTGTTCCTGCGCAAAGACCCGTACGGTCGTTTCTGCTACTGCCTGGCCTACGTGCCGCGTGACATCTACTCCACCGAAGTGCGCCAGAAGATCCAGCAGGTGCTGATGGATCGCCTCAAGGCTTCGGACTGCGAGTTCTGGACCTTCTTCTCCGAGTCCGTCCTTGCCCGTGTGCAACTGATTCTGCGGGTAGACCCGAAGAACCGCCTGGACATCGACCCGCTGCAACTGGAAAAAGAAGTGGTGCAAGCCTGCCGCAGCTGGCAGGACGACTACGCCAGCCTGGTCGTGGAAAGCTTCGGCGAAGCCCAGGGCACCAACGTGCTGGCCGACTTCCCCAAAGGCTTCCCGGCCGGCTATCGCGAGCGTTTTGCCGCGCATTCGGCCGTGGTCGACATGCAGCACCTCAACAGCCTCACCGAAGCCAACCCGCTGGTGATGAGCTTCTATCAGCCGCTGGGCCAGGTCTCCGGTCAGCGCGAGCTGCATTGCAAGCTCTACCATGCGGATACTCCGCTGGCGCTGTCCGACGTACTGCCGATCCTGGAAAATCTCGGCCTGCGCGTGCTGGGCGAGTTCCCGTATCGCCTGCGCCATGCCAATGGCCGTGAGTTCTGGATCCATGATTTTGCGTTCATCGCCGCCGAAGGCGTGAACCTGGATATCCAGCAGCTCAACGACACCCTGCAGGACGCCTTCGTGCACATCGTGCATGGCGACGCCGAGAACGACGCGTTCAACCGCCTGGTGCTGACCGCCGGCCTGCCATGGCGCGACGTTGCGCTGCTGCGTGCCTACGCCCGTTACCTCAAGCAGATCCGCCTGGGCTTCGACCTGGGTTACATCGCCAGCACCCTGAACAACCACACCGACATCGCCCGCGAGTTGACTCGGTTGTTCAAGACCCGCTTTTATCTCGCGCGCAAGCTCACCGCCGACGACCTGGAAGACAAGCAGCAGCGCCTGGAGCAAGCGATCCTCACCGCCCTGGACGATGTTCAGGTGCTCAACGAAGACCGCATCCTGCGTCGCTACCTTGACCTGATCAAGGCCACCCTGCGTACCAACTTCTACCAGACCGACGCCAACGGCCAGAACAAGTCGTACTTCAGCTTCAAGTTCAACCCGCACGCGATTCCCGAACTGCCCAAGCCAGTGCCGAAGTTTGAAATTTTCGTGTATTCGCCACGGGTTGAAGGCGTGCACCTGCGCTTCGGCAATGTCGCTCGCGGCGGCCTGCGCTGGTCCGACCGTGAAGAAGACTTCCGTACCGAAGTGCTCGGCCTGGTAAAAGCCCAGCAAGTTAAGAACTCGGTGATCGTGCCGGTGGGCGCCAAGGGTGGCTTCTTGCCGCGGCGCCTGCCATTGGGCGGCAGCCGTGACGAGATCGCGGCCGAGGGCATCGCTTGCTACCGCATCTTTATTTCCGGCCTGTTGGACATTACCGACAACCTTAAGGATGGCGCCCTGGTGCCTCCGGCCAACGTCGTGCGCCATGACGACGATGACCCCTACCTGGTGGTGGCGGCGGACAAAGGCACTGCGACCTTCTCCGACATCGCCAACGGCATCGCCATCGATTACGGCTTCTGGCTGGGTGACGCGTTCGCTTCCGGCGGTTCTGCCGGTTACGACCACAAGAAAATGGGCATCACCGCCAAGGGCGCGTGGGTAGGTGTGCAGCGTCACTTCCGTGAGCGCGGCATCAATGTGCAAGAAGACAGCATCACCGTAGTGGGCGTCGGCGATATGGCCGGTGACGTGTTCGGTAATGGTTTGCTGATGTCCGACAAGCTGCAACTGGTCGCGGCCTTCAACCACCTGCACATCTTCATCGACCCGAACCCGAACCCGGCCACCAGCTTCGTCGAGCGCCAGCGCATGTTCGAGCTGCCGCGTTCGTCCTGGACCGACTACGACACCAGCATCATGTCTGAAGGCGGCGGTATCTTCTCGCGTAGCGCCAAGAGCATCGCCATCTCGCCACAGATGAAAGAGCGCTTCGACATCCAGGCCGACAAGCTGACCCCGACCGAACTGCTCAACGCCTTGCTCAAGGCGCCGGTGGATCTGTTGTGGAACGGCGGTATCGGTACGTACGTCAAGGCCAGCACCGAAAGCCATGCCGACGTGGGCGACAAGGCCAACGACGCGCTGCGCGTGAACGGCAACGAACTGCGCTGCAAGGTGGTGGGCGAGGGCGGTAACCTGGGCATGACCCAACTGGGCCGTGTGGAGTTTGGCCTCAATGGCGGCGGTTCCAACACCGACTTCATCGACAACGCCGGCGGCGTGGACTGCTCCGACCACGAAGTGAACATCAAGATCCTGCTCAACGAAGTGGTGCAGGCCGGTGACATGACCGACAAGCAACGCAACCAGTTGCTGGCGAGCATGACCGACGAAGTCGGCCACCTGGTGTTGGGCAACAACTACAAGCAGACCCAGGCCCTGTCCCTGGCCGCACGCAAGGCTTACGAGCGTGCTGCCGAGTACAAGCGTCTGATGAGCGACCTGGAAGGCCGTGGCAAGCTGGACCGCGCCATCGAGTACCTGCCGACCGAAGAACAGCTCACCGAGCGCGCTTCCACCGGCAAGGGCCTGACCCGTCCGGAGCTGTCGGTGCTGATCTCGTACAGCAAGATCGACCTCAAGGAAGCGCTGCTCAAATCTCAGGTGCCGGATGACGAGTACCTGACCCGTGACATGGAGACCGCGTTCCCGCCGAGTTTGGTGGCCAAGTTCTCCGAAGCCATGCGTCGCCACCGTCTCAAGCGCGAGATTGTCAGCACCCAGATCGCCAACGACCTGGTCAACCACATGGGTATCACCTTCGTGCAGCGACTCAAAGAGTCGACCGGCATGAGCCCGGCGAACGTCGCCGGTGCCTATGTGATCGTGCGTGATATCTTCCACCTCCCGCACTGGTTCCGTCAGATCGAAGCCCTGGACCACCAGGTGTCGGCCGACGTGCAACTGGAGCTGATGGACGAACTGATGCGCCTGGGCCGTCGTGCTACGCGCTGGTTCCTGCGCAGCCGTCGCAACGAACAGGACGCCGGGCGTGACACTGCGCACTTCGGTCCGCATCTGGCGGCGTTGGGTCTCAAGCTTGACGAACTGCTGGAAGGTCCGACCCGTGAAGGCTGGCAGAACCGTTACCAGGCCTACACCCAGGCCGGCGTACCGGAGTTGTTGGCACGCATGGTTGCAGGTACTACCCACCTGTACACCTTGCTGCCGATCATCGAAGCCGCCGACGTGACCGGGCACGACGCCGCCGAAGTGGCCAAGGCCTACTTCGCCGTCGGCAGCGCCCTGGACCTGCCGTGGTACCTGCAGCAGATCAGCGACCTGCCGGTGGCCAACAACTGGCAGGCCCAGGCCCGCGAAGCCTTCCGCGATGACGTGGACTGGCAGCAACGTGCGATTACCATCTCGGTACTGCAAATGGCTGACGCGCCACAAGACATGGAAGCCCGTGTGGCCCTGTGGCTTGAGCAGCACCAGGACATGGCTGATCGCTGGCGTGCCATGATGGTGGAAATTCGTGCCGCGGTCGGCACGGACTACGCCATGTATGCGGTGGCCAACCGGGAGTTGCTGGACCTGGCGTTGAGCGGTCAGTCGGTGTTGCAGCCGGCTTGATCAAGCGCTGACAAAAAAGCCCCCGTATCGTCAGATACGGGGGCTTTTTAATTGGAGCAGGTCTCAATCAGGCAGGCCTACAAGGACCATCGGCTCAAGGACGCTGAATAGCTTCGGTGTGGTTTCCTGAAGATCCGCCAGGATCGCTTGATAGTCCTGGGTGTCTGACATCTGATGCATCAATGCCCAATAGTCCGCTTCAATATTTGGCAGTGCCATCGCGTCAGCGGTTTCTATCAGCACCAGTCTCAGTAATGCACAGGCTTTGGGCAGGTTCCTTTCAAGCCCGTACGTGCGGTGGGTTTTGGCTTTGTCTTGAGACAGGCCCGCCAGCGCATAGCCATACTCAAGCAGCCCGTCCAGTTGGCCCATCTCGGCCAATTGAATGATGCGTTTCTGCTTTTGCTCGGTACTCACCGTTCCGTCTTCGGCAAAGGCCAATTCATACACCGCCGCGCGATGCCCGCCGTCGGCCGAGCGTTGGATCAACTGCGCAACCGTTGCCTCGCGTTGCAGGGTGTTGGCAATCAGTGCTGGCCTTTTACGGTAAGCCTGAGCAAGTTCAAACAGCGCCTCAGGCGCGCCCGTGGCAGCGGCGCGGTTCAGCCATTCGATGTCCTGGGTCATCAAGTACAGGTAGATCATTGCACGGGGGGCATTGTTATTTGCTGCTTGGGTTGCCAGCTCTTTGGCCTTGGCCAGTGAGTGAACGTCACCCAACCTCATCAAGGCAGGTATGTGGTCCTGGGCGGCAGCCAGCGACAGCCATTGCCGGGTGGCGGAGGTCGGACGGCGTCCCCCCCCGTCCAGCACAGACTGGCACGTGGCCATGGTGTATTGCGCGTCTACGTCGCCAGCGGCGCCAGCGATGGTCAGGTGGAACCTGGCCTTTTTGTATCTGCGCAAGCTGAATAGCGAGAACCCGGTGTCTTTGGCTGCTTCGGTTAATTCGGCAAGGGTCGAGTTCAAGTGGGCCGGTATTGTCCCGGCCTCGTCATGCAGCTGTGTGATCAGCGAGAACAGAGGGGGCAGCACTTGGGATTCGGTGGACATATCTCATACCTGTATTAAGCACTGGATTGTGCGTTACACAGGTTATGAAGAGCGCCTGGAGCCCAGGCGTTAATTACTTAGCGCGCTGCGGTTTGGCAAACAGTGAAAAGCTTTTGATCTGTTCTTCAGGATCAATGGTGCATGAGCAACTTGCTTTCAAGGTGGTCCAGGTGCCGGGTCATCAAGGCCACAGCGGCGTTGCTGTCACGCTGCTCCACAGCGTCCACAATCGCCCTGTGCTCCTGCCACGCGCAGTAAGTGCAGGCTTGCGTTTCGTATTGGGCAATGACCAGCGAGGTCAATGGCACCAGGCTGTTAAGAAACTGCGCCAATGGGCCGTTCCCTGCGATGGCGGCCAGCTGCAAATGGAACTCTCCAGACAACCGAATCGCCGGCCCGCGCTGGTCGCGTTCGATGCAGTCACGCTCGCGGGCGATCAAGTCCCGTAGCTGGCGTACCTGTACCGACGTGGCTTGGGCGCACGCCAATTGCACCACCGTCATTTCGGTCATGCGCCGGGCTTCGAGAATCTGCCGGGTCTGCTGGGCATCCGGCGCAGCCACCTGGGCGCGTTGGTTGGGGCGCAGGATGATCACTTGTTGATGGGACAACTTGGCCAGAACGCGGCGGATCACACTGCGGCTCACGCCAAAGCTTTCCCCCAGGCTTTCTTCGGTGAAGCGGCTGGCGGGGGCGATACGCTGCTCAAGGATCGCGTCGAACAGGCGTGGGTAGATGTCATCGACCGAAAGCTTCTTGCCCGACACCAGACGCAGGCAGGGCAGGGGGTCGCGTTGCAGGGCTTGGACGTTCATGGCCGGTCTCCAATTATTCAACTGCCCAGATGGTCATCCGGGATGTTCAAGCGAATGCCCATGCGCAGGCCTTCCTGCAGGATGTGCCGACGCATTTCGGCACTGGCCAGGGCGCTGTTCTTGTTGCGGATGGCGCGTACCACGGCCTCGTTTTCGTGCAGGCGTTCGGCCAAGTGCTCTGGGGAATTGCGCAACACCTGGGCGCTTTGCTTGAGTGCCGTGCTGGTTTGTTGCACCACGTTCTGGAAGATCGGGTTGGACGTCAGGGCAAACAGTTCTTCGTGAAAGTCGATGTAGGCGTTCATGCCCGCCTCGGCGTCACCGGCATCCAGAGCTTCGCGCATGTCCATCAGGGTCAGGCGCAGTTGGCCGATCTCCTTGCTGCTGATGGATTGGGCGACGAGGCCCACGATGAAGGGTTCAAGGGTGTAGCGCAGCTGCAGAATGTCTTCGAGGCTGGCGTCGGCCACGGCGTCGCTCGACTGCGGCTCGCTGACACTGGTTTCCAGCACCACCACACCCTTGCCGGGCATGGAACGCACCAGGCCAAGGGTTTCCAGCACGATTACCGCTTCGCGCAGGCTCGGGCGGCTGATGCCCAGTTGCTCGGCCAGTTCACGCTGGCCGGGCAACATTTCGCCACGCCGCCACTGGCCGCGTGCGAGGGCGGCACGCAGTTTTTCTACCACTGAATTGACGACGGTTGAAGTGCTGATCACGTCGATGGCTCCTTGATGTTGCTCATACAGTATTCAGTCTGGCAAAGGGCCAATGTGGGAGCTGGCTTGTCTGCGATGACTGAGTGTCAGGCACTACATTTGACGCTGACTCACCGCTATCGCAGGCAAGCCAGCTCCCACATTGGATGGGTGTTGTCCTAGAACTCCTGATGCGCCGGCAGCACCGGTTTCTTGGCCTGGAAGGCATAGCCTTGCTGACCGTCCAGCACCTTGTTGGCACGCTGGATATCAATGTCTTTTTCCCAGCGCGCAATCGCCACGGTAGCCACGCAGTTGCCGATCAGGTTGGTCAGCGCCCGACCGATGCCCATGAACCAGTCCACCGCCAGCACCAACACCAGGCCCACCACCGGAATCGCAGGGATTGCCGTGAGTGTCGCCGCCAGAATCACCAATGCCGAGCCCGGAATGCCATGGGCGCCTTTGGAGGTGATCAACGATACCAGCAGGATGGTCAGCAAGTCGGTCATCGACAGCGGTGTACCGGTGGCGTTAGCGATAAACACGATGGCCAGGGTCAGGTAGATCGAGAAACCGTCGAGGTTGAACGAGTACCCGGTGGGGATCACCAAACCCACGGTGGAACTGCCAATGCCCAGATGTTCCAGCTTACGCATGATCTGCGGCAGCACGGCGTCGGATGAAGCGGTGCCCATCACGATCAGCAGCTCCTCGCGCAGGTACTTGAGCAGCGGCAGCATCCGCAGGCCGGACAAGCGCATCACCAGCCCCAGGATCAGCGCGACAAAGGCAAAGCACGTCAGGTAGAACAGCCCGACCAGGCTGCCCAGGTGTTGCAGCGAGTCCAGGCCGTAGGTGCTGGTGGTGAACGCGATGGCACCGAATACGCCAATCGGCGCCAGGCGCACGATCATGCCCATGATGCGGAAGATCACATGGCTCAATTCGTTGATCAGCCGCGAGATGCCGCTGGCCGCTTCGCCCACCAGGTTCAACGCGCTGCCGAACAGTACCGAGAACAGTAACACCTGGAGCACGTTGTTATCGGCAAATGCACCGATCACCGAGTTGGGAATCAGGTCCATCAGGAACTGGCTGGTGCCCTTGATGTGCTGGCCCTTGTCGGCCAGCTCATTCAAACCGGCCGAAGAGAGTTGCTCAAGGTGAATGTTGGCGCCGCTGCCGATGCCGGTGCTGAAGGCCATGATCAGGCCGAGCACCAGGGCAACGGTGGTCAGCACTTCAAAGTAGATCACCGACTTGAGGCCGATACGCCCGACCTTCTTCAAATCACCGGCGCCCGAAATACCGCTGACCACCACGCAGAATACGATCAGACCGATCAGCATTTTGATCAGCTTGATAAAGCCGTCACCCAGGGGTTTGAGTTGTGAGGAGAATTCGGGAAGGGCCAGGCCGCAGGCGATGCCGAGCATCAGGCCAATCACGACTTGCAGGAAAATCGAACGCGAGCACCATCTGAGCATGGGAGGGATCTCTATTCGGTGCCCTGGTGGTTCCAGGGCTTAATTGTTGTGGTCTTACCGGTAAGTCCAGTGCCGGGCCAGTCTACGCTCGGTTTTTTTCAAACCACAAGTAAATATTCACCGGCTGGCAGGTCCCGGTCTGACCAGTTGGTCGGTCAGTGCGGTGCTTGAGCGGTTGACGGGGTTTAAAATTTTTTGCGTATCATCGGCCCTCGGCACATGAGGTGATCGATGGACCAACCAGGACTGACAACCGACCCCACAGGGTGTACCCATTGCAGTTGGCGCAACGCCGCCCCGGAATATCTTCATTACCACGACCACGAATGGGGCGTGCCGGTGGCGGATGACGTGCAGTTGTACGAGAAAATCTGCCTGGAGGGCTTCCAGGCCGGGATGGCGTGGATCACGATCTTGCGCAAGCGTGAACATTTTCGTCAGGCGTTCCACGGGTTTGATTTTCGCAAGGTCGCGCAATATGGCCAGGCGGATATCGAGCGGTTGATGACGGATCCGGGGATTGTGCGTAACCGCGCCAAGATCGTCTCCACCATCAACAACGCGCGCCGGGCCTGTGAAATGGTGGAAGAAACCGGCTCGCTGGCACGTTGGTTATGGGCATTCGAACCCGGCGAAGCCGAACGCCCGGCCGTGGTGGACATCGCCTACTGGTCCGGTAATCCGACCTCACCGGCTTCGATGCGCTTGTCCAAGGCCCTGAAGAAACGCGGCTGGACCTTCGTCGGCCCGACCACGATGTATGCGTTGATGCAGGCGATGGGGATGGTCAATGATCATCTGGAGGGTTGCGAGTGCCGGCTGCGCATTGAACACCAGCGCGACCTATTCAAACGTCCCTGACCAGACACGGTTAAAACTGTGGGAGCAGGCAAGCCAGCTCCCACATGGGTTTTGTGGTGTTGCTGATTATTTGGGAAGCGGGGTGAGTACCTCAGCCTTGTCATCCATCACCATCACCACCAGCAACTTGGCCGGCTGGGTCTGGCTGGCATTGCTTGACTCAAAATGCCGCGAGCCGGCCGGTTCATAGAACGATTCCCCGGCGTGGTAGGTGATCGCCTTCTCATCGTTGACCCGCGAAGTGACCGCGCCTTGCAGTACATAAGCCACAGCAGTGCCGGTGTGGCTATGGGGCACGGTGGCCTGGCCGGGGGCGTAGTCCACGGTGAGCATGAGGGTTTTCTTGCCGGGTACGTTGGTCAAGGCGTGCTCCTGCAGCACCTTGAGCGTTTCCTGGTTGTACACCGGGTCGTGGGCAATTGCGCTGAGGGAGGTGAGCATCAGCGTGGTGGCGAGCAATCGTTTCATGATCAGGATTCCAGGTAATTCAAGACTCCTTCACCCTACGCCGCAGCGCGCACGCCCCCAATGACCAATACGCCGGAAAATCCCTTAGCCAATCTGCCGAAGAATATCGCGCACCTTGTCCAGCGCCGGGTCGATGTCCAGGGTTTCGATGGCGCCGAAGCCGAAAATCAACCCCGAGCGCAATGGCACATCGTGGAAGAATACGTCCAGGGGGTACAACCCTACCTCGACCTGACGCGCCTGTTCTATCAGCAAGGGGATATTCAACGCCACCTTGCACAATGCCGCCAGGTGGAAGCCGGCCACCGTCGGAACCGCCTCGAACCACGGTGAAAGATCGCCCGCCAAACGTTGCAGTATTCGTTCGCGACGCCCCGCGTAGATGCTGTGGCAACGGCGAATATGCTTGAGCAGGTAACCTTCGCTGATGAACTTGGCCAACGCCCACTGCGGCAGGGTAGAGCTGTGCTGGTCGGTCAATTGCTTGGCCTTGAGCACCGCGCCATAGATCGCTGGCGGCAGCACCGCGTAGCCCAGACGTAACTCGGGCAACAAGGTTTTGGAGAAGGTGCCGACGTAGGTCACCACGCCCCGGGTATCCAGGCTTTGCAGGGAGTCGGTGGGGCGCCCTTCGTAGCGAAATTCGCTGTCGTAGTCGTCTTCGATGATGATCGCACCCAGCTCGATGGCGCGGTCCAGCAGAGCCTCGCGGCGCGTCTGACTCATCGGCATACCGAGGGGAAACTGGTGGGACGGGGTGACGTAGATCAGACGGGTACCATCGGGGATCTGGTCGACCTGGATGCCCTGTTCATCGACGGCAACGCCGGCGACGCTGGCGCCCATTGCTACGAACATTTGGCGTGCGGGGCTGTAGCCTGGGTCTTCCATCGCGACCCTGCTGCCCGGTTCCAGCACCACGCGGGCAATCAGGTCCAGCGCCTGCTGCGCGCCGTTGGTGACCACGATATCGCTGGCGCGGCATTTGACACCCCGGGAAAACGCGATATGCCCGGCGATGGCCTCGCGCAATGCCGGTAACCCTTCCGGTTGGCTGTAGAAACCACTGTTCTGGGCGATACGGCGCAGCGCATCCTGGGTGCAACGTCGCCACTCGTCCTGGGGGAATTGGTTGCGCGCAGTCGCGCCGCCGATAAATTCGTAGCGCAAAATGCCCTCGCGGGAAGGGTGGCCCATGGGCGAAGGGAGTGCCGCCCATTTGCCCAGATTGGCGGCGCAGGCCAGGTCGGTGGCGGTTTGCACGCGGTCGGGCTGTGGCGCCCAGGCGTTGACGAACGTGCCCCGGCCAATCCTGCCAACCAGCAGGCCTTCATACGTCAAGGTGGAATAGGTGTCGGAGACGGTTTTACGTGATACGCCCAGTTGCTCGGCAAGCAATCGGCTGGGTGGCAACTGCGTGCCGGCGGCAAGTCGCCCGGTGGCGATGGCTTCGCGCAGTTGCTGATAAAGCTGGGCAGCCAGGTCCTTGCGGCCATTGATGACGAGGTGCAGTTCCATGTTTCATCCTGGAGACAGATCGATCTGCGTCAAGGTTACGCGCAAATCGATCTGAAGAAACCAGGCCGTGTCAGGACAGGAAGCCGCCGTCCACATTCAACGACACACCGGTGGTGTAGCTCGACGCATCACTGGCCAGATACAACACCGCGCCGGCCATTTCGCTGGGGGCGGCCACGCGCTTGAGGGGGATTTGTGCCAGGGCCACTTTCAGGATCGAATCGTTCTTGACCAGCGCCGAGGCGAACTTGGTATCGGTCAGACCCGGCAGCAGCGCGTTGCAACGGATGCCGAACGCTGCGCATTCCTTGGCGAACACCTTGGTCATGTTGATCACGGCCGCCTTGGTGACCGAATAGATGCCCTGGAACACGCCCGGCGAAATGCCGTTGATCGACGCCACGTTGATGATGCTGCCACCGCCGTTCTCGCGCATCAGCTTGCCGGCTTCCACCGACATGAAGAAGTAACCGCGGATATTCACGTCGACCGTCTTCTGGAATGCGCCGAGGTCGGTGTCCAGTACGTTGCAAAACTGTGGGTTGGTTGCGGCGTTGTTAACCAGAATATCCAGGCGGCCGAACTGCTCGCGGATCCCGGCAAATACCTGGGTAATCTGCTCCATTTCACCAATATGGCAGGCAATCGCCGTGGCCTTGCCGCCGTCGGCGATGATGGCATCGGCGACATGCTGGCAACCTTCCAGCTTGCGGCTGGAGACGATCACGTGGGCGCCTTGCTGGGCCAGCAGCTTGGCAATGGCCTCGCCGATACCACGGCTGGCGCCGGAAACGAAAGCGATCTTGCCATCAAGGTCGAACAGGTTGGTCTTGGACATGAGGGTTCCTTGTAGGGGTAATCAGAGCGCTGATTTGCCGATGACATTCAGGCTCATCTGCTCCAGCAACTTGTTCATGTGGATGAACTGCGCGAAGCGTTTGTCCTGGGTCTGGCCGTGGAAGAAACGGTAGTAAATCTGCTGCACGATGCCGGCCAGGCGGAACAGGCCGTAGGTGTAGTAGAAATCGTAATTGTCGATCGCCAGGCCCGAGCGCTCGGCGTAATAGTCGACAAACTGACGGCGGGTGAGCATGCCGGGGGCGTTGCTCGGCTGGCGGCGCATCAGTTGCACCGGCGCAGGGTCCGCAGCTTCGATCCAGTAGGCGAGGGTGTTGCCCAGGTCCATCAGCGGGTCGCCCAGGGTGGTCAGTTCCCAGTCCAGTACACCGATGATCTGCATCGGGTTGTGCGGGTCGAGGATCACGTTGTCGAAGCGGTAGTCGTTATGCACGATGCTGGATGTGGGCGAGTCGGCGGGCATTTTGTCGTTAAGCCAGGCGCGCACCGCTTCCCATTTTGGCGCATCAGGGGTCAGGGCCTTTTCGTAGCGCTCGCTCCAGCCGCGAATCTGCCGCGCCACGTAGCCTTCAGGCTTGCCCAGGTCGGCCAGGCCGCAGGCGCTGTAGTCGACCTGATGCAGTTCGACGAACTTGTCGATAAAGCTTTTGCACAATGCTTGAGTCCTGGCCGCGTCCAGGCCCAGTTCTGGCGGCAGGTCTGAGCGCAGGATAATGCCGTTGACCCGTTCCATCACATAGAACTCGGCGCCAATCACCGATTCATCGGTGCAATGCACGTACGCCTTGGGGCAATACGGAAAACCATCTTTGAGCTGGTTGAGAATCCGGTATTCACGGCCCATGTCGTGGGCGGACTTGGCCTTGTGGCCAAACGGTGGGCGACGCAGCACGAATTCCTGGCCTGGATATTCGAGCAGGTAGGTCAGGTTCGATGCTCCGCCGGGAAACTGGCTGATCGCAGGCGTGCCGCTCAAGCCCGGAATGTGGGCCTTGAGGTAGGGATCGATCAGGCTGGCATCAAGTTCTTCGCCGGGGCGAATCTGGGTCGATTGGTCGTTCAGCGCCATGCTTATCCCTTCTGCTTATTCTAAAGGCCTTGGACTATTTCCTAATCTAATGCGCACCGCCGCCCAGCGACAAGGTCGGGGCGGCTTAATAGGTTAGCGTGTTGAAGGGTGATCAGCGTGCCTGATTGGTCATTTTGCGGGCGCTGGCAGCGCGACCGGCGTGAGCACCGGACGACCGGCGAAGTATTCGACCAGGTTGTCGGCCACGCGCTGCACCGTGTCATGGGCCGCTTCCGGGGACAGGCCGGCCACGTGGGACGTCAGCACGGTATTGCTCAGGCGCTTGAGGGCATCGGGCACTGCAGGCTCATCGTCAAACACGTCCAGCGCGGCACCGCCGATGCGGCGCTGCTCCAGCGCGGCGACCAGGTCGGCGGTCACCACTACGCTGCCGCGGCCGATGTTGACCAGAAAGCCGTGCGGCCCCAGGGCGTCCAGGGCGTGACGGTCGATCAGGTGACGGGTGCTGGCACCGCCGGGCGTAGCCAGCACCAGGAAATCCGAGGTACGCGCCAGCTCGACAGCCGTCGCACAGTAGGTGTAATCCACGTCATCGCGGGGTTGGCGGTTGTGATAACTCACCTCCATGCCGAACCCCAGGGCAGCGCGCCGGGCAATCTCCATCCCCACCGCACCCAGCCCGAGAATCCCCAGGTGTTTACCGCTCAGGGAAGGGCGCATCACTTTCGGCCATTCTCCACGCCGCACCGCTGCATCCGTCTGGGGAACGCCACGCACCAGCGACAGCAGCAGCGCCATGGCATGGTCGGCCACTGACGGCGCATTTACCCCTGCACCGTTGGTCACCACGATCCCACGATTGCTCGCGGCCTGCAGGTCCACGTGTTCGTAGCCGGCACCGATCACGCAGATGATTTCCAACAACGGCAGTGCCGCGATTTCATCGGCGTACAACCCCAGCGGGCCACGGGTCAGCACGGCCTTGATCTGCCCACCGTGCAACTTGATCGCCTGAGCGCGTTCGGCGGGCGTCGGCGCCAGAATCACATGAAAGTCATTGCTCTCGATGATTTGCAGGTACTCGTTGATGGTTTCAACCAGGACCAGAACGGTGGTGGGCATGGGGCAGCTCTCCGGTGAGTTCGATGCTCGGAGTATGCTGCATTTTTGTTGCGCGAAATGCCGAGGGCCCGAGAAAGCGCCACTGATTTTGCGAAAGGTGCCAGCGTCTCGGCGAGCGGGAGACGCTGTTTGCACGCGGGCGAATTATTTAGCGGGTGCGGGCTTGCGTACCTTGCTCTGTTCGGCCGCTACGATGTCCATGTAGTCGTAGGTAGGAAAGAACTCTGTCCTGAAGGGCCCCCATGCAGAGCGTTCGATGGCGAGATTGACCTCCCGCAGGCGCGAGGCGGGGAAGCGTAGAACGATGACGTGGCCGATCCCCATGGCGATGGTCCAACTGACGATCTCTACCCCTTCAGGAGGGAATACTTTAAAGAGTTCCTGTTCGGTGAGTTTTGTTCTTATTTCGTTCAAGTTGCGAGATTGGTCATGTTTGAGGAAAACGGTCAGCAGCACCGCATTGTCAGCGCTGATGGCGACAGGTTTTCCTGATGTGGAAGCCTGCGCATGAAGGCCGCCTGAAACAAGGGTAGAGAACAATAAAACAGACGCCAATAATGGCTTTAATAGCGTTTTCATTGAGTGAGGCCTTTTATGAGTATTGTCGCTACTCGTGGGGTGAGTGTTGAGGGTTAGTGGGTGGGGGTGGTTTTTACTGATCCGGTATAGGGCGCATGAACCACATGTATTCGAACAAGAGGGTTGGCGTCGATCATGTCGCGCGGCACTTCACGAGAGTAAGTGAATTCCTGATTGTTCAACGTCTCAAGTTTTCTGACGATGGTTCTCGTTGCACCTTTATCGGGTATCAGGATATGGTTTTTCTTGTCCCCTGTTACCATGAAGTAACCGCCGCCGCCGTTGTCATATTTTGATAGCCCGGTATCGGTGTAGAAAAATTCGTAGCGATTACGCTCAGGGTCCCACGCTGATATTCCAACGACACCTGGGTACTTGTCCTTTACATCGATCTCTGGGGCGCCCTCTATATAAACTTTTGTCGTCAGCCAGCGGGGGGATGTGCCCAGGGCACTTGCGTCGGAGTTTTCTACTGTCGGTTGTGCTTGGCTGGTCAATGGGCTGAGCATTCCGGTGGCAAGTATCAGGGAGAAAATAAGGTTGTGTTTTTTCATCAAGTCGCTCCTGGCGAGTGAGGTTTTTAATTCTGCTGTCGTGGGTTTAGAGGACTTTGTTTTTTGAGCTGAGCTGGAATATAGACGTGATAGGAGGGGCTCTCAATGCTTGGGAAAACCCTTGCAACAAAACCCGCAATAATTAGAGTTTCAGTCCAGATGCGCTGATTAACTGTCTGTAAGAACTTTCTTATATGTGGGGGTGCGTAACTTTAATTGATGTTGGGTTTCTGTCAGCGGCTTGCCACTGGAGAACTTTGAATGACTGGATTTGTTTAAACACAGCTTCGCCGGCCTTGCGTGATCGACCCTCCCAATGCCACGCCGGCAGGGAGGCTCGTGAGGTGGGTAAAGGCGGTGCGCATCTGGCGTTGAATCAACTGAGCTGCCCATGGACCGCCTTCCAGGCTTTGCACTGCATTGCCGTTCCTCAGCTAAGTCTTTGCTTATTCACAAGAATCCCGGACAATCGCGCCCCTGTTAAGGTCAGGGCGCTGCCTGTCAGGTTTTTCTGACTCGTCCTGGCCGTGTGAATGCGGAGATCCGACCGGATGAATGATCAGGCCAATAGCGTCGACGAACGCTATGCAACGACACCTGCAACGCTCACAAGCTGGAGCCGCCAGGACACCACCTGGATGCTCGGGCTGTTCGGTACCGCCATTGGCGCCGGTACTTTGTTTCTGCCGATCAACGCGGGCCTGGGGGGCTTCTGGCCGCTGGTGATCCTGGCGTTGCTGGCCTTCCCGATGACGTTCTTTGCCCACCGTGGGCTGACCCGTTTCGTGCTGTCCGGCCGTGAAGGTTCCGACATCACCGACGTGGTTGAAGAGCATTTCGGTATCAAGGCAGGTGCATTGATCACCTTGCTGTATTTCTTCGCGATCTTCCCGATCCTGCTGATCTACAGCGTGGCGCTGACCAACACCGTCAGCAGCTTCATGGAGCACCAACTGCACATCATGCCGCCGCCTCGCGCGATCCTGGCGTTTGTGCTGATCCTCGGTCTGCTGGCCGTGGTGCGCTGCGGCGAACAAGCGATCGTCAAGGCCATGAGCCTGATGGTGTATCCGTTTATCGTTGCCTTGCTGTTCCTGGCTGTGTACCTGGTGCCGCATTGGAATGGTGGCATTCTCAGCACTGCCAGTGAGGTGCCGGCACCGTCGGCGTTGCTCAATACGCTGTGGCTGGCGATTCCGGTCATGGTGTTCTCGTTCAACCATTCGCCGATCATCTCGGCCTTTGCGGTTGACCAGAAGCGCCAGTACGGCGCACACGCCGAGGAGCGCAGCTCGCAGATCCTGTCCCGCGCGCACCTGCTGATGGTGGCGATGGTGCTGTTCTTCGTGTTCAGTTGCGTGCTGACCCTGTCGCCGGCGCAGTTGGCCGAAGCCAAAGCGCAGAATCTGTCGATCCTGTCGTACCTGGCGAATCACTTCGACAACCCGACCATCGCCTTTGCCGCGCCGTTGATTGCGTTCGTGGCGATTGCCAAGTCGTTCCTGGGCCACTACATCGGCGCCAGCGAAGGCCTCAAGGGCTTGGTGGTCAAGACCGGTCGCCGCCCGGCACCCAAGACCCTGGACCGCATGACCGCCGCTTTCATGCTGGTGGTGTGCTGGATCGTGGCCACGCTTAACCCGAGCATCCTTGGCATGATCGAGACCCTGGGCGGGCCGGTGATCGCGTCGATCCTGTTCCTGATGCCGATGTATGCCATTCGCAAAGTGCCGGCCATGGCCAAGTACCGTGGGCAGGCGTCGAATGTGTTTGTGACTGCAGTTGGCTTGGTTGCCATTACGGCGTTGGTGTATTCGCTGGTTGCTTGAGCCCTGATGCGGTCTGTCTGACTGCACAGCTCTAAAAGTGTGGGAGCTGGCTTGCCTGCGATAGCTATCTGTCAGTCATTACATTCATGACTGATACACCGCTATCGCAGGCAAGCCAGCTCCCACATTTGTTTTGTGGTGCGGCAGATGCCGTATTCCAGGCATAAAAAAACGCCGCGTACCTTGCGATACGCGGCGTTCTTCACATCAACACACCGTTAAGCTTGAATCACCGGGATGTTGGCGCTTGCTGCGATCTTGCGGAACTCGGCGATCTGGTCGAAGTTCAGGTAGCGGTAGACGTCACTGGCCATGGTGTCCAGTTTCGCTGCGTAGCCCATGTACTCTTCTACAGTCGGCAGGCGACCCAGAGTGGAGGCGACTGCCGCCAGCTCAGCCGATGCCAGGTAGACGTTTGCACCATCACCCAGGCGGTTCGGGAAGTTACGGGTCGAAGTCGAGACGACGGTGGAGTTCGGTTCTACACGTGCCTGGTTACCCATGCACAGCGAGCAGCCCGGCATTTCCATGCGCGCCCCAGCCTTGCCGTAGATGCCGTAGTAGCCTTCTTCGGTCAACTGGTGAGCGTCCATCTTGGTCGGCGGCGACAGCCACAGACGCGTTGGCAGCTGGCCCTTGACCTGCTCCAGCAGCTTACCGGCAGCGCGGAAGTGACCGATGTTGGTCATGCACGAACCGATGAACACTTCGTCGATCTTCTCACCGGCAACGCTGGACAACAGACGGGCATCGTCCGGGTCGTTAGGGGCGCAGAGGATCGGCTCGTTGATTTCCGACAGATCGATTTCGATGATTTCGGCGTATTCGGCGTCGGCATCGGCTTCCATCAGTTCCGGGTTGGCAACCCAGGCTTCCATCGCTTGGGCGCGACGTTCCAGAGTACGTGCATCGCCGTAGCCTTCGCCGATCATCCAGCGCAGCAGGGTGATGTTGGAGTTCAGGTACTCGGTGACGGACTCTTTGGACAGCTTGATGGTGCAACCGGCAGCCGAACGTTCAGCCGAGGCGTCGGACAGCTCGAAAGCCTGTTCCAGCGTCAGGTCGTTCAGACCTTCGATTTCCAGGATGCGACCGGAGAAGGCGTTTTTCTTGCCTTTCTTCTCTACGGTCAGCAGGCCAGCCTGGATCGCGTAGTAAGGAATGGCATGAACCAGGTCACGCAGGGTGATGCCAGGTTTCATCTTGCCTTTGAAGCGCACCAGAATCGATTCCGGCATGTCCAGTGGCATTACGCCAGTGGCTGCGGCGAACGCGACCAGACCGGAACCGGCCGGGAACGAGATGCCCATCGGGAAACGAGTGTGGGAGTCACCGCCGGTACCGACGGTGTCCGGCAGCAGCATACGGTTCAGCCAGCTGTGGATGATGCCGTCGCCCGGACGCAGCGATACACCGCCACGGGTCATGATGAAGTCAGGCAGGGTATGGTGGGTGGTCACGTCGATCGGCTTGGGGTAAGCCGCGGTGTGGCAGAAGGACTGCATCACCAGATCGGTCGAGAAGCCCAGGCACGCCAGGTCCTTGAGTTCATCGCGGGTCATTGGACCGGTGGTGTCCTGGGAACCCACAGTGGTCATCTTCGGCTCACAGTAGGTGCCTGGACGAACGCCTTTGCCTTCCGGCAGGCCGCACGCCTTGCCGACCATTTTCTGCGCCAGGGTGAAGCCCTTGCCGGTGTCGACAGGCGCTTCAGGCAGCTTGAACAGGTCGGTAGGGCCCAGGCCCAGCTCGGCACGGGCCTTGTCGGTCAGGCCACGGCCGATGATCAACGGGATACGGCCGCCGGCGCGAACTTCGTCCAACAGCACCGGAGTCTTCATTTCGAAGGTGGTCAGGACTTCGTCGGTGCCGTGTTTGCAGACTTTGCCAGCATGAGGGTACAGGTCGATCACGTCGCCCATGTTCATGTTGGTGACGTCGAATTCGATTGGCAGTGCGCCAGCATCTTCCATGGTGTTGTAGAAGATCGGAGCGATTTTGCTGCCGAAGCAGAAACCACCGGCACGCTTGTTCGGCACGTAAGGCACGTCGTCGCCGAAGAACCACAGGACCGAGTTGGTTGCCGATTTACGCGACGAACCGGTACCGACCACGTCACCGACGTAGGCGATCGGGAAGCCTTGGCCGCGCATTTCTTCGATCTGCTTCATCGGGCCGGTCTTGCCTTGCTCGTCCGGCACGATGCCTTCGCGAGCCATTTTCAGCATGGCCAGGGCGTGCAGCGGGATGTCGGGGCGGGACCAGGCGTCAGGCGCCGGCGACAGGTCGTCGGTGTTGGTTTCGCCGGTGACCTTGAAGACGCGCAGGCTGATCTTGTCGGCCAGGGTAGGGCGGTTGCGGAACCACTCGCCATCAGCCCAGGACTGAATCACGCCTTTGGCGTGTTCGTTGCCGTTGCGGGCTTTTTCGGCGACGTCGTGGAACGCATCGAACATCAGCAGGGTGTGCTTGAGCTGGGCGGCCGCGACGGGCGCCAGGGTGGCGTCGTCCAGCAGCTCGACCAACGTCACGATGTTGTAGCCGCCTTGCATGGTGCCGAGCAGTTCAACAGCGCGTTTCTTGTCGATCAGGGGGGAAGTGGCTTCGCCCTTGGCCAGGGCAGACAGGAAACCGGCCTTGACGTAGGCAGCTTCGTCAACGCCTGGTGGAATGCGGTTGGTGATCAGGTCAACGAGGAATTCTTCTTCGCCAGCCGGAGGATTTTTCAGCAGCTCGACCAGGCCTGCGGTTTGTTCGGCGTTAAGCGGCTGGGGAACGATACCCAGTGCTGCACGCTCTTCGATATGTTTGCGGTAGGCTTCAAGCACAGTTATTACCCTCATCAGTGGTCCCACGGGACGCTCATCCAGAAATGAACGGCACGCATGCGCTCAGGGGCTTTTTGGGCCGCAAAGCCAGCGCTGCCGACATTCCTTTACAGAAGCTGCTTTCAAAGTTTTACGCCTGCAGAACGGAGCTGATGAGGGTTGGCGCGGGCTCTGACCTACCGGGTCGAAACCACGCCAACACCGTTCTGAAGGAACGACTGTGCTCGTGACGCTTTGAAAACAGCTTCCAGCGGATTATTGGCGCCTTACAAGGCCGGGTGATTCTACGGCAAAAAAAATCTAAAGGTAAGTTGCCTGGCCAAGTTTGCTGGGTGATCAACCTTAGACAAAGGGCTAACATGGCGCACTGTTTCGCTGACTTGCGTGTTGTTGCCCATGTCCAACCAAACCATCAAGACCCCCTGCGTCGGCCTGTGCTCTACGGTCTACGGCGATCTCGTGTGTCGCGGCTGCAAGCGTTTCCACCACGAAGTGATCCAGTGGAATGGCTATAACGAGGAAGAAAAACGCGCAGTCTGGCTCCGGCTCGAACAACTGCTGGTGCAAGTCATGGCCGGCAAAGTGGAGGTTTTCGACCCCAAAACCCTGCGCAGCCAGTTGGAGCAACGCAAGATTCGCTTCGTGCCGCACCAGTCCGAATACTGCTGGGCTTATCAGTTGATCGCACGCGGGGCACGGGTGATCAACAACCTTGAGGCGTACGGCATGGTGCTGTTGCCGGAGTTTCGCGACTGGGCGCTGCCTGAACTGCGCGATGCCATTGATCGCGAGTTCTTTATCTTGTCCGAGGCGCATTACCAGCGCTATATCGCGCCTGGGTTCTTGAAAGATGCGCTGGGTAACTGACTGACTAGCTCAATGTGGGAGCTGGCTTGCCTGCGATAGCGGTGTATCAGGAGCAAGTGCGCCAACTGACCCACCGCAATCGCAGGCAAGCCAGCTCCCACATTTGATCTTCATTGCCTGAAGGCGGCGTCAGGGCTTGGTAGCCAGCTCTTCCAGATGGTCCATGAGCGTCTGCGGCTTGAGCACCAGCACGTCGCCTTCCACGGCGTCCAGCACCACCTCCGCCGTATTACCGATCAGCGCCCCGGAAATTCCGGTGCGGGCCACGGTGCCGATGATGGTCACCGCTGCCTGCAACTGATGGGCCATATGGGGAATCAGCACGTCGGCCGGACCTTCCTTGATATGCAGGTGCCTGTCATCCACATCGAACTCGTCCTGGAACGCCTTGCATTGCTCGCGATAGCGCGCCTCGATGGTTTCCTTGAGCTGGAAGGTCGGGTCGGCCGCCGACAGCATCGGCGACGGATGGGCGCTGATCACATGCAGTTGCGCCTTGGCCAGGCTGGCGATGTCAAAGCCGTGGTCGATGATCGCGTTGTGCAGTGAGCGGTGTTCGCTGTCGGTATTGCCCACATCGATGGCCGCCAGAATCACTCCCCCAGCCCATGGCGTAGCGGTCTTGACCAACAGCACCGGCGTGGGGCAATAGCGCAGCAGCTTCCAGTCCGCCGGCGTCAGCAGGGCTTTTTTCAGCGGGCTGTCGGGGTAATGCTGCTTGATCACCAGGCCGCAGCCTTCGGCTTGCTGCACCTCGATAATGGTCTCGTGCAGGCTGTCGTTCCACGCCTGCTCGGTGGTGACGCTGTAGCCGTCTTCCTGCAGGCCGGATTTGAGCAGGCTCAGCAACGCCGAATGCTCATGCTTCTTGTCGCACACCAGCAAATGCAGATGCGCGCCGGTCACCCCGGCAATCAGCTTGGCACGCTTGAGGGCCAGGCTTTCCGAGTGCTCGGGCTCGATGACCACCAGGATGCTGCGGATGGCTTGCATGATCGGGATCTCTAGGAAGGGGCTTGCAACAACTATAGTTGCTGCCCGCCAGACGTCATGTTGATGCACATCAAGGCCGGTGGCTGGTGGTCTGCGGCGGGGTCGGTATAATCGGCGCCCTTTTGTGATCCTTTGCCCGTGAGCCTGATGAACCTGCCCGAAATCCATGAATTCCTCGGCTGCCGCACCCCCGACGCCTGGGTCCAGGCCGCCCTGGCCGATCAGGACACCCTGCTGATCGACCACAAGAACTGCGAATTCAAAGCCGCCAGCACCGCCCTGAGCCTGATGGCCAAGTACCACGGCCATGTTGACCTGATCAATATGATGTCGCGCCTGGCCCGCGAAGAACTGGTGCACCACGAGCAAGTCATGCGCCTGATGAAAAAGCGCAAGGTCGAACTGCGCCAACTGCACGCGGGCCGCTATGCCTCGGGTTTGCGCAAGGTGGTGCGCAGCCACGAGCCGGTCAAGCTGGTGGACACTCTGGTGGTCGGCGCTTTTATCGAAGCACGCAGCTGCGAGCGTTTCGAGGCATTGGTGCCGCATTTGGACGAAGAGCTCGGCAAGTTCTACTTCGGTTTGCTCAAAAGCGAAGCGCGGCACTTCCAGGGTTACTTGAAGCTGGCCTACCAGTACGGTGACGCCAAGGACATCGCCCAAGTCATCGAACGAGTGCGTGCCGCCGAGCAGGAGCTGATTGAATCACCGGACATCGAGTTTCGCTTTCACAGTGGCGTGCCAGCCTGAGGCCACCGCCACGCCGATCAAGGCGGTGATCGCGGCCAGCAGCAGGATCACCGTTTGCGTGCCCAACGGCGCTGCCAGCATGGCAATCATCAGGCCCGCCAACGGCTGGGGCAAATTGTTGAGCAAGGTGATCACGCCCACCGTTTTGCCGAAATCCTGTACCGGGATCACTTGTTGACGGGTGCTGCGCAGGTACACGTTGAACATCTTGTCAAAGCCCGTCACCAGCAGGAAGCCCACGGCATACGCCCACACACCGGGGCTGACGGCGGTGATCAGCGCGCCGACTGCAATCATCGAATACGACAGCCCACCCATTACTTTCAACGACAGTGATGAGCGTGCCAGGTAAAACAGAATCCCGATGGTGACCAGCGCGCCGGCGGCTTGCAGGAGGGCGTAGGCATCCTTGTCGGCGGCGTATTGGCCGGTAACCATGGCGGCCGAGGTGGCCAGTGTGACCCCAACCATCAGGTTCACGCCGACTGCCAGAATAATGATGCGTTTGAGTTCCACCCGGTTGCGGATATGGCCAAACGCAATGCGCAGCGGTTGCAGCCAGATACCCGGGTGTTGCCCATGGCTTTGCAGGCTCACCGTGGTGGTGCGCTGCCAGAACAGCATCGCCAGGTCGGCGAGAATAAACAGTGCGGCGATGGCCAGTACCACCCAGGGCCATGCCCACACCTGCAGCATCAACGCCGCCAGCAACGGCCCGAGCACCAGGCCGCTCTGGTCGGCAATCTGCGAATAGGACAAGGTCTTGGCGTAGGTGTAATGCTGGAAGATATGCGGCATCACCACCTCCCGCGCCATGATGCCCTGGGTGGTCAATACCCCGCACAACGCGGACAGCATCACCAGCCAATGGATCCCGTCGAACAGCCCGTACAGTGCCACCGCCGCCACGCAGGCCAGTGCGCGATACATCTGACTGATATGCAGGATGCGCACGGGCGAAAACCTGTCGCACAACGCTCCGCACACCGGAAATGCCAGATAGCGCGGCAGCGATTCGACAAAAAACGCCAGGCCCGCCCACGACACACTTTGGGTGGTCTGGAACACGATCAGCGGCACGATGAACAACAGGATCTGGTCGGCCAGCCGCGAGAAGAACAGCGAAACGAAGAACGCCAGGTAATCCTTGCGCATACAACTCCCTGTGAATGGCGTTAAAGATTGCAGGCTATTTGTTAAAAACTCTTAAAAGCATGAAGCTTCATCGGCTCGTACTGGCCAGCTGCTTCTGTGCGCCTGCTTGCCACCTATAATGCGCGCACTTCAATCTGCGTTTCTACACTGAGAACTTATGGAAAACCTGGGTCTGGGCAAGGTCCTGCTCGTTGAGGACGATGAAAAGCTGGCAGGGCTGATTGCGCAGTTTCTGTCGCAACATGGTTTTGAGGTGCGTGTCGTGCACCGGGGCGATGAAGCTTTGGCGGCGTTCCTGGACTTCAAGCCCAGAATTGTCGTGCTCGATTTGATGCTGCCGGGCCAGAGCGGGCTGCATGTCTGCCGCGAAATTCGCAATGTGTCGGACACGCCCATCGTGATCCTGACGGCCAAGGAAGACGACCTGGACCATATCCTGGGCCTTGAGTCCGGCGCTGACGATTATGTGATCAAGCCGATCAAGCCGCCGGTGCTGCTCGCACGTCTGCGTGCCTTGCAACGCCGCCAGGTGCCCGAGCCTGTGGCGCGTGGAGCCCTGGAGTTCGGCCGCTTGTCGATTGATCGCAGCTGCCGGGTCGTCAGCCTGGGCGGTCAGACCATCGATCTGACGACCATGGAGTTTGAGTTGTTGTGGTTACTGGCCAGCAGCTCGGGCAAGATCCTCTCGCGTGATGACATCCTCAACCGTATGCGTGGCATTGCCTTTGATGGCCTCAATCGCAGCGTCGACGTTTACATCAGCAAATTGCGCGGCAAGCTCAACGACAACCCTCGCGAGCCGGTGTGCATCAAAACCATCTGGGGCAAGGGTTACCTGTTCAATCCGTTCGCGTGGGAGGTTTAGATGCTGCGCTTGTATCTGCGCCTGTATGTGATCCTCGCGCTCGGCCTGGCCGGCTCGATCTGGCTGGTCAACTATGGCCTGGACGCGTACATGCCCGAGTCCAACGAGACCTATAACCGTGAAGCCCTGCGTGGCCCGGCGTGGGCTCTGGTGGAACAACTGCGACCGGTACAGGGAGAGGCGCGCCAGGCGCGTCTGGATGAACTGCAACCGCACTATGGTTTGCGCTTGAAACTGGTGCAGCGCGACGACCAGCACTTGAGCGAGCGCGAACAGCAACTCCTGGCCGGTGGTCAGGTGGTGGTGCGTGAGGACTTTATGAAGTTCCTGTCACCGATCGACGCCGGCCCGCAATTACTTGAGATCCAGCTGCCGGAAGAACCCAAGTGGCTGTACCTGTGGGCCTATGGCTTTCTCGGCGTGAGCCTGGCCATCGTTCTGTACTTCTGGGTGCGTCCGCACTGGCGTGACCTGGAGCACATCCGCCTGGCGGCGCAGCGTTTTGGTGACAATGATTTGGGTTCACGCATCCTGTTGCCGCGGCGCTCCACCGTGCGCGAACTGGCGGGGCACTTCAACCAGATGGCCGAGCGCATCGAGAGCCTGATCGCCAACCAGCGCGAACTGACCAATGCTGTGTCTCACGAATTGCGCACGCCAATTGCGCGCTTGTCGTTTGAGCTTGACCAACTGCGCCAGCAGGTCGATCCCCGCCAAAGCAGTGAGTTGATTGCCGATATGTACGCCGACCTCGGCGAGCTGGAGGAAATGGTTTCCGAACTGCTGACTTACGCCAGCCTGGAGCGCGGCGCCACCCAGGTCACCCGCGAGAACATCGAAGCCCACAGCTGGCTCGACAGCGTGATCGGCAGCGTGGCCCTGGAGGCCGAAGCGCAAGGGGTGCAGTTATCGTTACGTACCTGTGAGGTCGACGTGATCCGCATCGAGCCACGGTTTATGGCGCGGGCGGTGATCAACCTGCTGCGCAAAGCGATTCGGTACGCAGACCGGCGCGTGGAAGTGTCGCTGGTTAAATTCGGCAATGGCTACGAAGTGCGGGTCAATGATGATGGCCCAGGCGTGCCGCTGGAGGGCCGCACCAAGATCTTCGAACCTTTCCTGCGCCTCGACGCCAGCCGCGACCGCCGCACCGGCGGGTTTGGCCTGGGCCTGGCATTGGTCAAGCGCGTCAGCCAATGGCATGGCGGGCAGGTGGAAGTGCTGGATTCGGAGTGGGGCGGGGCGTCGTTTCGGATGACCTGGGCGTATGCCGAGTAACACTTCTGAACGTTGTGGAGATCAAATGTGGGAGGGGGCAACAAGCGTACATTGCCCTCTGTAGGAGCGAGCTTGCTCGCGAAAAACGTCAACGATAAAGCGTGCTTCCTGAATGAACGCGGCGCCTGTGAGTCTTTCGCGAGCAAGCTCGCTCCTACAGACTGGCAACCCCCTCCCACATTTTGATTGGGTTACCAACTTGAATCAGAACGTGTATTCCACCATCCCCATCACCGACGTCTGCAAGCGTCGCTCCACAATCGGGCTTTTGCCTGCTTTATCCGCCAGGTACTGCACATCCAGCAAGGTCGAGAACTGCGTGTGTTCGTTGATCGGCACGCTCCACGAAAGGTTCATACCATTGCTGATATTGCCTGCACTTGCCTGGTATTCCTTGAAGCGGCTGCGGGTGGCCTGGCCTTTGGTCACGCCGTACCAGGTTTGCAGGTAGTTCCGGTCACCGAAGTGGCTGTTGATGGCGGCATCGACGGAGCCGTAACGACCTTCATAGAGATTGGTACCCAGGCTCAACTCCAGGTGGGTAAAAGCCTTGCCGGTTTCCTTGTGTTTATCTTCTTCAAGCGCATGTTCCAGGGTGGCGCCGATGATCACACCGCCGAGGTTGTAGGCGGCATTCACCCCCAGTTGCGCACGTGACTTGATCTCGCCCATGCCTTTGAGGCGTTTGGAGCCGGCATGCATGCTTTCGTTTTTATCCTTGCGCGAATCGCTTGCGCCAACGTAGGCGCTGAAGCTCAAGGCATTGCCTTCGTAACCCCAGCCCAGGCCCGTATCAGTGTCGAGGAAGATGCCCCAGGGGCTGATGATTTTGCCGCCGAGCACAGGCGCCGTCATACGCTCGTCGCTGCCACTGTAGCGGGGTGCGTTGGCCATGCCGGCCTTGAGGCTGTACTGCCAGTCTTCGGCAAGCGCCGTATCGGCGGCGGCGAGCAGGCACAGCGAGGTTAATGACAGGCACAGATTTTTTGCGTGCATCAGGTGTTTCTCCTGGTTAGAAATTCAAGGGCGTGTGGGGTGATTGGGTGCGTTTGAAGGAGTAACCCGAAGCGCTCAGCCCGTTGACCTGGCGGCTGACGGTGTCGCCCAGGCCGTAGCCGGTGCCGGCCAGTACCGCGTGGGCGTTGTCCACGGGCAGCAGGATGTAGTCGGTCAGCGGCTCGTTGTGCAGTTGGCCGCGAATCACCAGGAAGCCGTCTTCCAGGCGCACGCTGACGCCGCTCAACGGTGCGTCGGGTTCATGGCTGTTGAGCACCTGGTAGGTGCCGATGGTGTCGGCCCACGTCGTAGACAAGGTTGGCGGCTCGATGCGCTCGCCGATGGCAATGCGTTGGCCGTGGCTGCGCGCCGTGAGTATCTGCCGGCCCTGTACCGTCACCACATCAAGCTGGATGCGACCCAGGTCACCCAGGTCCTTGAGCCACAAGCCCAGGACCTTTTTCTGCGCGCGCAGCCAGCCGTCGTCATCGCGCAGCAGGTCGAAGCTGTAGCCGGCCAGTTCGCCAGCCAAGCGCTCACGGTCATCCTTGATACGAAATACGCCCCAAGCGGTCGCGTAGAACCCGGCCAGGCGCTTGCGATCGACGGCTGCCGGTACGTGGCGCAGTTTCAGACCGTGGCTGGGGGCCTGGCAGTCGTCGGCGCAGACGCGCTCGCCGGTTTGTGCCTCAAGCATCAGGCGCAGGCTGTCGGTGGACAACGACACCACCATCTCTTCGGCATTGCTGTCGTTGGCCATAATGATCACGGCCAGTTGCTGGTCCGGCAGCAGGGTCAACTGGGCGGCGAAATCATCACCGCCGCCGCTGTGCTGATAAGTGCGCACACCGGCGGCGATCGGTTCGTCGCCACAGGGCGCCAGAAACCAGCCCAGGCCCATCTGGCAGTCAAAATCCAGGGCGTTGCCTGTGTTTTGCTGGGTGAACATTTGGTCTATTGAAGCGCTGTCCAGCAAGCGGCTGCCCTTGTAAGTACCTTGGGCAAACAGCATCTGCACGTAGTGGCTCAGATCCCTGGGGCTGGCCCATAAGCCACCGGCGGCAAGGTCGCGTACCTGGGCGTCGGTGCTGGCGTTGCCGTCTTCATAACCCCGGGCGCGAAAGCTCAATTGCGCGCTGGTGCCGAGGAAACTGGACTGGTTCATGTGCAAGGGGGCCAGCAGGCTGCTTTGAAGCTGGGCTTCGAAGCTTTTGCCGCTGCTGCGCTCGATGGCGGCGCCCACCAGGGAATAGCCGAGGTTGGAATAAGCCACCTGAAAGCCGGGCGGGCTGCTCAGCCATACGCCGGACACGCGCATTGGCATCTGCCCCATGGCATAGGTGCTATGCAGGTCACGCAGGTGCTCACTGGGCAAGCCGGACTGATGGCTGAGCAAACGTCGCAAGGTGATGGCACGATCTGCCTCGGCCTGGTCGTCATGAAAGCGCGAGCGCACGTAGAATTCGCGCAGGGTTTGCTGGATGGGTGCATCCAGTGTCAGGCGCTGTTGCTCCACCAACTGCAGCGCCGCCGTGGCGGTGATCAACTTGGAGATACCGCCGGCACGAAACGCCGTGTTGGGCGTAACCGGCACGCCCTGGGCCTTGTCGGCCAGGCCAAAGCCACGGGCCCAGATCAACTCCTGGCCATTGACCAGCGCAATCGACAAACCCGCCACATTTTCCCGGGCCATCTCCCGGGGTATGCGGGTTTGCAGGTAACGGATGATCGCGCCGTAATCGCCTTTTTGAATCGACGGCGGGGCAGGTGGTTGCGAGTGGCAACCGATACTGCTCAGCAGGCAACCCAATAGCGGGATACCGCGCAATCTGCGAAACATGGAGAGCACCCCAGTGGTGGTTTGGATGCTCGAATGCTAGGGCTGTGGGGGCCAACAATCTTTGAGTGCTTTGTCGGGAAACTGTCAAAGACTGTTAACGGAAAACGGTAGGAGCGAGCTTGCTCGCGAAAAACTCCCAGGCGCCGCGTTTATCCAGAAAACACGCGTTATCGTTGACGTTTTTCGCGAGCGAGCTCGCTCCTACAAGATCACGGCATCAACGTGGCGATCAGGGCGCGAATGGTCCCTGGCAGCGCCTCCAACTCGCGCACCAGAATACTGCGCTCGCGAATCGCCCAGGGCTCGTCCAGCTTCACCGTTACCAACTGCATGGTGCGGCTATGGCGCTGGGCGGCGGACTCGGGAATGATGCCGATGCCCACACCGGCCTCGACCATCCTGCAGATCGCCTCGAAGCTCGACACCTGGATGCGCAGCGACAATTGCTTGCCCAGCCGCTCGACGTGTTCACGCAGGAAACTCAGCAGCGTGCTGCCTTCATGCAAGCCGATATGCTGGTAGGCGAGCGTTTGCTCCAGTGTCACTGACGGTTGCGCTGCCAGCGGATGACCCACCGGCACCATCAACACCAGTTCGTCTGTGCTGAAATGCAGCACCTGCAAGCCCGCCGCTTCCACTGGGCCGGCAATAATGCCCATGTCGCTGGTGCCATCGAGTACGCCGCGCACGATGTCCCGGGACAACCGCTCCTGCAGGTCGACGGTCACGCCTGGGCGCTGGGACAAAAAGCCCGCCAGTACTTCCGGCAAGAACTCGGTGACTGCGGTGGTGTTGGCGAAGATGCGGATATGCCCGGCTGAATCCACGCCGTATTGGGTGAACTCGCTTTTCAGGTAATCCACCTGACGCATGATCAACCGCGCATGGTGCAACAGGCGCTCGCCTGCGGGGGTGATCTCTACGCCACGGCTGTCGCGGTACAACAGACGCGTATCAAGCTGGCCTTCCAGGGCCTTGATCCGCGCACTGGCGGCAGCCGGTGACAGGAAGGCGCGCTTGGCACCCTGGGTGAGGCTGGGGGATTCGGCGATGTGGATAAACAGGCGCAGGTCGGCGAGATCGAAGTGCATGCAAAACTCCAGGCTTGTGATCACCCGTGGCGAGGGAACTTGTTCCCGCTGGACTGCGAAGCAGGCCTGTTTTTTGGGGCCGCTTCGCGCCCCCACGGGAGCAAGCTCCCTCGCCACAAGAGGTACGCATAGGAATGGTGCGTTCAGCTTAACCGAACGCTGGTTTATTGAAATGCAAATTCTCAGAACGGGCGGGCCCTTGCATGATCCCTGGCAGACACCCACTGCCCGAGGAATTGCACCCGATGAGCGCCACCGATTGGATCGGCCGAAGCGAGACCGCCCACGACCACCTCAGCCATAACCTGCTCAAACGCATCGCCGCCACGTTCGGTGAAGCAGTGCCCGCCGACGGTGAAGCCGTACCTGCGCTGTGGCAATGGTGTTTTTTCCAGGATCCGTTGCCGGAGTCGGCCCTGGGCGGCGATGGTCATCCGGCCCGCGGCGGGTTCTTGCCACCGGCCGATAACCGCAATCGCATGTGGGCCGGTGGGCGTATCGAGTTTCTGCACCCGCTGCGTGCCGGTGAATCGGCCACCCGTGTGTCGACCATCACTCAGGTTGAACAAAAGACCGGTCGCACCGGTTCGCTGCTGTTTGTCACGGTGCGCCACGACTATTCCCAGGCCGGGCGCCTGGCGATTCGCGAGGAGCAGGACATCGTCTACCGCGAACCCACGCCGCCCAAGCCCGGCAGCGGCGATGCCCTGGTCCGGGGCGAATGGACAGAAGCGGTCGAACCGACCCCCACTCTGCTGTTCCGCTACAGCGCCGTGACCTTCAACGGCCATCGCATTCATTACGACTATCCCTATGTCACCGGCACTGAAGGTTACAGCGGCCTGGTGGTGCATGGCCCGCTGATCGCCACCTTGAGCCTGCGTGCGTTTTGCCGGGCACACCCTGAAGCCACGCCGCGCCGCTTCATCTATCGCGGCGTGCGCCCATTGATTGCACCGCAGCCCTTTGAAGTCGGCGGGCGCATCAGCGCAACCGGCGTGGCCGAACTCTGGGCCGGCAACGCTGAAGGTCTGGCGCAGACCGCCCAGGTGCATTTCGAATAACCCAAGAACAACAGGCGGAGAGCCGTGCATGAACCCCAATGACAACGAAGAACTCAATGCCATCCGCGACGGCGTGCGCGCCTTGTGCGCCGAGTTCGATGCCGCTTACTGGCGCAAGATCGATGAAGAAAAGGGCTTCCCCGAAGCCTTCGTCAAGGCCCTGACCGATGCCGGCTGGCTGTCGGCAATGATCCCCGAAGAGTATGGCGGTTCCGGCCTTGGCCTGGCCGAAGCCTCGGTGATTCTGGAGGAGGTCAACCGTTGCGGCGGTAACTCCGGCACCGTGCATGGCCAGATGTACAACATGTTCACCTTGTTGCGTCACGGCAGCGAAGCGCAAAAGCGCTTCTACCTGCCCAGGCTGGCCAGCGGTGAACTGCGCCTGCAATCAATGGGCGTCACCGAGCCCACCACGGGCACTGACACCACCAGGATCAAGACCACCGCGATCAAGCACGGCGACAAGTACGTGGTCAACGGCCAGAAAGTCTGGATTTCGCGGGTGCAGCATTCCGACCTGATGATCTTGCTGGCGCGCACCACACCCCTGGCCGAAGTGAAGAAAAAGTCCGAAGGCATGTCGATCTTCCTGGTGGACCTGCGCGAGGCCATCGGCAATGGCCTGACCGTGCAGCCCATCGCCAATATGGTCAATCATGAGACCAATGAACTGTTCTTCGACAACCTGGAACTGCCGGCCGACAGCCTGATTGGCGAAGAGGGCAAGGGCTTCAAATACATCCTCGATGGCCTCAATGCCGAGCGCACCCTGATCGCCGCCGAGTGCATCGGCGACGGCCGCTGGTTTATCGAAAAGGCCAGCGCCTACGCCCGCGACCGCGTGGTGTTTGGCCGGCCCATCGGGCAGAACCAGGGCGTGCAATTCCCGATTGCCCAAGCGCATATCGAGATCGAAGCGGCCGACCTGATGCGCTGGCGTGCCTGTGAGGAATACGACAGCGGCAAGAACGCCGGGGCCAGCGCCAACATGGCCAAGTACCTGGCGGCCAAGGCGTCGTGGGAAGCGGCCAACGCCTGCCTGCAAACCCACGGCGGGTTTGGTTTTGCCTGCGAATACGACGTGGAGCGCAAATTCCGCGAGACGCGCTTGTACCAGGTGGCGCCGATCTCCACCAACCTGATCCTGTCCTACGTGGCCGAGCATCTGCTCGAACTGCCACGCAGCTTCTGAGGGCCCGGCCATGCGTCATACCCAAACCCTGTGCCAATTCCTCGCTGACCTGACTTACCCGCAGGTGCCCGAACACGTACTGGATCGCATCGAAGAGCTGTATCTGGATTGGCTCGCCTCGGCGCTGGCCAGTCAGGGCGCACACCCGATTCCATTGTTTGAGCGCTACGCGCAGAAGATGGGGCCAAGCAGCGGCCCGGCTCAGGTGATCGTCAGCGGCGCCAGCAGCAGCGCGTATTTTGCAGCACTGGTCAACGCGGCATCCTCGCACCTGGTGGAGCAGGATGACTTGCACAACAGTTCGGTGCTGCACCCGGCCACGGTGGTGTTTCCCGCCGCGCTGGCGGCCGCCCAGGACCTGGGCAAATCCGGTCGTGATTTGTTGCTGGCGGCGGTGGCCGGTTATGAAGCCGGGATTCGCATCGGTGAGTTCATGGGTCGCTCGCACTACCGCATCTTCCACACCACGGCCATCGTCGGCACTCTGGCGGCGGCGGTTGCAGTGGGCAAACTGCTCGACTTCAACCAGGAACAGTTCATTAACCTGCTCGGCAGTGCCGGCACGCAAGCGGCGGGGCTGTGGGAGTTCTTGCGCGATGCCGCCGACTCCAAGCAATTGCACACCGCCAAAGCCGCAGCGGATGGCTTGCTGGCGGCTTACCTGACGGCCGATGGATTGACCGGTGCGCGCAATATCCTGGAAGGCGACCAAGGCTTGGCGGCGGGCATGTCCAGTGATTCGCAGCCGAGCAAGTTATCTGCTGACTTGGGCAGCCGCTGGGCGCTGGTGGAAACCTCGTTCAAGTTCCACGCCTCTTGCCGCCACACCCATCCCGCTGCGGATGCGCTGCTGGAGGTGATGCAGCGGGAAGGCTTGAACGCGGCACAGATTTGCCAAGTGCAAACCCGCGTGCACCAGGGCGCCATCGATGTGCTTGGCCGGGTGACGGTGCCGGCCACGGTGCACCACGCCAAATTCTCCATGGGCACTGTGCTTGGCCTGATCGCTGTGCATGGCAAAGCCGGGTTGCCTGAATTCCATGAGCTGGCGTTGACCGACCCTGCGGTCGCGGCGTTTCGCGACAAGGTCAGCATGACCCTCGATCCCGAAGTTGACAGCGCCTATCCGCAGCGCTGGCTGGGCCGCGTCATCGTCACCACGACTGACGGGCGCACGCTGCACGGCGCCATCGACGAGCCCAAGGGCGACCCGGGCAACACTCTGAGTCGCGCCGAGCTGGCGGACAAGTTCCAGCGCCTGGCTCACTTCAGCGGCGCCCGTACTCCCGCCCAGGCCAGTGGCCTGATCGAGCAGGTGTGGAACCTGCGTAACACCGCGTCCATGGCCCATTGGCTTTGAGGGATTTGTGATGAGTAATCAACGACCGCTGGACGGTATTACGGTTGTCAGCCTGGAACATGCGATTGCCGCGCCATTCTGTACCCGCCAATTGGCCGATCTCGGTGCCCGCGTGATCAAGGTCGAGCGCCCCGGTGCCGGTGACTTTGCCCGTGGCTATGATGAGCGCGTGCGCGGCCTGGCATCGCATTTCGTCTGGACCAACCGCTCCAAGGAAAGCCTGACCCTGGACCTTAAGCAGGACGAGGCGGGCGCCATTCTGGATGCGCTTTTGGCCGATGCCGATGTGCTGGTGCAAAACCTTGCACCCGGTGCGGCGGCGCGTATTGGCTTGTCGTTCGAGGCGCTGCACGCGCGTTTTCCACGCCTGATCGTCTGCGATATTTCCGGCTATGGCGAAGGTGGGCCCTACGAGAAAAAGAAAGCCTATGACCTCCTGATCCAGAGCGAAGGCGGGTTCCTGTCGGTGACCGGTGGCCCGGGTGATGAGCAGATGGCCAAGGCCGGTTGCTCCATCGCGGATATCTCTGCGGGCATGTACGCCTACAGCGGCATTCTTTCGGCGTTGCTGCTGCGTGGCACAACCGGCAAGGGCAGCCGTATCGATGTGAGTATGTTGGAAAGCCTGGTGGAGTGGATGGGCTACCCGATGTATTACGCCTTCGACGGCGCGCCGCCGCCCCCGCGAGCAGGCGCTGCCCATTCGACGATTTACCCCTACGGGCCGTTTCCCACCGGTGATGGCGGCACGGTGATGCTCGGGTTGCAGAATGAGCGTGAATGGGCGGCGTTCTGCGACAAGGTGTTGCTCACCCCCGCGCTGGCGACCGACGAGCGTTTCAGCGCCAACTTCAAGCGTTCGGCCAACCGCGAGGCGCTGCGTCAGATCATCGTGGACAGCTTTGCGCGGTTGGACGCCGAGGCAGTGATCCAGCGCCTGGAGGACGCGCAGATCGCCAGCGCGCGGGTCAACGATATGCAAGGCGTGTGGGACCACCCCCAACTCAAGGCCCGCGACAGTTGGCGTGAAGTCGACAGCCCGGCCGGGCCGTTGCCGTCGCTGTTGCCACCTGCACGTAACGCCGCGTTTACCCCGCGAATGGACGGTGTGCCGACGCTGGGGCAACACAGCCAGGGCATCCTCGACCAGCTGGGTTATAGCGGTGAAGCCATCGACAGCCTGCGTGCGCGCGGCGTTATCTGATCAGGAAAATGTGCGATGCCAAAGCCTTTAGTTCGTTCTGCCTTGTTTGTACCGGGCAGCCGCCCGGATCGGTTTGCCAAAGCCCTGGCCAGCGGCGCCGACGCAGTGATTGTGGATTTTGAAGACGCCGTGGAAGAGCCGCTCAAGCGCCAGGCCCGGGATAACCTGGGTGTGTTTTTGCGGGCCCATCCCGAGGCCCAGATGTGGGTGCGGATCAACGCGCCGGACCATGCCGAACATTTTGAAGATGTGGCGTTTTGCAAGGCGCATGCAAATGTGGCGGGCGTGTTGTTACCCAAGGTTGAGAGCGCGGCCCAGGTGGCCGTGGTGGCCGCCACCGGCAAACGGATCTGGCCGATCATCGAAAGCGCCCGCGGCTTGTTAGCGGTGGCGCAAATTGCCCATGCGCCGCTAGTGGAGCGCTTGTCGTTCGGTGGCTTGGACCTGGCACTGGACCTCAACCTGAGCAGCCACTCCCGCGCCGCTGAATTTGCCCTCGATCAGGCACGCCTGGCGCTGATCGTGCATTCGCGCGCCGCTGGATTAGTGCCTCCGCTGGACGGTGTGCATCCAGCCATCGACGATCCCGAGGGCCTGCGCCGTTCGATCCGTCACGCCTACGAAATGGGCTTTGCCGGGGTGTTGTGCATCCATCCCAAACAGGTCGCGGTGATTCACCAGGCGCTGGCGCCCAGCGCTGAAGACCTGGCCTGGGCCAAGCGCGTAGTAGCGGCTGGTACCCATGGGGCAGGGGCCTATCAGGTTGATGGGCAGATGGTGGATGCGCCGGTGTTGCTGCGGGCACAAAGACTGCTGGCCGACCAACGCTAACTGACAAAACCGAATCTCAATTGTGGGAGCGTCTACAAGTTTTGCGTTCGGCCAGGGCGAACGCAGGTATCTAAAATTCGATATTCTCAACACGCAGCACATCAGGCACCTTGCCTTACAACACAACAATAAGAAGGTGATTTCCCATGCTCAAGCTCTCTCGGGCGCTGCTGTGCGCCGCCACCTTGTTCGCCGTGGGCCTGGCCCAGGCGGCTGACCCGATTGTGATCAAGTTCGCCCACGTGGTGGCCGAGAACACGCCCAAAGGCCAAGGCGCGCTGCTGTTCAAGAAGCTCGCTGAAGAACGCTTGCCCGGCAAGGTCAAGGTCGAGGTGTACCCCAACTCTTCGCTGTTCGGCGATGGCAAGGAAATGGAAGCGTTGCTGTTGGGCGACGTGCAGATGCTGGCGCCATCTCTTGCCAAGTTCGAGCAGTACACCAAGCAGGTGCAGATCTACGACCTGCCGTTCCTGTTCAACGACCTGGCGGCCGTCGACCGTTTCCAGGCCGCCCAGGGCAAGCAACTGCTGAGCGCGATGCAGGACAAAAACATTCTCGGCCTGGCCTATTGGCACAACGGCCTCAAGCAACTCTCCGCCAACAAGGCCCTGCACGAACCCAAGGACACCCGTGGCCTGAAGTTTCGCGTGCAAGCCTCCAGCGTGCTGGAAGAGCAGTTCAAGGCGATCCGCGCCAACCCGCGCAAGATGAGCTTCGCCGAGGTTTACCAGGGCTTGCAGACCGGCACCGTGAATGGCACCGAGAACACCTGGTCGAACTATGAAAGCCAGAAGGTCAACGAGGTGCAGAAGTACTTCACCGAGTCCAACCATGGCCTGATCGACTATATGGTGATCACCAACGCCAAGTTCTGGAACGGCCTGCCACCGGATGTGCGCAGCACGCTGGAGCAGATCATGGCCGACGTCACCGTCGAGGTGAACAAGCAGGCCGAAGCGCTGAACCAATCGGCCAAGCAGAAGATCGTCGACGCCAAGACCAGCGAGATCATCGAACTGACCCCCGAGCAACGCACGCTCTGGCGCGAAGCCATGCGCCCGGTGTGGCAAAAGTTCGAAGGCGAGATTGGGGCTGACCTGATCAAGGCAGCGGATGCCTCCAACCAGTAATCCTGTTCACTCCTCTGTAGGAGCGAGCTCGCTCGCGAAAAACGCATAGGCAACGCGTTTATCCAGGATACCAGCGTTATCGTTGACGTCCTTCGCAAGCAAGCTCGCTCCTACACAGTTCGCGAGGTTTTGCCATGCAAACGCTAAGGCGCGTCTGGGAGCATCTGGAGGAAGGCTTTATTGCTTTCCTGCTGGCCGCCATGACCCTGGTGACATTCGTCTACGTCATGCTCAACAACGTCTACACCCTGTTCTTTGCCCTGGCCGACAAGTGGGCCTTGAGCAGCGACTTCTTCAATGCGGCAGGCGACGCCACCATGACCTGGGCCCAGGACATGACCTGGAGCGTGGCGCTGACCAAGGCCATGTTCGGCTGGTTGATTTTCTTCGGCATTTCCTACGGTGTACGCACCGCCGGGCACCTGGGCGTAGACGCGCTGGTCAGGCTGACCACACGCCCGATACAACGCCTGCTCGGAATGCTCGCCTGCCTGTGCTGCCTGGCCTATGCGGGGCTGTTCATGGTTGCCAGCTACAAGTGGGTAAGTGCGGTGATGACCGCGCATATCGGCGCTGAAGACCTTGATCAGTTCGGTATCGATGTCGGTGACATCGTGGTGATCGTGCCCATCGGCTTTGCCCTGGTGTTGATCCGCTACCTGGAAATTTTCTACCGCATCTTTACCCACCGTCAGGTCGGGTTGGGATTGGCCGACGAGGCCGGGGAAGCCAGCAAGTTGGCCGGCAGCCATGAGGAGCGTCACTGATGGCCGTGCTCTGTCTGTTTCTGCTGTTGTTCGTGTTCATGTTCCTTGGCGTGCCGATTGCGATTTCCCTCGGGCTGTCCGGCGCGGTATCGATCCTGATGTTCAGCCAGGACTCGGTCAGCTCTCTGGCGATCAAGTTGTTTGAAACCAGCGACGCCTACACCTTTCTGGCGATTCCGTTCTTCCTGTTGTCCGGCGCCTTTATGACCACCGGCGGCGTGGCTCAGCGGCTGATCGACTTTGCCAATGCCTGTGTCGGGCATATCCGTGGTGGCCTGGCGATTGCGGCGGTGCTGGCCTGTATGTTGTTTGCCGCGCTGTCGGGCTCGTCACCGGCCACGGTGGCGGCGGTGGGCTCGATTGCCGTAGCGGGGATGGTGCGTTCCGGTTATCCCAAGGAGTTTGGTGCAGGCATTATTTGCAACGCCGGTACGCTGGGCATTTTGATCCCGCCCTCGATTGTAATGGTGGTGTACTCGGCGGCGACCGAAACCTCGGTGGGCAAGCTGTTCATGGCCGGGGTCATTCCGGGGTTGCTGCTGGGCCTGATGCTGATGATCGCGATCTACATCGTCGCGCGCATCAAGAAACTGCCCGCCCAGCCCAGGGCAACCTTTGGCGAGTGGCTCAGTTGCGCACGCCGAGCGTTCTGGGGCTTGTTGCTGTTGGTGATCATCCTCGGCGGCATCTACAGCGGCATGTTCACCCCGACTGAAGCCGCGGCGGTGGCGGCGGTGTACTCGGCGTTTGTCGCGCTGTTCGTCTACAAGGATATGAAGCTGCGCGATTGCCCCAAGGTGCTGCTGGAGTCGGGGCGCTTGTCGATCATGCTGATGTTTATCATCGCCAACGCCATGCTGTTTGCCCATGTGCTGACCACCGAACAGATCCCCCAGGAAATCACCGCGTGGGTGATCTCGGAAGGGCTGACGCCGATTGGTTTTCTGATCATGGTCAACGTGGTGTTGCTGATTGCCGGCAGCTTTATGGAGCCTTCGGCCATTGTGCTGATCCTGGCACCGATCTTCTTCCCGATTGCAATGAAGCTGGGGATTGACCCGATTCACCTGGGGATTGTGATGGTGGTGAACATGGAAATCGGCCTGGTACACCCGCCGGTGGGGCTGAACCTGTTCGTCACCTCGGCGGTAACCGGGCTGACACTGGGGCAAACCATACGCGCGGCGATGCCGTGGCTGATGATTTTGCTGGTGTTCCTGATCATGGTGACTTACTTGCCGTTCATTTCCCTCGCGCTGCCGCAGTGGCTGGGGATGTAAAACGCGGATAAAAAATGTGGGAGGGGCTTGCTCCCTCCCACATTTGTTGATTTTCCCCGGCCTTATTGGTCCATCGCACTCAAGATCGCATGGGCCACTTTCACCCGCTCGGCATTCGGGTAGTTCTTGTTGGCCAGAATGACCACGCCCATGTCCTTGCTCGGCACATACGCCACATACGCACCAAAGCCACCGGTAGAGCCGGTTTTGTTGTACAGCACGTTGGCCGGCTGTGCCTGGGGCGGGTTCAGCCAGGTCACCTTGTGCGGCTCCATGGCCATCGGTGTGGAGTTGCCATCGATCAAGGCTTGCAGGGTGATGGGGTAGGGGTAGCGTTCCCAGCCCAGGCCCTGGGTCATGCCGTTCACGGTGTAGTAGCCGGCGTGGGTGGCGGCGATAGCCTGTTGCACGGGCTGTTCCAGGGTTTGCGGGTGCATGTTCGCGATGACGTAGCGGGCGAGGTCCTGGCTGGTGGTTTTGAGCCCGTAGGCTTCACTGTCCAGGGCGCCGGGGCTGACGTGCACAGGTTTTTGCTGCTTGTCGTACCCTTGGGCATATTGGCTGGCTTTGTCGGTACGCACGCTGACATAGGTGTTGGTCAAGCCCAGCTTGGGCAGCAGGGTCTTCTCCATCGCAACGTTGAATGGTTGGCCCAGGCTTTGCGCGGTCAGGTAGCCAAACAGGCCGATGCTGGGGTTGGAGTACAAGCGTTGTTCACCCGCAGCGTAAGTGGGCTTCCAGTGCTGGAAGTAACCGAGCATGGTCGTGGTACTGTCGGACGCCTGCGGAAATTGCAGCGGCAGGCCGCCGGCGGTATAGGTCGCCAGTTGCAGCAGGCTGATGCGATCGAACGCGCTGCCGGCCAGGGACGGCAAGTACAGGCTGGCCTTGTCCGACAGCTTGAGCTTGCCGATAGCCTGGGCATAACCACCCAGGGTGGCGGTGAAGGTTTTGCTCACCGAACCGATTTCGAACAGCGTGTTTTGGCTGACCGCCGCCTGGGTATCCTTGTCGGCTACGCCGTAGTTAAAGTATTGCACCTTGCCCTGGTTGATCACGGCGACCGAAAGGCCGGGGATGTCTTGCTGTTGCATCAAGGGCTTGACGTTGCTGTCCACGACCTGGCGCATGTCGGTGGCGGCCATGCAACTGCCGGACAAGAGCAGCAACGCTGAAACCAGGTACTTGGGCTGATAGTTCATGGTGAATCGCTTCCATGTAAAGGTGGCAATAATGGGCAGAGCCTGCGCAGGCGTGGCAAATCTAGGTGGATTTTGTATCCGGGGCAAACGATGATATCTCGCACCAGCCATTAGAAAAATTAGGGTATCCCTTGTTGCGTTCCCATCTGCCTCTCAATGCTCTGCGCGCTTTTGAAGCCTCGGCGCGCCATTTGAGTTTTACCCGCGCGGCTATCGAGTTATGCGTGACCCAAGCCGCAGTCAGCCATCAGGTCAAAAGCCTCGAAGCGCAACTCAATGTCACGCTGTTCAAGCGCCTGCCACGTGGCCTGATGCTCACTCGCGAAGGCGAAACCCTGTTGCCGGTGTTGCGCGAAGCCTTCGACCGCATTGCCCACACCCTGGGCCAGTTCGAGGGCGGGCATTACCGCGAGGTGCTGACCGTAGGCGCGGTCGGCACCTTCGCCGTGGGCTGGCTGTTGCCACGGTTGGCGGATTTTCACAGCCGCTATCCGTTTATTGATTTGCGCCTGTCCACCCATAACAACCGCGTGGATGTCGCCGCCGAGGGCCTGGATTACGCCATTCGGTTTGGCGCCGGTGCATGGCACGGTACCGAGGCCTGCCCATTGCTGGAAGCACCGCTGACAGTGTTGTGCGTGCCGCAGATCGCCGAGCAATTGCACAGCCCGGCGGATCTGTTGAAGCACACTTTGTTGCGTTCTTACCGCGCCGATGAGTGGAGTCTGTGGTTTCAGGCGGCTGGGCTGCCGGAAGACACTCGGATGCCGCGCAGCATCGTATTCGACTCATCGCTGGCGATGATGGAAGCCGCCCTGCAAGGCAGCGGTGTGGCCCTGGCGCCAGCATTGATGTTTTCGCGCCAGTTGGAAAACGATGTGGTTCGCCAGCCATTCGCCGTGGGGATCACGACCGGCAGTTATTGGTTGACCCGTTTGCAGTCGCGCAATGAGACGCCCGCGATGTTGGCGTTCAAAGGGTGGTTGCAGAGCTGCATTGGATAAGAATGTGCAAAGAGCAAGCCCCTGTTGTCCTGTAGGAGCGAGCTTGCTCGCGAAAGATTCCCGGGCTGCGCGTTTATTCAGGAAGCACGCGTTATCGTTGACGTTCTTCGCGAGCAAGCTCGCTCCTACATAGGTGTGACTAGGCCAGATATTTGCGGAACCAGCCCAGGGTGCGCTCCCACGCCAGGTTGGCCGCTGCCTCGTCATAGCGAGGCGTCGAATCATTGTGAAAGCCGTGGTTGGCGCCTTTGTAGATGTAAGCTTCATACTTCGTGCCCGCAGCTTTCAACGCCTGTTCATACGCGGGCCAACCCTCATTGATCCGCGTATCCAGCTCACCGAAATGCAGCATGATCGGCGCCTTGATGCGGGGCACGTCCTTGGCCTCGGGTTGGCGCCCGTAGAATGACACCGCCGCCCCCAGTTCCGGGTAGGCCACCGCTGCCGCATTGGTCACGCCGCCGCCATAACAGAAACCGGTGATACCGACCTTGCCGGTTGTGCTGTCGTGATGCATCAGCCATTCGATGGCGGCGAAAAAGTCGTTCATCAGTTTGGTCGGGTCGACGGTCTGTTGAAGCGCCACGCCTTTTTCATCGTTGCCGGGGTAGCCGCCCACAGAGGTCAGGCCATCGGGTGCCAGGGCAATGAAGCCGGCTTTGGCCAGGCGCCGGGCCACGTCTTCGATATACGGGTTGAGGCCACGGTTTTCATGCACCACCACCACGGCGGGCAGTTTTGCCGCAGCCTTGGACGGGCGCACCAGGTAGCCGCGCACTGTGCCGTTGCCCTTGGGCGAAGGGTAGGTGATGTAGTCGGCAACGATATCCGGGTCGGTGAATTTCACCTGCTCAGCCAACGCGTAGTTGGGGCTCAGGGCCGCCAGCAGCGCCGAAGCGGTGAGGCCGCCTAACGTGAACAGTGCGGCACGGTCGAGAAACTCGCGACGGTTGATCTTGCCATGGGCGTAGCCGTCGTAGAGTTCCAGCAGTTCGGGGGCGAAGTCCTTGGCGGTAAGACGGGGCATAGGTGCAGTCCTCGATCAGCGGTTGCAGTCACTGTAGACCAGGTTCACGCCTCGCGGCCATGGGCGGCCGCGGCCAATTGCCCGGTGTCGACGCGCACGAACACCGAGTCGCCGATGGCCGTGAGCACGTCACCGGCATATACCTCGCAGACCACACGGCTTTTGCGCCCGATGTCGCCTTCGACCCGTGCGCGCAGGGTCAGCGGAACGCCCATGGGCGTGGGTTTGATGAATTTGATCCCCAGGTTGCCGGTGACGCAGTCGATGCGCGGCAGGCTGCCGGGTTCGCGCTGTTCGGCGCGGTAGTGGTAGGCCATGGCGGTCCAGTTGGAATGGCAATCCACCAGCATGGCGATCAGGCCGCCGTAGACCAGGTCTGGCCAGCCGCTGTATTGGGCTTCGGGTTGATGCTCGGCGACCACGTGTACGCCATCTTCGGCCCAGCGGCTTTTGATGTGCAGCCCATGGGGGTTGCTGCTGCCGCAGCCATAGCAGATGCCTTCTGGCGCGGTGATGTCTTGGAGAGAAGCGGTGGTCATGCAAAGTCCTTGTTATTGTTCAGGCGACTTCTCTGTTTAGCAGGCCACGCTTCAGCGAGCAAACTTCTTCGCCCCGGCCACGCAGCCGATCACCGCGACGGTCACCAGCACCATGCCCAGGCTGACCTGTTCATGCAGCAGGCCCGCGGCCAGCGCCAGGCCGAAGAAGGGTTGCAGCAACTGCAACTGACCAACCGCGGCAATGCCGCCCTGGGCCAGGCCGCGGTACCAGAACACAAAACCGATCAACATGCTGAACAGCGCCACGTACCCCAGGCTCAACCACGCCGGCAGGCTGATACCGCTGAAGGTCGAAGGCGCCAGCAACAGGCTCAGCGGCGCCACCACCGGCAGCGACACCACCAGCGCCCAGCAGATCACCTGCCAGCCACCCAGGCTGCGCGACAGTTTGGCGCCTTCGGCATAACCCAGGCCGCACACCAGCACCGCCAACAGCATCAGCAAGTCGCCCGCCGGGGCGGCGCTCAAGCCCTGGGCAATGGCATAACCCATCACCAGCAGGCTGCCAAGAATGGAAAACAACCAGAACACTGGCCTGGGGCGCTCGCCGCCACGCAGCACACCAAATACCGCCGTGGCCAGGGGCAGCAGGCCGATGAAGACGATGGAGTGGGCCGAGGTCACGTATTGCAGGGCCAGCGCTGTCAACAGCGGGAAGCCGATCACCACGCCCAGAGCGACGACCACCAAGGGGCCCCATTGCTGACGGCTGGGGCGTTTTTCCTTGAATAGCCACAACAGGCAGACCCCCAATACGGCGGCGAGGGTGGCGCGAATCATGGTCAGGAACACCGGGTCGAACTCCATGACCGCCAAGCGCGTGGCCGGCAGCGACCCGCTGAAAATCACCACGCCGATAAAACCGTTGATCCAACCCTGAGTGCTGAGATCCAGAGAGCCGAAGCGGGCGATACGTTCCATGAGGGTATGTCCGAAAGAGGGGTTGCGTGCGGCTCATCCTAGGGCTGAAGATTAGGACAATCAAAAAATTGTCATGGATACATCCCGATGCCCCGTGCGCGCTACAAATCGCTGGTTGATACCTTCGCCGAGGCCATTCGCAGTGGACGAATGCCTGCCGGCACGCGCTTGCCTACTCATCGCCAGTTGGCCGCTGAGCATGGCTTGGCACTGGTCACGGCGAGCCGGGTGTACAGCGAGTTGGAAGCCATGGGCCTGGTCAGTGGCGAGACCGGTCGCGGTACCTTCGTGCGCGAAATCACCTTGCCGCCGGGGCAGGGCAGCGGGCAGATGACGGTGGCGCCGGGCCTGCTCGACTTGAATTTCAACTACCCGTCCTTGCCTGGGCAGGCCGAGCTGTTGCGCACGGCGTTGCGCCAGTTGGCGTTGTCGGGCGATCTGGAGGCACTGCTGCGTTACCAGCCCCATGCAGGGCGTGTGCATGAGCGCGCCGCCATGGCCCGGCACTTGTTGAATCGAGGGCTCACGGTGGCCGCCGAGCAGGTACTGGTGGTCAGCGGCGCCCAGCACGGCTTGGCGGTGAGCCTGATGACGTTGCTCAAGCCTGGGGATGTGATCGCGGTGGATGCGCTGACTTATCCGGGCTTCAAGGCGCTGGCCGAAACCCTGCACCTGGAAATCGTCGCCATCCCGGTGACCACGGCCGGCCCGAACCTGGACCATCTGCATAGCCTGTGTCGCCAGCGCCCGGTACGTGCGGTATACAGCATGCCAACCCTGCATAACCCGCTGGGCTGGGTACTGAGCCGGGAGCAGCGCGAGCGTTTGGTGGCGATTGCCCGGCAGCACAACCTGATGATCGTCGAGGATGGCGCCTATGCGTTTCTCGCCGAAGATGCACCTGCGCCGTTGGCGGCACTGGCCCCGGAGCGCACGGTGTATGTGGGTGGGCTGTCCAAGAATGTCGCCGCCGGTTTGCGCATAGGGTTTATCGCGGCGCCTTCAGCTTGGGTGAGCAGGTTGGAACGTACGATCATGGCCACCACCTGGAGCGTGCCAGGCGTGATGAGTGCCATTGCAGTGGCCTGGCTCGAAGACGGTACGGTGGCGCAACTGGAAGCGCAAAAACGCGCGGATGCTCAAGCCCGCCAGGCATTGGCAGCCCAAGTGCTGACGGGCGTGCGGTATGTCAGCCATCCGTCATCGTATTTTCTGTGGCTGCCTTTGGCTGAAGAGGCTCGCGCCGATCAAGTCGCCATGACCTTGCAGCGCGAAGGCATTTGCGTGTCCACCGCCGAACCGTTCGCCGTCTCGGCCCAGGTGCCCCACGCACTGCGCTTGGCCCTGGGTTCGGTACCGATGGCGCAGTTGCGTGGGGCTCTGGAGACGATACGCAACGTGGTGGCGTGGTGAGCGGGCCTCAGTACTTGTAAGCCTGGCGCCCGATCAGCAACCACTTGCCGTGTTGCTTCTGCCAGACCTGGAAGTTGTCGATATCGGTTGGTGTGTCCACACCACTGTTCACCGCCAGGGCATGGAAGTGGTTGCGCACCAGGGCGGTATCGCCGTTAAGGGTGATGGTCTGGTTCTGCATTTCCAGGGTTTTGAAGGCGCTGGTGTGGGTCTCCAGGTCGGCAATAAATTGCGCCTTGTTCTGCACTTTGCCGCTGGAATGGCCGTAGGTGAGCGTGTCGGATGTCAACGCGTGAAGTTGCTTGACGTCCAGGTGCAGCATGGCCTGGGTCAGTTGGTCGACTGCCTGGGCTACGTCCTTTTCAGCGGGGGCGGCGGCGACATAGCCGGAAAACAGGCACAAGAAGCCGATCAGCACTTTGAGGTTGGGCATGGGTGTTCCTTGTTTTTGTTGGGTGGACACGACGAGGTATGTCGTCGTACAACCATGCAATAATTTGGGCGGGGAAGGAAAGTGAAATCTTGAAATGATTTGACGCGAGTCACGGTCAGCAGGACTTTTGTAGGAGCGAGCTTGCTCGCGAAAAACCCATAGACGCCGCGTTTATTCAGGAAACACGCGGTATCGTTGACGTTTTTCGCGAGCAAGCTCGCTCCTACAGAAGAGGGGAGACTTCCCCATTTGGACAGTGTTTATTCGCTGGGCAGCGGCGGTGTGCGTGGCGGGATCACGCGTTTGCTGCCGGTGGCTTCAAATGCGGCGGCAAAGCGCAGCAGTGCCGAATCATCATAGGCACGCCCGGCAAAGGTCAGCCCTACCGGCATACCGATATCGGCCATTACGCCCATCGGCACAGTGACGGTGGGTACGCCCAGGTGGCGAATCGCGAGGTTACCGTTGGCCACCCACACGCCGTTGCTCCAGGCGATGTCGGCAGACCCTTCGTTCACGTCGGCATCGGCCGGGCCTACATCGGCTACGGTTGGAAACAGCACGGCGTCGAGCCCAAGGTTATCCATCCAGTCTTCCAGGTCCAGGCGCCGGGTTTTTTCCAGACCGCGCAGGCCATCAGGAACGGTGCCGATCTGGTCCCACGGGGTGATGCCGCGTTGGGCCATGCGCACGTATTCATCCATGCCGGCGGCGAGGTCGTCTTCACGGTTGGGCAGGGTGCCGGGGTCGTGCGGGAAGATCTTCGGCCCGTCTACATCCGCCAGGCGGTTGAGCGCCGGATCGTTGTTGGCGCGCAGGAAGTCATCGAAAGCCCAGGCAGACAATTCCCACAGTTCGTCGTGGAGGAACTCCCTGGACACCAGGCCACGGGTAAACACCGTCGGTGCGCCGGGGCGGTCGCCTTCGCAGTTGGATACCAGTGGGAAATCCACCTCGATCACTTCGGCGCCGGCCGCTTCCAGGGCCTGGCGGGCGGCTTGCCAAAGCTCAATCACCGTGGCGCGGGTATTGATCCTTTGCCCGGTGGGCCCACCGATACCGGGCTTTTCGCTGGTGCCGGCCTCGGGATCGGCATTGATGTACATGCGCGGCACACCAAAGCGCTTGCCGGCCAGGCTTTCGCTGCTGACGGCCAGTGCCGCGTATGAAGCCGGGCGCACCGAGGTCACGCTGGGGATCGGCACCCAGGGTTGCAGGCGCCACAGGTCGCCGCGCTTGTCGGGGTCTTCGGCCACCACGACGTCGAGCACTTCAAGCAGGTCAGCCATGGTCCGCGCATACGGCACTACCACGTCCATGGTCGGGGTCAATGGCCAGTTGCCACGCACCGAAATCACCCCACGCGAAGGCGTGTAGGCGCACAAGCCATTATTGGAGGCCGGGCCGCGACCGCTCGACCAGGTTTCTTCAGCCAGGCCGAACGCCGCAAAGCTGGCGGCCGTGGCAGTGCCGGCGCCGTTGGAGGAACCCGATGCAAACGGCGCGGTGAGGTAGTCGGCGTTGTACGGGCTTTCGGCGCGGCCATACACGCCACGCTGCATACCGCCATTGGCCATCGGCGGCATGTTGGTCTTGCCCAGGCAAATCGCGCCTCCGGCGCGCAGTCGCTCAATGGTGAAAGCGTCACGCTGGGCGACCAGCCTGGCAAACGCGGGGCTGCCGGATGCGGCCGTCAGGCCCTTGACCAGGTAACTGTCCTTGGCCGTGTAGGGAATACCATCCAGCGGCCCCAGGGTCTGGCCCTTGGCGCGGCGGGCATCGGAGGCTTGGGCTTCTTTCAGGGCTTCGGGATTGCGCACCACCACGGCATTGAGCGCAGTGGTGGTGTGCGGGCCGTCGTAGGCATCAATCCGCGCCAGGTACGCCTGGACCAGTTCAACGGCCGTGGTCCGGCCGGCTTCAAGCGCAGCGCGCAATTGGGCAATGGAGACTTCAGTAACTTGCATCACGTTTTTTTCGCCGCCTTCACGTGGGGGTATGGCGGCAGTCTACGTACAGATATTTCACAAAACCAGCTAAGGTGACCGCGATGACCACCATTGCACTTCAAGGAAGAGACGATGCACAGACCCTATATCGCCCTGGCTGCCTTGTTGGGATTTACCCTCTACACCGTGGCAACGATGCTCACGGCCGAGCAATCGCTGTTGGCATTTGGACGCGAGCTGATGTCACGGCCTGATACCGCGCAGGTGGTGATTGATCTGTATTTGATGGCGGTGCTGGCGTGTGTGTGGATGTATCGGGATGCACGTGGGCGAGGGCGCTCCGTCGCGTCGTTGATCCCGTATTTCCTGTTGACGGCGGTGTTCGTGTCGGTAGGGCCGCTGCTGTATATCGTCGTTAATGGGTTTTCGCGACGCACCTGACGGTAGATGCCAATGTGGGAGGGAGCAAAAACCCTCCCACATTGTTCGGACGCGCTCGCTATCAAACGCCCTTGGTCGAAGGCAGCAGTATCGTCAAGATGCCCACCAACGGCAGGAACGAGCACAGTTTGTACACGTATTCGATCCCGTGGTTATCGGCAAGCAACCCCAGCAACGCCGCGCCAATCCCGCTGAAACCGAACATCAGGCCAAAGAATATCCCGGCGATCATGCCCACGTTGCCCGGCACCAGTTCCTGGGCAAACACCACGATGGCCGAGAACGCCGAGGCGATGATGAAACCGATGACCACGCTGAGTACAGCGGTCCAGAACAGGTCGACATAGGGCAGGGCGAGGGTAAACGGCGCGGCGCCGAGGATCGAGAACCAGATGACCTTCTTGCGGCCGATCTTGTCGCCGATCGGTCCCCCGGCGAAGGTGCCGACCGCCACTGCCCCAAGGAACAGGAACAGGTACATCTGGGAGCTGGCCACTGACAGCTGGAATTTTTCAATCAGGTAAAACGTGAAGTAGCTGGTCAGGCTGGTCATGTACCAGTATTTGGAAAACACCAGCACGGCCAATACCACCAGGGCGAAGGTCACGCGGCCTTTGGACAAGCCGTGGGTGGCCTGGCTGCCTTGCTTGAGCTTGAACAGGTTGAGGTGGTGACGGTACCAGCGGCTCAAGCCATACAGCACCAGGATCGCGAACACCGCAAACAGGCCGAACCAGGCGATATGGGTTTGGCCGTAGGGAATGATGATCGCTGCCGCCAGCAACGGGCCGAACGCGCTGCCGGTGTTGCCGCCGACCTGGAAGGTCGATTGCGCCAGGCCGTAGCGCCCTCCGGAGGCCAGGCGGGCGACCCGCGAGGTTTCCGGGTGGAAGGTCGACGAGCCGACACCCACCAGCCCCGCCGCGAGCAGAATCGCCGGGAAGTTGCCGACAAACGCCAGCATCAAAATACCGATCAAGGTGCACACCATGCCCGCCGGCAGCAGCCAGGGCTTGGGGTGGCGATCGGTGTGGTAGCCGATCCACGGTTGCAGCAGGGAGGCGGTCAACTGGAAGGTCAGGGTGATCAGGCCGACCTGGGTGAAGCTCAGGCCGTAATTGGCCTTGAGCATCGGGTAGATCGACGGCAGCACGGCCTGGATCAGGTCGTTGATCATATGCGCCAGGGCACAGGCGCCGAGGACGCGCATAACCAAAGGGCTTACCTGGGGCGTCGTGGTGGCAGCGGCGGGTGTCGCGGTGAGGCTCGACATGCGGGCATTCCATACAAGGCAGCGAACAGGGGCAGACGGTACTTTAGCGGTCAGCCATTTCTAATTGTTTCGAAAGCTATGCTAAATTCGATGAAAATGCCTGTCTCGCGAAATTCGGGCATAAACCATCGCAAAAAGGGCGAAACAATCAAATCCCTCGACAAATTTCTGCAGGAGATCGATGAAGGCGATTGGGCCGTCATCAGCTCGGCCACCGATTATCCGGAAAACTGGGTGATCCCGGAACACCGCCACAACAAGCATCAACTGCTCTATGCCATCGGCGGGGTGATGGTGGTGTATTCGGCGCTGAATCAATGGACGGTGCCCCCCAACCGTGGCTTCTGGATGCCGTGCGGGCAAGTGCATTCGCTGCGCTGCGTGGGCACGTTGAAGATGCGCAGCGTATTCGTGCGCCCGGACCGTTTCCCGAACCTGCCCGCCGAGCCGAAGACGGTGACGGTTTCGCCGTTGCTGAGTGAGCTGATCAAATCGTCGGTCAGCTTGAAGCCGCCGTATGCCGACGACTCACGCGATGCCAGGATCATGCACCTGATCCTCGACGAACTGGCGATCCTGCCGGACTTGCCCCTGTCCCTGCCGCAGCCCGCCGACCCGCGCCTGAGCCCGATTTGCCTGGCGCTGCAGGACGAACCGGGGGATGCCTCCACCGTCGCCGACTGGAGCGCACGCCTGGGGCTGGATCAAACCACGATCCAGCGCCTGTTTCGCAAGGAAACCGGCATGACCTTCGGCCAGTGGCGCCAGCAGGCACGGCTGCTATTGGCGCTGGAACGTATTGCGGTCGGGCAGAAGATTATCGATGTGGCGTTTGAACTGGGCTACGAAAGCCCCAGCGCCTTTACCAGCATGTTCAAGAAACAGTTTGGCAAGACGCCGAGTCATTTTTTCAGGTAGCACCGCTGATAACGCGAGTTTGCATAGCGCGGCGTGACGCGAGGTAGGCCAGCAACGTGGCGACCACCAACAAACCAGCACTGAGCTCAAAGGTGGCCTGGTAGCCGCTCAGGTCGAACGCCACGCCGCCCACGGTAGCGCCGGCAGCAATCGCCAATTGGATGATGGCCACCATCAATCCACCGCCCGCCTCGGCGTCATCGGGCAGCGTCTGCGCCAGCCACGTCCACCAGCCCACAGGTGCGGCGGTTGCCACCAGGCCCCAACTGCCGAGCAATAGCGTGGTCATCATCGGCGAGCTGCCCCATTGCACCAATGCAAGTGCGAGGCCTGCCATGATCAGCGGGATGGCAATCAGTGTCGGGTACAGGTTGTGCTTAAGGAAGCGATCAATCAAAAACGTACCGGCCAGGCCAGCCAGGCCAAGCACCAACAGCATCAACGACAATGTGGACACCTCAACCTGCGTGACGCTTTCCAGAAATGGGCGCAGATAGGTGAACAACATGAACTGGCCCATGAAGAACACGCTGACGGCGAGCATGCCCAAGGTCACCTTGGGGTTCTTCATCAGGCGCAAGGCATTGGCGGTTTTCGCTGCACCCTGGTTTTTCAGCGCGGGAAGGCTGATCAGCAGCCATACCAAAGCAACCACAGCCACCGGTACCACGCAGAAAAACGCACCGCGCCAGCCGATGATCCCGCCAAGAAAGCTGCCCAGCGGTGCGGCAATCACTGTCGCCAACGCGTTGCCGCCATTGACGATGGCCAGGGCACGAGGCACTTGCGCTTGTGGCACCAGGCGCATCGCCGTGGCCGCCGACAATGACCAGAAACCACCAATCGCCACGCCAATCAACGCTCGACCGAGCATGAACACCAGGTAATTGGGCGCTAACGCCACCACGGTGCCGGAGATAATCATCAGCAGCGTTAACGCCATCAAAAGACGCTTGCGATCCACCCGCGCAGCGATCGAAGCGATCACCAGGCTGGTGAGCAGGGCAAACACCCCGGACACGGAAATGCCCTGGCCGGCCTGACCTTCGGTGATGTGCAGATCGGCGGCCAGCGGTGTCAGCAGGCTGACGGGCATGAATTCAGAGGCGACCAGGGCGAACGCGGCGAGGGACATCGCCAGTACCGCGCCCCAACTGCTTTTGGTAGGTGTATCGGACATGGTGTAAACCCGTTAATGCGTCAATGGCCTGCGCATTTTCCGGATCAAACCCCAGGTTCCATAGTGCGATCCGCCGGATTACTTGCCTGATCCTCTGAGTCTGGCGGTATACCGAGGACTCCTGAGGCGCGTGGGAGTAAAGTTGCGCAAAGAGGCAAAAGAGTCCGTTATGAGCATTCATTCTTCATCCCTGCAAGCGCTCGCGCAGTCCATCGGGTCGCGCACTCCATCGACCGGCGACTACTCTTTGCCGATTCCCGGGCTGGGCTTCTATCGGCGAGAACAACCGGCCGCGCCCGTGGTGTGCATGATCGAACCGTGCATCGTGCTGGTGGTGCGGGGCCAGAAGCAATTGTGGGTCGGCGGTGAGGGTTACCCCTACGACAGCTCACGCTTTCTGGTGACGTCGCTGGATATTCCGGCCAATTCGCAGGTGCTGGTCGCCAGCCCCGAGCAACCGTGCCTGGGGCTGACGTTCAAACTCGACTTGCGCATGTTGGCCGAGCTGATTGCCCAGGGTGATCTGCCGCCGACCCGTGAGCGCGCCGTGTTGAAAGGCGTGGGCATCGGCACGGTCACCGACGGTTTGCTCAACGCATTCGCGCGCCTGGTCGCCTTGCTGGAGGAGCCCGAAGCAATACCGGTACTCGCGCCGTTGATCCAGCGCGAGATTCATTACCGGCTATTGAAAAGCGACCAGGCCGGCCGCTTGCGCCAGATCTGCTCGGTGGACGGGCAGGGTTATCGGATCGCCAAGGCCATCGATTGGCTGAAGTTGAATTTCGACGTAGCGCTACGCGTGGAGGAATTGGCAGCACGGGTGCAGATGAGCGCAGCGACTTTTCATCATCATTTCCGACAATTGACCGCAATGAGCCCGTTGCAGTATCAAAAATGGCTGCGCTTGAATGAGGCGCGGCGCTTGATGTTGAACGAGCACCAGGACGTGTCCAGCGCAGCGTTCAAAGTGGGCTATGAGAGCCCGTCACAGTTCAGTCGTGAGTACAGCCGTTTGTTTGGTGTGCCACCCAAGCGCGACATGGCCGCGCTGCGGGGCAGGGCAGGGGTTACTGATCCGGGGCCAGGTTAGCGTAGAAAATGCAGCCGATCAGCCGTGCAAACAGGCTCAGGGTTTCGGGCAGGTTGGGGTCATCGAACAGCATTGCCCGCGAGTCCAGCGCACACAGTGCGCCGAACAGGCGCCCATCGGGTAGAAAGATCGGTGCACCGGCATAGCTTTCGATGGCGTATTGCTTGACCACCGGGCGCGCCGCGAAACGGCCGTTCTGGCTGACTTGCGGAATGAACAACACCTGCGGGTCAATGCAAAACTCACTGCACAAGGTGGTTTCCAGGTCGAGTACATCGTCGACATGGATGCCCATTTGCAGCGGGTCGTAGGCCGAACACACCACCCATTCCTGGTCGGTGAACTTGGCGATGCCGGCAAACCTCATCCCGGTCAAACGCGTGACCAGCTTGAGAATGTTGGTGGTGGCTTCGATTTCTGCAATAGCGGCGCGTTCATCTGCGCTGAGTAGCGATTGTGCGGCGGTGACGCTTGTAGCCATGCTGAACACTCCAGTGGCGTGGTCGCTGCCAGCGACCACGCACAGTCAGGCCTAGTTAATCCGCGGATGTTGTTGCACCAGGTTTTCGCGCTTGGTTTGCAGCGCGGCAATCTCGGCGTCGATGTCTTCGATTTTCTGCTCGATATTGTCGTGATGCTCCTGCAGCAGCTCTTTGGCTTCTTCCATGTCGGAAGCTGCCGGGGCCGCGCCGCGCAGTGGCTTGTTGGCGGTTTCCTTCATGGTCAGGCCGGTGATCAGGCCAACCACTGCAAACACCATCAGGTAGTAGGCGGGCATGTACAGGTCGTTGGTGCTCTCTACCAGCCAGGCTACGGCGGTCGGCGTCACGCCAGCGATCAGCACCGAGACGTTGAAAGCACTGGCCAGTGCGCTGTAGCGCAGGTGGGTGGGGAACATGGCCGGCAAGGTCGAGGCCATCACGCCGATAAAGAAGTTCAGCACAATCGCCAGGATCAACAGGCCGCTGAAGATCAAGCCGGTCTTGCCGCTGGTGATCAGCATGAACGCCGGGATCGACAGGAACAGCAGGCCGATGCTGCCGGCGATGATGAACGGCTTGCGGCCGATCTTGTCGCTGACAAAGCCAATGAACGGCTGCACAAACAACATGCCGACCATGATCGCGATGATGATCAGCACGCCGCTGTTTTCGGCGTAATGCAGGTTGTGCGACAGGTAGCTGGGCATATAGGTGAGCAGCATGTAGTACGTCACGTTGGTGGCCGCGACGATCCCGATGCAGGTCAACAGGCTGCGCCAGTGCTTGGTGGCGATTTCCTTGAATGAGACTTTAGGGCCGTGGCTCAAGCCTTCGCGGTCGCCCTGTTCAAGCTTGTCGACGTGCTGCTGGAACGCTGGTGTCTCTTCCAGTGCATGGCGCAGGTACAGGCCGATAATGCCCAGGGGCAGGGCAAGGAAGAACGGCAGGCGCCAGCCCCAGGACTCGAATTCCGCTTCGCCGAGCACGGTAGAAATCAGTACCACCACACCGGCACCGAGGACGAAACCGGCGATCGAGCCGAAATCCAGCCAACTGCCGAGGAACCCGCGCTTGCGGTCCGGGGCGTACTCGGCGACGAAGATCGACGCGCCGGTGTACTCGCCGCCCACCGAGAAGCCTTGGGCCATTTTGCACAACAGCAGCAGGATCGGCGCCCAGATGCCAATGGAGGCATAGCCGGGAATCAAGCCAATGGCGAAGGTGCTCAGGGACATGATTACGATCGTGGCCGCCAGGACTTTTTGCCGCCCGTACTTATCGCCCAGCGCGCCGAAGAACAGGCCGCCCAATGGACGAATCAGGAAGGGCACGGAGAAGGTGGCCAGTGCAGCGATCATTTGTACGCTGGGGGACGCGTCGGGGAAGAACACCTTGCCCAGCACATAGGCGACAAAGCCGTAGACGCCAAAGTCGAACCATTCCATGGCATTGCCAAGGGCGGCAGCGGTGATCGCCTTGCGCATCTTGTTGTCGTCGACAATGGTGATGTCTTTCAAGCCGATGGGTTTGACGCGTTTTTTCCGTAGTTTCATGCGGGCCACTCTAAAGCTGAACGGGGAGGTGCCATCGCTACGATGGCACCGCTCTGTCAGTTCAGATACAAGTGGACACGAAATAATTCACCGCTTCGGCTATTTTTTCTCGCATTAGCGAAAATATCGTTGTGAGTGTCACTGCGGCGATGCGCAAATCCAGGTCTCAACCAAATTCAAATGTGGGAGGGGGCTTGCCCCCGATGGCGGCCTGATAGCCCTCGGGGTTTGGCTCTGTAGGAGCGAGCTTGCTCGCGAAAAATTTACCGGCGCCGCGTTCATTCAGGAAGCACGCTTTATCGTTGGCGTTTTTCGCGAGCAAGCTCGCTCCTACAGAGGGCAATGTACGCTTGGCCGACTGGCGTCTCCTGCCACATTGCTGAGCGCCGGTGGCGGCTTTGTTGACTAAACTGGGTTCGGTCATGCCGCAAAATCGGGACGTTATTTGTATGCCAAACCTCCACTCACGCCTTATCTACCGCCAACCGCGGCAGGCTGATGTCCAGCGGCTGTTCGCAATTTTCGGCGATCCGCAGACCAATTTATTCAACCCCGCCGGGCCCATGCCCGATCTTGCAGCGGCCCAACGCTTGTTGGCTCACTGGATGGAACAATGGGCGCTTAACGGCTACGGCTGGTGGGCAATTGCCCGCAGAGAGGCGCCTGAACGCATCATCGGGTTTGGCGGCATTGCACCGCTCAACTATCTGACAACACCGCGTATTAATCTGGGTTACCGATTTGCCGTCGAAGCCTGGGGGCAGGGCTACGCCACCGAGGTGGGCCGTGATGCATTGGCGCTGGCCTTTGTGAACCTCGGCTTGCCCGAGGTTTTCGGGCTTGTACGACCCGATCATGCCGCCTCGATCCGCGTGCTGGAGAAGATCGGCATGCAACCCTTTGGCGTGCTTGATGATGTACCTGGTCAGGCACCCAGCCTGGTGCTGCGGGTTTGTCATCCTACAACTGCTCGTGTCTGACGCTTTTTAAATTCGCATAATTCCTCGATAAACGGTGCTCGTTCAGATTGACACTGCAAGGACGTACCGATATAAAAGTCGCAGTTGTACGACGACATATGACGTTACATATGTCTTACCTAACAAAAATAAAAAAGTGATGCCATGAATCTGAACGAGCCCATCAGTGCCTATCGTGTCGGCCAGGCGGTCGGCAGCTATCGCTGGACGATCTGCGCGATGCTGTTTTTCGCGACCACGGTCAACTATCTCGACCGTCAGGTGCTGAGCCTGTTGGCGCCGCAGCTCTCGACGCAATTTGGCTGGAGTAACACCGATTACGCCAACATCGCCGCGGTATTCCAGTTTGTTTACGCAATTTCCATGCTGTTTGCCGGGCGCTTCGTCGACAAGATCGGCACCAAGGCCGCCTATGTGGTGGCGATCGGTATCTGGTCCACCGGGGCGATCATGCATGCGTTTTCGGTGCCGATGGGCCAGGGCGTTGCGGCGCTCAGCAGCGCGATTGGCCTGGCGGTGATTCCGGTGTCGATTGCCGGTTTCATGCTGTCGCGTGCGGTGTTGGCGATCGGCGAAGCGGGTAATTTCCCCATCGCCATCAAAGCCACCGCTGAATATTTCCCCAAGAAGGAACGCTCCCTGGCTACCGGCATCTTCAACTCCGGTGCCAACGTCGGCGCAATCCTGGCGCCGATCTGCGTGCCGTTGATCGCTGGCTTGTGGGGTTGGGAAGCAGCGTTCATGGTCATCGGCATGTTGGGTTTTGTGTGGGTGGCGGTCTGGGCCGCCGTGTACGAAAAACCGGAACAGCAAAAACGCCTGTCCGCCGAAGAACTGGCCTACATCCGCAGCGATCAAACCGTACAGCCTTTCACTCCTGCGCCCGCGCAGACCAGCGCAAAGAAAGTTTCCTGGTTCAAACTGCTGACCTACCGCCAGACGTGGGCGTTCGCGTTCGGCAAGTTCATGACTGACGGGGTGTGGTGGTTTTTCCTGTTTTGGCTGCCCACCTACCTGTCGGCGCAATACGGCATGAAAGGCGCCGATATCGTGATGCCGTTGGCAGTGCTGTACAGCATGACCATGGTCGGCAGCATCGGTGGCGGCTGGTTCCCCAGCTACTTCATGGCGCGCGGCGACGCACCCTATGACGGGCGCATGAAAGCCATGCTGGTGATTGCGCTGTTCCCGCTGGTGGTATTACTGGCACAGCCCCTGGGTTACCTGAGCTTCTGGGTGCCGGTGCTGTTGATCGGCGTGGGCGCCTCGGCGCACCAGGCGTGGTCGTGCAATATCTTCACCACCGTGTCCGATATGTTCCCGCAGAAAACCGTGGCTTCGGTGGTCGGCATTGGCGGCATGGCCGGGGGCCTGGGCGGCGTGGTCATGACCAAGATCGGCGGTTGGGTGTTCGACTACTACAAGTCCATCAACGACATCCACACCGGCTACATGATCATGTTCGCCATCTGCGCCCTGGCTTACCTGGTGGCCTGGAGCGTGATGAAGGCACTGGTGCCGCGTCACAAGGAAATTACGGATCTGTAGGGTCCGCTTCAGGCAACCGTAGAAACGCCATCAGCGCGGCAACGATGGCTTCTGGCGCATCTTCTGCAGCGCCAAGGCGTCACTTGCATGGGTCATGATTGAATCCCTCTGAAGCCTCGCGGGTTGTCATGGACTTTGCGCCCGCCAGGATGATACGAACCGCCATCACTACACCGATCAGCACCGCGGCCAGGCCCGCGGCTTCCATAGCCGTCGGCCAGCGCTGGTGAAACCACAGGCCGAGCAGGGTTGCAAACAGGGATTCCAGCGCAATCAACTGGCCGCTCAGAACCATGGGCAAGCGCCGCGTCGCAGCGTTCCACGCCCACGCACCGACGACGGTGGACATCACCGCGATCACCAGGCTCCAGGCATACAGCGGCCATGCCTGATGCAAGCCAGCACCAAGGATGGGCAACTGCAACAAGCCTAGCGCGTATATCCAGGGCAGCAGGCACAGCGCCGCAACGCCTGCGCCCACCAACATCAGGGCGGTCCACAGGCCGGTTGCGCCATCCGGCAGGCGTGCCAGCTGCGTCTGGTTGATCACGCTGAAGCCCAGCCACAAGGCCACCGCGCCCAAGGAGAAAAACAACCCGGCCAGCCAGGCGCCGGTGCCCAACGAGGGCTGATGGAGGCTGCTGATATTGGCCAGCAAAAGCCCCACAGTGAGGCAAGCCAACGGCGTCATCAACTGGCGCCAGTGCAGGGTTTTATGGCGGGCGTTGCCTATCAGCGCCAGCAGCACCGGGACCATCCCGACAAACGCTGGCGTCAACACCGGGCCACCGAATATCACACCGGCCGCAATGCACACGCCATAACCCACGCAACCCAATGCGCCCAGCAGCGCCGCGAACAGGCACTGGCCACGGCTGAGTGTCCGCAGTTGCGATCGGCACAGGATCATCCAGACGATGCCCAGCCCGCCGGCCATCAGAAAGCGCACAGCCATAAGATCGTAGAGGCTGTAAGCCCCGGTGACATAGGGCGCAATGAAGTTCAGCGCCCAGCCAAGGGTGGCGACCACCGCGCATATCACACCGACGAAAACAGAGGCTTGGGAAGTACTCATCAGTCTGGCCCATGAAGTAATGGATCCATGGTGCCCAGCCACGAGGCTGTGCTACAAACGAGTTCTCGGCCGTTGATGTATTACCTCAGATTATGAATCTACTTGGCAAAACCCTACCGCCACTCGCCAGCCTGTTGCCGTTTGAGGCCGCCGCGCGCCTGGAGAGTTTTTCCAGGGCGGCCGATGAGTTGCACATCACCCAAGCCGCTGTCAGCCGACAGATTCGCGGGCTGGAAGATAACCTGGGGGTGAAACTGTTTAGTCGGCGCAACCGCGCGGTATTCCTGACCCAAGAGGGGCGCGAGCTGGGGCGGGTGGTCAGCGCCGCGTTGCAAAGCATCAGTGATGGCGCGGCTCAACTGCGCGCGGCACCGCAACGCAATCGGGTGGTGCTGTTGTGCCAATTGTGCGAGGCGTTCTATTGGTTGATGCCGCGCCTGTCGACTTTCCACCAGCAATACCCGCAGGTTGAGATCCAGGTGGTGACCTGTACGCGGCCCATCACGCAGTTCGACGGCCACTTCGATGTGGCCCTGCAAAGTACCCGGCGCGCCAGTGGCGCCCACACGCTGATGTTTACCGCTTCTGATGAAGTGTTTCCGGTGTGCAGTCCCGCCTACCTGTGTCCGCAGCAGCCGTTATCGCTTGCCGAGTTACAGCCCTGCACCTTTTTGCACCATAGCTCTGAACCTCCGCACTTGATGGAGTGGGATGAGTGGCTGCAAGGGTTCGGGCGGGAGTTGGCCAAAGATGCACGCAGTGTCACCTTCGACAGCTACCCGCTGATGTTGCAGGCGGCGGTGGAAGGGCACGGTGTCGCCATGGGTTGGCGTCGCACGGCCAGCAGGTTGATTGAGAGTGGGGCGCTGGTGCGCCCATGTGCTGAAAGCGTGTTTTTGCCCGAGGCTATTTCGGTCTACAGGCAGCACGGTGCGGGCAGTCGGGAGGAAGTGGCTGCATTGCTGGCCTGGCTTGAAGCGCAATTGCACAAGGACGACTGACAGGGACGTCGCCGCCCCTGTCACACCCGCTTATTTATTTCGGGTGACGCGCCAAACGGTATTGGCCAGGTCGTCGGCAATGATCAGTGCGCCTTTGGGGTCTACCGTCACGCCCACCGGGCGCCCACGGGTTTTGCCATCGTCACCGCGAAAACCCGTGGCGAAGTCGATGGGCTCGCCCGCCGGCTTGCCGTTACTGAACGGTACGAAGATCACCTTGTAGCCCACCGGCGCATCACGGTTCCAGCTGCCGTGCTCGCCGACGAACGCACCCTCGGCAAATTGTTCACCCATGGCCGGGATGGAAAAATCCACCCCCAGTGCGGCCACGTGGGAACCCAGGCTGTAATCCGGCTTGATTGCCGAGGCCACCTTGGCCGGGTTCTGCGGTTGTGCGCGTGGGTCGACGTTCTGGCCCCAGTAGCTGTAGGGCCAGCCGTAGAAGGCACCTTCACGCACTGACGTCAGGTAGTCCGGCACCAGGTCGGGGCCGAGTTCATCGCGTTCGTTGACCACCGTCCACAGTTGCCCGGAGCCCGGTTGGATGGTCAACGCCGTCGGGTTGCGCAGGCCGGTGGCATAGGGTTTGTGCGCACCGGTGGCCGCGTCGATCTGCCAGACCATGGCGCGGTCAATCTCCACTTCCATGCCGCGCTCGGTGATATTGCTGTTGGAGCCGATGCCCACATACAGCTGGCGCCCGTCATCACTGATAGCCAACGACTTGGTCCAGTGGTGGTTGATCTGCGCCGGCAGGTCGGTGACTTTGACCGGCGGGGCGCTGGCCTTGGTCTGGCCGTCGGCGTAGTCAAAACGTACCAATGCGTCCTGGTTGGCCACATACAGTTTGCCGTCGGCGTAGGCCAGGCCGTAGGGGGCGTTGAGGTTGTCGGCGAAGATGGTCTTGAGTTCATAGGTGCCGTCACCGTCGGCATCGCGCAGCAGGGTAATGCGGTTGCCGCCTTTGACCTTGGTGTTGCCCTGGGCCTTGATCACACTGGCAATCACGTCCTTGGGCTTGAGCTTGGCCGCACTGCCGCCACGGCCTTCGGCCACGAGGATGTCGCCGTTGGGCAGCACCAGGGTCTGACGCGGGATGGCCAGGTCGGTGGCGATGGCGGTCACGCTGTAGCCTTCTGGCACCTTGGGCTTTTGCTCGCCCCACGGGGTGGGCTCGGCGATCTTCATGCTTGGCAGCAGGCTGCTTTGTTGTTCGGGCAGCTTGGGGTCGGGGCCGCGGGCCTGGGTCTTGTCACCTTCGGCGCCACAGGCACTCAGCAGCAGAGCTGCGCTGAGCACGGTCAATGTGTTGAGTGGTTTCATCGGGCAGCTCCTGAGCGCAGGTTGGTCAAGCCGATCCAGGTGGCGATGATCGCCAGGGCGGTGACGATGGCCGACAGCACCAGGCCGGCAGGCATCATGGCGTACGCGTCCTTGGCGTGTTGGAAGGCATTGATCAGCCCGAGCACCCAAGTGGCCAGCAACAGCAGGAAATACGCCACGGGGCGCCCGCCCTTGTGTTCGGCACGCACCAGGTTGACCAGCGCAAACAGCAGGGCAAAACCACAGAACACCAGCGCGCCGGCGATCAGCCAGGAGGCGAAGTTGGCCCATTGAATCTGATAACTCTGGCCGTAGGCGATATCACTGAGCAAGGCGCCGAGAAACAACGGCACGGTGCCGGCCAGCAAGGTCCCATGCAGCGGGCCAGGTCTGACGACGGGGTAGGTGGGTAGGGTAGTCATGGTGGTGGCGGCTCCTTATCGTTCTGCGCCCTGGAGTCAGGGCGCGCTGACTTCGCATAGGAAAGGAGCATGGCACTTGTAAGAAAGTTCACTGGGAGGGCGTGTCGAGATGTTTTGCCAACAGGATTATGTTGATGTGTTTACGACGGTTGCGACATGACGCATCCTCCCGCGCTCGACATTAGGAAATGCTTTATGCCCACCCTACAACCCGCGGGCATCGATGCCGACGGCTATATCCTCACCGTCACCGAAACCCCTATACAACCCGAGTTCCAACCGCTGCTGGCGGACATCTGCGCCACCCTGTCTCAGCCCGCGCTGGGGCTGCACGGAATTTACCTGTATGGCAGCATCGCTCGGGGCGAGGGCGAGGCCGGAGTTTCCGACCTTGACCTTTCACTGATACTGATCGAACCAGCGGATGCGCCCGCGCTTGAGCAATTGGAGTCGGCCAGACTCGCCTTGGAGCAACGGCATCCGAGCGTCACCAAGATCGACTTCGATATCGGCCATTGCGCCCAGGTGTTGGCGCCCGAAAACCGAAACAGCTGGGGCTTTTGGCTCAAACATCATTGCCGCTGTGTCTGGGGCGAAGACCTGTCACAGCACTTCAAAGCCTTTCGCCCGTCCCGGGCTATTGCGGTGGCGGTCAATGGTGATTTCGAGCAGGCGCTCACGGCGTATCTCGTGCGTATCGAACAGGCCAGCACTGAGCACACACGCCATCGTCTGCAGCGTGAAGCATCGCGGGCCTTGATCCGGGCTACCCACACTTTGCGTGCAGACAATGCGCAAATGTGGCCGCACACCCTGGAAGAGTACGTCGGGCTGTTTGTTCAGCATTACCCGAATATGCGTGTGCAAATCGCCTACTTCCTGTTTGAGGCACGCAACCCGAGCGCCGAGGGCGAGGCGTTTGCTACACGCCTTCGGGCGTTTTTGAGTTGGATGGTTTCGGCACAATGAGAGGAAGATCGTTTTCCAGTCTGTTGGTATCTTGCCCTAACGTAATCGCACAGGCTTTACCCCTGCAATCGGTGGAACGGTAGGGGCCATACTTGGCGTCAAGCACAAGCTACCCATGCGTACTCTCCAGCAACCGCATAGAGGGTCAGGTGTATTCACCGAAAACTTAAGTATGACGTTGCCGTGAGCATGGTCGTGGTTGTGACCATCCCAGCAGATCTGCCGATCCTGAGTCAGCACCGCAGTGCCATGCCAGCCAGCCGCTTGATAGGCATTGAGCGACGCTTGCGTGGGATGCCCGTATCCATTTCCTTTACCTACGGATAGAACCAATCTCATGGGGGTGTCCGGCTTGGGGCGAGGTACAGAGGTCACCGTTATCTTTGACCCGTGATGAGGCGCCACCATACCGGCTAATTCAAGTTGTTGGTTGCTTGTGAGGGAGGGGATGGATGGAAAGTCGGCGTCACCTGTCATGAGAATTGCTGGCCCTTGGCACTTGGGTTGGACAAATAGCGCTATTCCGGTGTTGTTCCTGTCAGCGGGAGTCTGCGTTGTGGGTTCACACGCTTCAAGCCAGCCTTCGGAGAACCGTATCTGCCTGCAGTTATCCGGCCACAGAAGCATGGCCGAAATGCCTGGCATAAGCTGCTTGTTTGTCAGCGCTTCATAAAAGCTCAAAGCTAGCGGGCTGACCTGATGTTCTGGTCGCTCGGGCGCGCGGGCAATCCAGAAGCGAGCCAGTGCCTCTCGGTTCCACTCGTGCCGAGTGGTCAAGCTTGTTGGGTTGTATTGGCTTCTGGCGATTGCGTATGACCAGTGATCCATATCCCAATGAGAGAGAATAACGGGTGCAACTCTGACGTCGTCACATGAGAATAAATTTGGCTGACGCCGTGGTCGCGTCCACGCATGAAAGTTGGGCGCCCATCCCAAATCAAAAAAGACCCGTGGGTGTGCGCACTCATCAATTATCGCGTTGCAGTTACCCTGTCCTACATCATATGCGGCGACAGAGAGTTGGCCGGCATGCTGCAACGAGACATCCAGTACACCGCTAATGAGTGTTTCAGGGGAGCGCGGCGCGCTCGTCAGCATGAAAGCGTCATGTTCCTCTTTGCTTAACTCCAGAGGTGTGATGTCGCAGATGTGCAGGACGACAGGCTCAGCGTTATCCCCAAACATCACGACTAGTGCTTCAACCGATTTTTCGCTGGCATGGGACGCTACGTTGAGCTGTACCCATCGGTTTTCAGACTCTTCTATCGCTGGAAATCGCTGCACCAAGGACATGAAAGGCAGGCGCAGGGTAAGCAGGCCACCGATTCGCTTGTGTCCATAATAGCCAGAGCGCGATATACGGGCACTGAAACAGTCAAAGGTTACCCAGCCGTCTCCATCCCCATCGCGCTCTATGTCGATAAGCGCTTTGAATGTCTTGCGCCTGCGTTTCATCTGATCATGTTCCTTCATGGCACTGTCGCTCCTCGTACTGGCTTGGCTGTATTGATTTGCGAGGGAATGTTACAGCAACCTTCAGCGTGAAGTGCCTGCACAACGAATACACCCAGGTTTCCAGCTGTCACAAAATCGCTGTGGCCTGCAAGCGGCCAACGCAGGGCAGGCCCTGCCTCTTCATTGGCTAGTTGCCCCACTATGGCCGCCACCTTCGCACCCTTGCCCGCCAGGTGGTAGGCCAGTGGAGCCCCGACAATGCCAGCGCCAATGACCACGATGCGCTCGCCTTAATGCATATTCACCCTCCTTGTCACTGAATTGCCAGAATTTCACTGGTCTGGCACACCCTCGCATAATCCATCGCGAGATTAGCGAGCGACAGCGCGTGTACATCTTCAGCAGCCCACAGCCGCCCCGACAAGTCGGCTTGATCGAAGGTAAAACAGGCGTCCGCCGCCACGATCACGTCGAACCCCAGATTGCCGGCCGAGCGTGCGGTGGATTCCACGGAATTGTTAGTGATGACCCCAACGATCACCAGCTGCTTGATCGCGCGCATGTGCAACCAGCGCTCCAGGCCCGTGGCAATAAATGCGTCCGGTACGTTTTTCTCCACCACATGCTCGTGGGTCAGCGGGTGCAGCGCGTCCTGAAACTCACAGCCTGGCTGGCCTGGCCGGAACACCGAAGCGCCAGAGCGGGAGATATGCCGCACATGGATGATCGGGCGTTGCGCCTGGCGCCAGGCATTAAGCAGATGTTGTATGCGCAGTTCGGCGTCTGGGTTGTTGCGGCGGCCAAGGGCAGGATCGGCCATGCCTTTTTGCATATCGATGATCAGCAATGCGGCGTTCGTCGCTATCGGTTCCATGGCCTGTCCTGGCAGTGGTGAACATTATCCAACTGGCGCAACGCGCTCCCACAGGGCGGACGTTACCACCGATCGGCAGCCCACACGCAAAACCCTGAGACTTCCCGGCGAAACGCTTCATAATGGCGGCCAATTTGTTTAGCTCGTTATTCTGGTGTGCCCGCATGGAAATTAAGGTCAACTTTCTCGACAACCTTCGGCTTGAAGCCAAGTTCGATGACTTCACGGTGATTGCCGATCAGCCCATCCGCTACAAGGGCGATGGGTCGGCACCGGGGCCATTCGATTACTTCCTGGCTTCGTCGGCGTTGTGTGCGGCGTACTTTGTGAAGTTGTACTGCCAGACGCGCAATATTCCCACCGAGAATATTCGCCTGTCGCAGAACAACATCGTCGATCCGGAAAATCGCTACAACCAGATTTTCAAGATCCAGGTCGAGCTGCCGGCCGACATCTCTGACAAGGACCGTCAGGGCATCCTGCGTTCCATCGACCGTTGCACTGTGAAGAAAGTGGTGCAGGCCGGGCCGGAGTTCGTGATTGAGCAGGTGGAAAATCTCGACGCCGACGCACAGGCGTTGTTGATGCCAAACACGACTTGCGAAGCGGGCACTTACATCGCCGGCAAGGACCTGCCGCTGGAGCAGACCATCGCCAACATGTCTTCGATCCTTGCCGGCCTGGGCATGAAGATTGAGATCGCCTCGTGGCGCAATATCGTGCCCAACGTCTGGTCGCTGCATGTCCGCGATGCGCATTCGCCGATGTGCTTCACCAACGGCAAGGGCGCGACGAAGGAGGGCGCACTGGCGTCGGCGCTGGGCGAGTTTATCGAGCGGCTCAACTGCAACTTCTTTTATAACGACCAGTTCTGGGGCGAAGAACTGGCCAATGCGCCGTTCGTGCATTACCCGGATGAGCGCTGGTTTCAGCCGGGCCCCGACGATAAGCTGCCGAGTGAAATCCTCGATGCCTACTGCCTGAAAGTTTACGACCGCGAGGGCGAGTTGCGCGGTTCGCACCTGTTCGACACCAACTCGGGCAATGAAGCCCGCGGCATTGTCTCGCTGCCGTTCGTGCGCCAGTCCGATGGCGAGGTGGTGTATTTTCCGTCCAACCTGATCGAGAACCTCTACCTGAGCAACGGTATGAGCGCCGGCAACACCCTGGCCGAAGCCCAGGTGCAGTGCCTGTCGGAGATTTTCGAGCGGGCGGTGAAGCGCGAAATCATCGAAGGTGAATTTGCCCTGCCGGACGTACCCGCTGACGTGTTGGCCAAATACCCTGGCATCCTCGCCGGTATTGAGGGCCTGGAGGCCCAGGGCTTCCCGGTACTGGTCAAGGATGCGTCCCTGGGCGGTGAGTTCCCGGTGATGTGCGTGACCTTGATGAACCCGCGCACCGGTGGCGTGTTTGCCTCGTTCGGCGCGCACCCGAGCCTGGAAGTGGCACTGGAGCGCAGCCTCACCGAACTGCTGCAGGGCCGCAGCTTCGAAGGCTTGAACGACCTGCCGCAGCCGACCTTCGAAGGCCAGGCGGTGACCGAGCCGAACAACTTCGTCGAGCACTTTATCGACTCCAGCGGCGTGGTGTCGTGGCGCTTCTTCAGCGCACAGTCGGATTACGAGTTCGTGGAATGGGACTTCTCCGGCCATGGCGAAGATTCCAACGCCCAGGAGGCCGCGACCCTGTTCGGCATCCTCGAAGGCATGGGCAAAGAGTCCTACATGGCGGTGTACGAACACCTGGGCGCCACGGCCTGTCGCATCCTGGTGCCGGACTATTCGGAAATCTACCCGGTGGACGACTTGATCTGGGACAACACCAACAAGGCGCTGTTCTTCCGTGAAAACATCCTCAACTTGCATCGCCTTGATGAGGACGAATTGCAAGCGTTGGTCGAGCGCCTGATTGAAAGCGAGCTGGACGACTACACCGACATCACCACCCTGATCGGCATCGAGTTCGACGACAACACCGCGTGGGGCCAGTTGACTATCCTGGAGCTCAAACTGCTGATCTTCCTGGCTTTGAAGCAGTATGAAGAAGCCAAGGAATGCGTGGAGATGTTCCTGCAGTACAACGACAACACCGTCGAGCGCGGCCTGTTTTACCAGGCGATGAATGCGGTGCTGGAGATGGAACTGGATGATGACCTGGAACTGGCAGACTACGAGGCTAATTTCCGACGCATGTTCGGCGATGAGCGCATGGACGCGGTGATCGGCTCGGTGGACGGCAGGGTGCGGTTCTACGGGTTGACGCCGACCAGCATGAAGCTGGAAGGGCTGGACCGGCATTTGCGCTTGATCGACAGCTACAAGAAGCTGCATGCGGCGCGGGCCAACGTCACCCAAGGCTGATACACGCCCCTTGTGGGACTGGGCTTGTGTGGGAGCTGGCTTGCCTGCGATAGCATCACTGCGGTGTAACAGACACACCGAGGTGTCTGCATCGCAGGCAAGCCAGCTCCCACATAAGGCCGTCCGGAAAAATTGAGTCAGATGTGGGCCAAGGCTTGCGCCAGATCTGCGCGCAGATCCTCCACATCCTCAACCCCCACCGACAATCGCACCAACCCATCACCAATCCCCAACTGCGCCCGCGTCGCCGCCGGGATGCTCGCATGGGTCATGATCGCCGGGTGTTCGATCAGGCTTTCGACGCCCCCGAGACTTTCAGCCAGGGCGAAGATTTTGACGTTTTCCAGGAAGCGTGTTGCACCGGCCAGGTCGCTGTTTAAATCCACCGAAATCATCCCGCCAAACCCGCGCATCTGCTGTTTCGCCAACTCATGCTGGGGGTGGGATTTCAAGCCTGGGTAGTGAACACGCGATACCTGCGGCTGTTGCTCCAGCCAGGTGGCCAGGTCCAGGGCATTGCTGCAATGACGCTCCATGCGCAGCGCCAGAGTCTTTACCCCGCGCAGGGTCAGGAAGGCATCGAAAGGCCCGGCGATGGCGCCCACGGAGTTTTGCAGGAAGCCCAGGCGTTCGGCCAGTTCAGGGTTGTCGCCGACGATGGCGATACCGCCGATCACATCGGAATGCCCGTTGAGGTACTTGGTGGTGGAGTGCACCACGATGTCAAAGCCCAGCTCCAGCGGGCGCTGGATCCAGGGGCTGGCGAAGGTGTTGTCGGCCACGCAGATAATCCCGCGGGCCCGGCAGATACGCGCGACGGCGCGCAGGTCGGTCAGGCTCAGCAGCGGGTTGCTCGGGGTTTCGACCCAGACCATGCGCGTGTCGTCCTGCAATGACGCTTCAAACGCCGACAAGTCGCTCAAGTCGACATAGCTGAAGCGGTGCCCGGCACTGCGCTGGCGCACCTTGTCGAACAGCCGGAAGGTACCGCCATACAGATCATTGCCCGAAACGATATGCGCGCCGGCATCGAGCAGTTCGAGCACAGTGGAAATCGCCGCCAGCCCCGAGGCAAATGCAAACGCTTGGCTGCCGCCTTCGAGGTCGGCCACGCAACGCTCCAGGGCAAAACGCGTGGGGTTGTGGGAGCGTCCGTAATCAAAGCCCTTGTGCACGCCGGGGCTGTCTTGCAGGTAGGTGGAGTTGGCGTAGATCGGCGGCATCAGCGCGCCCGTGGTCGGGTCGGGTGACTGCCCGGCGTGGATCACACGGGTGGCAAACGCGCTTTTATCGGGCTGACTCATGCAAGGGATCTCCGTAGGTGATTAAGCAGGTCGACGCGGGTGATCAGGCCGTGGAAGCCCGAGGCGTCGGCAATAATGGCGACCAGGCCGCGATCCAGTTCCGCCTGCAATTGGGCCAGGCTGGCGCTGGGAGGCAGGGTGTGCAACGTGTCGGTCATGGCGCTGGCGACGGTCATGGAAAAGTCCGCCGCGTCATGGTGCAGGCCCAGCAGAATATCCGATTCGTCGATCACGCCCGCCAATTGTTGACCGTCTACCAGCACCGGCAGTTGCGACACATCCGCCAGGCGCATGCGCTGGAACGCGGTGAGCAAGGTGTCGTCGGGGCTTACGCTGATTACGCGGCCGTCTTCGAAGCGGCGGGCGATCAGGTCGCGCAGGTCGCCGTAGTGCTTGTACTGCAACAGGCCGGCGTCGTTCATCCACTGGTCGTTATAGACCTTTGACAGATAACGCGTGCCGGTGTCGCACACAAAGGTCACCACGCGCTTGGGCTCGGTTTGCTCGCGGCAGTAGCGCAAGGCAGCGGCGAGCAGGGTGCCGGTGGACGAGCCGCCAAGAATGCCCTCGGCCTTGAGCAATTGGCGGGCGTGATCGAAGCTCTCTTCATCGCTGATGGAGTAGGCGTGGCGCACGCTGGACAGGTCGGCAATCGACGGGATGAAGTCTTCGCCGATGCCTTCCACGGCCCAGGAACCGGGCGTTTCCAGCTGGCGGCTGCGGCTGTATTCGGCCATCACCGAACCGACCGGGTCGGCCAGTACCATTGCCAGCTCTGGCTGCACACGCTTGAAAAAACGCGTCAAGCCGGTGAGGGTGCCGGCCGAGCCGACGCCGACCACAATCGCATCGACATCATGCTGGGTCTGCGCCCAGATCTCCGGCGCGGTGCTGGTTTCGTGGGCCAGCGGGTTAGCCGGGTTGTTGAACTGATCGGCGAAGAACGACCCCGGAATATCCTTGGCCAGCCGTGCCGCCACGTCCTGGTAATACTCCGGATGGCCCTTGCCCACATCAGAGCGGGTGATATGCACTTCGGCGCCCATGGCCTTCAGGTGCAGCACTTTTTCTGTGGACATCTTGTCGGGCACCACCAACACCACCCGATAACCCTTGGCCCGGCCTACCAGCGCCAGGCCCAGGCCGGTATTGCCGGCGGTGGCTTCAATGATGGTGCCGCCAGGCCGCAAGCGGCCATCGCGCTCGGCGGCGTCGATCATGGCCAGGCCGATGCGGTCCTTGATGGAGCCGCCAGGGTTTTGTGATTCAAGCTTTAGAAACAGTGTGCAAGGGCCGGTATCGAAGCGGCTGACCTTGACCAGCGGGGTGTTGCCGATCAGCTCAAGTACGGCAGGGCGGGATAGGGTGGGCATGTCGTCACCTGGTTACGGGATGGGCACAGGGTGGGGGGACAGCAAATCAAAGCAAGGCTTGAAACATAGGCCGCTATTGCCCGTGTCGCAACCGGACGTCCGTTGCATGAATTTTTTTGCCGCATGGGGGAGGGCGCGCAATCCAGGATTGCGCCGAAGATCAACGGAGGGGGCTGGCTTGTAGGATTGCCGACCTCTATGTGCCTGACGCCACGCGATCCAAATGTGGGAGCTGGCTTGCCTGCGATGGCGGTGGTGCTGTCGCCATCTATGTTGGCTGACCCACCGCCATCGCGGCCTCGCTAAGGCTCGAGCGCTCCCACAGTTCAGTTCCCGACGATGGCGGCTTCGATGGTAGCGATGTCAATCTTGGTCATGGTCATCATCGCCTCAAACGCACGCTTGGCCACTGCCGGATCTTTACTGGTGACCGCATCGACCAACACCCGTGGCGAAATCTGCCACGACAGCCCCCACTTGTCCTTGCACCAGCCGCAGGCGCTTGCTTGCCCGCCATTGTGGATGATGGCATGCCACAAACGGTCAGTTTCCTCCTGATCATCCGTGGACACCTGAAAGGAAAACGCTTCACTGTGCTTGAACATCGGGCCGCCATTGAGGCCGACGCAGGGGATACCCAGCACAGTGAATTCCACGGTCAGTTCATCGCCCTGTTTGCCCGCCGGGTAGTCGCCAGGCGCATAGTGCACGGCCTTCACTTCGCTGTTAGGGAAGGTGTTGGCATAGAAGGTCGCGGCCTCCAGCGCATCGCCGTTGTACCAGAGGCAGATCGTATTTTTGTTGTTCATCGCAAGGCTCCTCGGGTTGGAAGGTGCATGAAGTCTAGACGACAGGAATACCGCGCGGTGGTAAGGGCGCTCAGGCTTCTACAGCGTGCTGACGAGTGGCTGAGTCTGCACGGCGCGAGCGCCAGCCCAAACCCAGCACCATCATCAAGCCGAGCCCAGCCATGATTGCACCGGCCAGGGAAATAGCCGGGTAGCCCAGCCCGGCGTTGATCACCGCGCCCCCCAATGCCGCACCAATCGCATTGCCAAAATTGAACGCACCGATGTTCATCGCCGAAGCCAGGTTGGGCGCATCTTTAGCAGCCTCCATCACACGCATCTGCAGCGGCGGCACCAGGGCAAAACTCGCGGCGCCCCATAACAGGATCAACACGGCAGCAGGCAGCGGCCATTGCATCAGCACCGAGAAGGCCAGCAGCACGGCAATCAACACCACCAGCGAGGTGATTAAGGTGCGGTCCACCGAACGGTCGGCCGACTTGCCGCCCCACACGTTGCCGAGGGTCAGGCCGATACCGAACAGTACAAGCATCCCGGTGACGAAGTTGGTCGAGGCGTGGGTGACGTCGCGCAGAATCGGCGCGATGTACGTGAACACCGTAAACATCGCACTGGAGCCCACCACCGTCAGCGCCAACGCGGCCAGCACCGGGCCGCGACCCAACACGCGGATTTCCGCCATCAGGCTGCCACCTTTAGGCGCGGGTGCATTGGGCAACGCCCACCACAGCGCTGCCATCACCACCGCGCCGAGGCCGCTGATACCCCAGAACGCCGTGCGCCAACCGAAGTTCTCGCCAAACCAGGTGGCCAGCGGCACGCCGCCAATGGTCGCCAGGGTCAGCCCGAGAAACATCGCCGCGACCGCCCCGGCGCGTTTCTCTGGCGCTACCACACTGGCTGCCACAATCGAACCAATACCGAAAAACGCTCCATGGTTCAGCGACGTCACCAGCCTGGCGATCATCAACGTCTGGTAGTTGGTGGCCAGTGCCGACAACAAATTGCCCAGGGTAAAAATCGCCATCAGCCCGATCAGCAAATAACGACGCGGCACCCTCGCCGTGGCGAGGGTCATGATCGGCGCGCCGATCAGCACGCCCATGGCATAGGCACTCACCAACAGCCCGGCGGCGGGAATGGATACGCCAAGATCGGCGGCGATACCGGGCAACATGCCCATGGGTGCAAACTCCGTGACCCCGATGCCAAAGGCACCGATGGACAAGGCTACAAGGGGTGGATTGATACGCATGGCTGACTCCTCATCTGTGTGCCGAATGCTACAATCCAGCCTTTTCAAGCAGTAGCCCAAGCTTAGGAACTACAGCTTTGCGCAGGAGGCACAAATGGATATCGGTGGTCGGTCAGGGGAGATGGAAGTGTTTGCCATGGTCGCCGAGCACGGCAGCCTGTCGGGCGCGGCGCGAGCCCTGGGGCTGACGCCCTCGTCCATCAGCCGCATCATCACCCGCACCGAAAAGCGCATCGGCACCCGACTGCTGCTGCGTACCACCCGCGCCATCACCTTCACCGCCGAAGGCGAAGCCTACCTGCGCGGCGCCCGGCGCATCCTCGCAGACATGGCCGAAGTCGAAGACGCCATCACCGACCAGGGCACCCCGCGCGGCCGCCTGCGAGTCAGCGCCGCACTGGCCCATGGCCGCATGACCATCGTCCCGCTGATCGCCGCCTTCAGCGCCCGCTATCCGGCCATCGTCGTCGACCTGATGCTCGGTGATGAAGTCGTAGACATCCTCGGCGGCCAGGCTGACGTCGCCATCCGCTTCGGCCCCCTCGCCGACAGCCCCCTGACTGCCCGGCATATCGGCTCCACCGGGCAAGTTATCGTCGCCTCACCGGAGTACCTGGCAAAACATGGCACCCCGGTGATGCCGCAGGATCTACTCCAGCACAACTGCCTACGCTTCAACTTCCGCCGAGCGGCGCCGGATTGGCCGTTTCGGGTGGATGGGCGTGAGTTTTCGTTGAAGGTGGCGGGGACGATTGAGGGAAATAGTGGTGAGGCATTGGCGCAGTTGGCGAAGCTGGGGGCGGGGGTGGCGAGGATTGGCGCGTTTAGTGTGGTGGAG